>CAZQMY010000673.1:0-2559 GCA_964594405.1 uncultured Spirochaetaceae bacterium | reverse complement strand
TGGCCAGCGCCATCATCGAGCCGATCGCCGCCACCGCGAAGGCGCCGTTGGCGAGCCCCAGGGCGAAGACGTTCTGCTGCAGCGGCCACGACGCTCCCTCAGTGGCACCGAAGGCCAGGGCCGCGAGGGCCGCGGCCGAGGCGAGACATCCGCCAACGGTCCAGAGCCGCATGAAGCGCGCTCGCGAGCGACCGACGGTCGTCCCCACGATGGCCGTGACGATCATTCCGGCCAATACACCGCCATTCTGGATTCCGGCCAGCTGTGTCGACTCGCCCGGTGAATAGCCATGGATGAAGCCGGCAAAGGGCTCGAGGATCAGATCCTGAGCGCTGTAGGAGAGAATCGAGACGAAGACGAAGATCGTGAAGCGCCGCGACTGCGGCTCGCTCCACGTCTCTTCCAGGGCACGGCGGAAGGATGTCGCCTCGCCCTCGGGCTCTGCGGCCGGTCGAGCCAGCGCATCGGGCCTCCGCTCGATGCCACGAACGGCGAGCGCCGTGACGACGAGCGCCACGGTCGACACCGCGGCCGTCACGCCGACGAGCCGCGTCATGGAGAAGGGCTCGAGGAAGTGCCCAGCGGTCGCTGCCGTGAGGATGAACCCCGAGATCATCATGATCCAGACGATCGCGGCCGCCGCGGCCTTTCGCGAAGGCTCCGTGCGTGCCGCCAGCAGGGCGAGCAGGTTCGTGCCGCTGGCGCCGACGCCGATCCCGATCAGAAGAAAGGCGAGGACAGCGGTGAGCACGCCGGCGCTGAGCCACCAGCCCATCATCGCGGTCGCGCCGGCGGCCAGGATGGCGCCGAGACCGAGCAGGGCCACACCGCCCACGATCCACGGTACGCGCCGGCCCCCCGTGTCGGAGCCATGACCCCAACGTGGCCGCGAGAGCTGCACCGCGTAGTGCCATCCGACCAGCGCCCCGGGAAGCACCGCCGGCAGAGCGAGCTCGACGACCATCACGCGGTTCAGCGTCGAGGTCGTGAGGATCACGATCGCGCCCAGCGCCGTCTGGACGAGGCCGAGTCGGATGACGCCCCACCACCCGAGAGGCTTCGCAGTGTCGTTCCCGATCATCTTCTTCCTGTGTTCCCTGCTGGAGCGGGCGCCTACTCGTCGAGCCCGAATCGCCTGAGCTTCGAGTAGAGCCCCTGTCGGCTCAGCCCGAGCATCTCGGACGCCGACGCCCGATTGTTGTTGGTGATCTCGAGCGCGGCCTCGATGCAGAGCCGCTCGATGAAGTCCGTGGACTGGCGAACGATCTCGCGGAGCGGCATCCGACCCACCAGTCCCGTGAGCTGCTCGGCCGAGCTCGGGAGGTTCTCGTCCATCTTCGGCGTGGTGCGGAGACGCCGCGCCACCGCACGGATCGAGAGCCCATAGGCCGGCCGACCCTGATGCGTCGCCGAGACGGCCGAGATCTCCACGTCGTCTTCCTGGCCGAAGCGATCTCTGACGACCGTGTTGAAGTTGCGCACGACCCCGTGGTTCTTCAGATTCGAGATCAGTACGTTGAGGTCGGTGGCGGAGCGACCGACGAAGTCCCCGAGACTCGCCCCGATCGGTTGGCCGCGATGGACTAGGTGGGTCATCTCGGCGAAGGCGCCGTTGGCAGAGAGGATGCGGAGATCGGGGCCGACCACCACGAGCCCGTCCGGCAGCGCCTCGAGGACCGCCCCATCGCTCGCCCCCGCATCGATCACCACGGCGCCGCTCTCGCCGCCGAGTCGGACGATCAAACTCGTGGATCGGTCGTGCCGGAAGGCCGAGCAGGCCAGTGAGAAGGTTTCACCCGTCTGGGTCCGCACGGCGATCCCCGTGGCTTCGCCGGTTGCGAAGGCGTCGCTGATGGCACGATCGACCCCCTCGCGCGAGGCGTCGTCGAAGAGGTCGGCCAGGGCCTGCCCCGCCAGCGCCGCCGCCGAACGCCCCAAGGAACGCCCGGCAGCCGGGTTGGCCTCCTGGACGAGCCGGGAGATCGCGTCGACTACGAGCACCGGCTCCGAGACCGCCTCGAAGAGGGTCCGGTAGCGGGTCTCGGCCTCGCGCAGGCGCGCGTAGTCGCGCTCGAGGTCCTGGTGGGCCTCCACCAGCCGCTGCTGCAGGCGGGCGAGCGAGCGGAGATCGCGTCCGAACGCGACCATGCGCTCGGACACGCCCATGCCCACGGCGGTGTACCGGATCGGAAGCTCGGCGCCGGCGGCGGAGACGTGGTTGACCTCGCGCCACCGCCGCGAGTGCGCACCGAGGAGCTCCTCGATCTTCGGGCGGCTCTCGAGGGTGACGGTGTCGATCCATGGGCGGCCGCGCCAATCGCGCTCGTAGCCGGCAGACGCCAGCTCCGAGCTGCCGACCGCGACGTCCTGGATCACACCATCCTCGAGGATCAATGCCACATCGGCGGCCGAGGAGATGATGGTCCCGATCACGACCGGGTCCAGGCCCGTGAGGAATCGTGCCGGATCCACCAGGTCGATCCTGGCCTGCATTGCGGTCGAGGGCGAGCTCATCGATATCCTGCACCAGTTCCCTTCTCGCCTAACACCAGTGCGACT
>CAZQMY010000672.1:0-2562 GCA_964594405.1 uncultured Spirochaetaceae bacterium | reverse complement strand
GGCAATGTGATGCCGGGCGCACCACCGAAGCCCCCTCCGGCAGTCGGTGGATCACGACGTTGAGGAAGGATCCGATCGTCAGACCGAAGAGCAAGGCGCAGACGTAGAGGAAGGTCGGCTCCACGCTGATCGTCATCGATGGGATTCCGTCCCCCGCCGCCGAGCGTGCGGGACCTACTTCAAGTCGCGTCGTTGGAAGATGAACGAGGCCATGAAGAGCATGATGGTGGCGTAGCCGAGAGCGTAGAGGATCGGCAGCCAGATCTCCTCCGGCGCGATGGGGAGACCGTGCGCCGCCTGGATCGTGAGATTGAACATCTCCAGGTCGGGCAGGATCCTGTAGAGCCAGCCGGCCACGTGCTTGATCGCCTCCTGATCGGACTGCTGACCGAGCTGCAACAGATCGCGCGAGAGGTGGCCGGTGGCCCAGATGCCCAGCGTGAAGAGCGCCGCGAGCATCGGCGTCGTGAACGCGGAGAAGAGGGTCGCGATGGCCACCACGACCATCAGCTCGAATGCGGTCATGAGCAGCGCCGATGCGTGCCCGCTGTCCACCGTAGAGCCGGTCGAGACCACGACCACGAAGAAGGCCAGCGTCATGGCCACGAGCTGCAACCACACCGTGAGCAGCAGCCCCAGGAACTTCCCCAGCAGGAACTCGGTGCGCGAGACCGGCTTGGAGAGGATCGTGTAGATGGTCCGGCGCTCCACCTCGCCATGGATCAGTCCGATCCCGACGAAGATGGCGATACCCACGCTGAACAGGCGAATGGACGCGAGTCCGATGTCCTGGATGATCCTCTCGCCCTCGACGTAGGAGAGGCTCGCGATGAAGACCGCCGTCCCGATCACGAGCACCGCGAAGAAGAGGAGCGTATAGAGCAGCTTGTTCCGGATCGCCTCACGGACGGTGTTGACGGCGATGGTCCAGACCCTGAGTGCCACGAGCATCAGCTCACCCTCCCCGTATCGTCGCTCACGTCACCCTGCTCCACGGCGTCCAGGAAGATGCTCTCCAGCGAGACGCGATGCTGACTCACGCTCACGACCTCGGCGCCCGATCGGAGGGCGATGTCGAGCAGGGGCGTCACCTCCTTGTCCCGAACGCGCACCTCGAGGAGGTCGCCCACGCCTCGGAATCGCACCCCGAACTGCTCCTCGATGGCGCTCGCCCCTTCCGCGCTGAGCGAGTGCAGACAGACGTCGCTGGTCATCTCGTCCTCGGCGAGGAAGTCCTCGATCCGCCCCTCGTAGCGGATGCGCCCCTTCACGATGATCGCAACGCGATCGCAGATCATCTCCACATCCGAGAGGATGTGGGTGTTCATGAAGACGCTCTTCCCCTCGTCACGCAGGCGAAGGATGATGTCCCGGATCTCCTTGCGACCGATGGGATCGAGGCCGCTCATGGGCTCGTCCAGGAAGACCACGCTCGGGTCGTGGACGAGGGCCTGCGCGATGCCCGTGCGCTGGAGCATGCCCTTCGAATAGGTCTTGAGGCGGGCATCCGCAGCGTGCTCGAGGCCGACCCATCCGAGCAGCGTGTCCACGCGCTCGGCGCGCGCGCTCGACTCGAGGCCCGAGAGCTTGGCGTAGAAGTGAAGGATCTCGCGCGCCGTCAGGTAGGTATAGAAGTAGGGGTTCTCGGGCAGGAAACCGATGTGCTGACGGAAATCCGTCTCGCCCACGTCGTGCCCGAGGATGCGGGCCGAGCCCGACGTCGCCCGGATCAAGCCCATCATCACCTTGAGCGTGGTGGTCTTGCCGGCTCCGTTCGGACCGACGAATCCGAAGATCTCGCCTTCGCCCACCTGAAAGGAGACGTCGTGCAGCACTCTCTTGGTCCGCAGTCCGAAGCCTGGCCTGAAGTCCTTCACGACCGAATCCACTTCGATCACGTTTCGTCGTTCAGCTTGCATCGCTGCCCTCTCTGTTGCCGTCTTCTGCAGCGTCTTGCGTCGGCCGGGCCTCCCTGGCCCGTTTCCATTTCCGTGCGCGCTCGAGCTCGCGGGGGGATCGGTGGATCGCGTATCGCGCTCCGAGGTACGTGGAGAAGATGCGACCCGTCCCGGGATCGATCTCCCAGGAGGATCCGCGCGAGAGCGCATCGGGGAGCGCATCGGGCTCGGGGCTGGGAAGCCGACCGAGCATCGGATTCGCATGGTCCACCAGCTCGCGGACACTCGTGATGTCGCGGCCGTTCGCCTGCTCGAACGCCTCGCGTGCCTGGTCGAGGAAGCGCGCCTTCTTCTCGATCTCGATCTCGTCCAGCCCCGCTTGATACTCTGCCTTGGCGTGCTCGTCGGTGGTGCTCTCGATCATCTGGCCCAGGAAGACTTCGGCGACGTCGATGTCCGCGCTATGCGAGCGCAGCCGGGCGACCAGTCGTGGGAGGTAGAGAGGCGAGCCCTCGATTCGGCTCGCGGTCTCCAGGGCATCGGCCGCGGCCTCGTTCTCGAGCAGGTAGAAGAAGTGGTTGAAGCCGAGGTAGAAGTGATTGCGCCACTCGTCGGGGTGGTACTCGAAGCTGCGCCGCAGCAGGCGATTGGCGGTACGGACGTT
>CAZQMY010000671.1:0-2568 GCA_964594405.1 uncultured Spirochaetaceae bacterium | reverse complement strand
GGCGACCCTCGGCATCCCGGGCTCGCCCTGCGGACCGGCGCCGATGACCGAGCTCACCGTGCAGGCGCCCTACAACGATCTCGAGGCTACGGCGAAGGCCTTCGCGCAGTGGCCGGGCGAGATCGCCTGCGTGATCGTCGAGCCGATCGCGGGCAACATGGGCTGCATCCCGCCCGAGCCCGGCTTCCTGCAGGGGCTCCGGAAGCTCTGCACCGAGCACGGCGCGCTGCTGATCTTCGACGAGGTGATGACGGGCTTCCGCGTGGCCCCGGGCGGGGCCCAGCGCCTCTATCGGGTCAAGCCCGATCTCACCTGCCTGGGGAAGGTTGTCGGCGGCGGGATGCCGGCCGCGGCCTACGGCGGGGCGCGCAAGTATATGAAGCAGGTGGCGCCGGCCGGCGACGTCTACCAGGCGGGCACGCTCTCGGGCAATCCCCTCGCCATGGCGGCGGGGCTCGTCACCCTGGAGGCCCTCGAAGACCCGGCCGCCTACGAAAAGCTGGGCGAGTCCACCCGCTACCTCACCCAGGGCCTGGAGGCTGCGGCCGAGCGAAAGGGCGTCCCGCTCTGTAGTGCAACGATCGGTGGCATGTTCGGCTTCTTCTTCCACCCGGGCCCGGTCCGCAACTTCGACGACGCCAGGTCGGCCCACATCCCGCGCTTCAATCGCTTCTACTCCGCGATGTTGGAAGGCGGGATCTACCTGGCGCCCTCGGCCTTCGAGGCGGGCTTCATCTCGCTCGCTCACAAGAAGGCGGATCTCGATCGGACGCTCGAGGTGGCCGAAGGGGCCTTCGCGAAGGCCGCCCGGATCCGTTGAGGGGCGGGGGCGGGTCGGCTATGCTGCGCGCCGATTTCAGGGCGGCGGCGGCTTGGCATCTTCCCGTCACTGCAGCGGAAATCGGCGAGAGCGGTCGATCCTTGGAGGCCGGAGCGCATGGGCCCGCGGCGCGGGCCACGCGCGGCGAGCTCCGAGCCGGCGAGTCGCCGGGTGGGGCTTCGAGGATCGTCTCTGCGGGGTTCGATCGCGGAGGCCGCTCGATGTGACTGCCCGTGCGCGGCCTCGCGGCGCAGGGTCTGATGACGCAGAATCATGTCACTCTCGCGAGGCGGGGGTGGAACGGGAGAGAGCGAACGCGCACCCCTGATCGGCTCGCGCGAGACGATCTGGGGCGCGATCAAGGAACGCAGGAACGCGGGAGACAAGAGCGATCGCCGATCACGATCCAGGCAGCCGGGGCGAAGGCCCGGGCAAGAGCCTGCCGGGCCAGAAGCGCATCGAGAAGATCGCCCGCTCGGCCGGCTCACGCGAAGGCAGCGCCTATCAAGGGGCGATGGAGGCGGTGCTCGCCGTCCCCGTCGCAATGGGGATCGGCTACCTCGCGGATGACTACTTCGGCACGGAGCCGCGCTACCTGCTCATCGGCACGGTCATCGGATTCGGGTCCTTCGTCCTCCGCCTGCTGCGCATGCGCAAGCTGATCGAGGACCCGATGACACCACCCATCGACATGGAAGCCGCGCGGCTCGCGAGAAACACGAACACGAGCGCGGGCACGAGCCCAGTCGAGAGCACAGAGAACACACCCGAGCACGACGACTTCGACCTCCGCCCCCTCGGCCTGGTGGGGCAGGACGAGGACGAAGACCGAGACCGGCAAGGCCGGCGAGAAGGCCTGCGAAGAGACCGGCGAGAAGACCGGCAAGAAGATCAGAAAGTGGACCGGCAAGAAGGTCCGCAAGAAGACGAGCAGGGCCCTCGCTAGATCGCGGCGGACGCGAGCGGCGTCGAGACGGCCGAGCCGAGACAACCCACCACGAACCAGAGCGAAGCAGCAGAGAGAACTGGCCGAATGGGGCTGGCGCGAGTCGAAAGATTGAATCTGGGCCTCTCAGCGGGAGCGGTCGCGGCGTCGTTCGCCCTGGCGACGCCCCACTTCGCCCTCAGCCTGGCGGTGGGCGCCGCCATGGAGGCGGTCAACTTCGGCTCGCTCTACCGCGCGTCCGAGCGCTTCTTCGCGGGCGAGTTCTCGGGCAGCGGCCCGTGGGTAGGGCTCTTCGCGGTGCGCTTCGTGCTGCTGGCGGTCGGCATCGCGCTTGTGCTCTCGGCGGGCGCGCATCCGATCGCGCTCGTCATCGGTCTCTCGGTGGCGATGCCCGCCGTGCTGATCGACGCCTGGATCCACCGGCCCCCGATCCTCCCGGCCGACGAGGTGCCCCCGCCCGATCCCGACGATCCGAGCTGGGACAGCTATAGCGTCTGGCGCGCGGGCGAGGTGGAGAAGGTCATCAAGGACCCCGATATCATCACCCTCGACGATCTGGCTGATCTGCCCTTCCAGAACGAAGCCGGCAGCCAGCAGAAGAAGGTAGACGACGAATGAACATCTTCTCGGCCCTCGAGAGCAGCACGGCCATTCCCTGGGTGATCAGCTCGGCGGTGTTCGCGACCGTCCTCCTGCTGCTCGCGGGCACGCGGGTCAGCAAGGCGATCAGCAACGGCGGCGGCGTGATCCCGGACGAGGGCTTCACGGTCCGCAACGTGATCGAGGTGCTGGTCGAGTACCT
>CAZQMY010000670.1:0-2573 GCA_964594405.1 uncultured Spirochaetaceae bacterium | reverse complement strand
CGCACAGGGCGCACGAGGCGCGCCTCCAGAGCCGGCGAAGAATCTCATTACCCAGGGGAAATCGAGCACATGCGTCGCGCTTCGCCTTGTAGATCCATATTTGGTCTTATATATCCCAGATATGGAAACAGATTTGAGAGGCGCCGCGACTGAAGCCTGCCGATCGCTGCTGCGACCGGTGGTTTCCTTCCTTCTCCGATGCGGGCTCGGCTACCCGGAGTTCGCCGAGCTGGCCAAGTCGACCTACGTGAGCGTGGCCTCGGACGAATTCGGCATTCGCGGTCGCCCTACGAACACCAGCAGGATCTCCCTGCTGACGGGCATCGGCCGCAAGGAGGTCAAGCGGCTCCGCGACCAGATCGCAGAAGCCGATCCCCCGGCCCCGAACAAGACCGGCGATGCGACGCGCGTCCTCTCCGCCTGGCACCTCGACGCGGCATTCCTCGACGCCGAGGGCGCGCCGATCGCGGTTCCCTTCGACGGCCCGGCGCCCAGCTTCAGCAGCCTGTGCTCGACCCATGCCGGCGACATCCCGGTCAGCGCCCTCCGCAAGGAGCTGGAGCGCGTCGGCGCCGTCGTGACCGATCCGCAGTCGGGGCTGCTGCGCGCAACGCGACGCTACTTCATGCCCGTCCCGGCCGACCCGACCTGGATCCTGAACGCGGGCACCGTGCTCGCGGACCTCGGCCACAACGTCCGCCACAACCATGGCGTGGGCGAAGGCGTACCGACGCGCTTCCTCGGTCGAGCCGTCGAAGAGCGCATCAACCCCAGCGCCATTCCAGACCTTCGGAAGCTCCTCGAGGAGCGCGGACAAGCGCTCCTCGAAGAGGTGGATCAGTGGCTCAACGCGCATCGACTGGATCAATCGAACCAGGAGGGGGTACGTCTCGGCGTCGGCGTCTTCATGATTCAGGACGACTGAATCAGGATCGACGTCCGCACACCGAGGCCGCCCCCCGATACAACCAACGACGAGCCGATACAACCAACGACGAAAGGGGAGAGCGAGAACCATGGACCAGAACGCACGGACGCATCGACGGGGTTGGCTCGTCAGGATACTCGCAATGACATCGGCCTGCGCTGCGCTCGCGTGCGGCGCCGCCATTCCGTCGATCGGCATCGATCGGCTCGGCTACGTCGAGGGAACGATCACCGCCTTCGGAAGCATCTGGGTCAACGGCATCCGCTTCGATACCGACTCCGCCGAGATCGTCGTCGATGGTGCGGCCGCGGACGAGTCGGCCCTGCGCGTCGGCCAGGTCGTGCGGATCGAGGGCACGATCGGCGGAGATGGCTCCTCTGGCATCGCCACGCGCGTGATCTTCGATGACGATCTCCAGGGCGAGATCGAGGCGATCGACGTCATGTCCGGCGAGATCACCGTGCTCGGCCAGCGCGTGCTCACGGGCTCGGCGACCTCCTTCGACGACGAGATCTCCCCGGCGTCCCTGCTCGGACTCCGCGTCGGCGACTTCATCGAGGTCAGCGGCTTCTTCGACGCGAACGGGGCGCTCCTGGCCACCCGAATCGAGCTCGAGGACGACGACGAGGTCGAGCTGCGGGGCTTCGTGATGGCGCTCGATCCGGGCAACGAGCGATTCTTCATCGGGGCTCTGGAGATCGACTACTCGACGGCGTCGCTCGACGACTTCGGCAGCGC
Organism: uncultured Spirochaetaceae bacterium; assembly: GCA_964594405.1. Taxonomy (GTDB): domain Bacteria; phylum Myxococcota_A; class UBA9160; order UBA9160; family UBA4427; genus CAZQMY01. Next base: position 907 of record CAZQMY010000670.1, on the reverse strand, counting down.
CGGGATCCAGAACGAGGACTTCGTCGAGGTCAAGGCCGACAGCTACACGCCGGGCACCGTCTTCGTCGCCGACGAGGTCGAGCTGGAGGACCGCGTCCGCCGGAGCGAGGGTGAAGACGTGAGCATCGAGGGCTTCATCACGCGATTCGTTTCGCCCACCGACTTCGACGTCAACGGTCAGCCGGTGACGACCAACGCGCAGACCGACTTCGAGGAGGGCTCGCCGGCCGAACTCGGGCTCAACGTCAAGGTCGACGTCGACGGAACCATCGATGCGAGCGGCACGCTCGTCGCGGACGACGTCGACATCGAGCGCGAGGCCGAGGACGAGATCGAGGCGCGGGTCGACTCGGTGGATGTGGCCGGGCAGCGCCTCGTCGTCCTCGGCATCCCCGTCCGCGTCGATGACTCGACGCGCCTCGAGGACCAGTCCGACGAGGGCGTCCGGCCCTTCTCGCTGAGCGACCTCCGCGCGGGCGACTTCGTGGAGCTGCGGGGCTTCGCAGAGGCGGGCACCTTCCGAGCGACGGTGCTCGAGCGCGAGGACGACGACGAGGACACGGTCGTGCTCGAAGGCCCCATCGGCTCCATCGACGATCCGGAGTTCGAGATCTTCGGCGTCACGATCGAGGTCGACGGGTCGACCGAGTTCGAGGGCGACGATTGGAGCGACGCCGACGGGTTCTTTGCCCTGGCCAGGGTCGGCGATCGGGTCGAGGTCGAGGGCGCCGAGATCGGCACGAGCACGGTCCTCGCCGACGAGGTCGATCAGGAGGACGACGACGACTGAGCGCTGAAGGAGCGCGCGCGGCGTCCAGCCCAGCAGCCTGTCCGCCCTGGGGTGGGCGCCGCGCCTCGTTCGGAGCTCGCCGCCGCGCACGCCCTCCATCGTGCTCGATCCTCAGCC
>CAZQMY010000669.1:0-2587 GCA_964594405.1 uncultured Spirochaetaceae bacterium | reverse complement strand
GCCCGTAGAGCCGGCCCTGCTGCGCGTCGGCGCCGGCATGATCCCGGATGGCGGGTCGGGCTTTCTGCCCTGCGCGCTACGCTTCAGTGTGAGGGTCGACGGCGCGCAAGGCTTCGCACGGGCCCTCGATCCGCGGCGCAAGCATTCCGACCGTCGCTACCTCTGGGCCGAGCTTCCCATCTCGCCCGGTGTGCATCAGATCGAGTTCGAGATCAGCACCGACAATCCCTTCTGCAGCCGCCAGCGAACGGCAGGGTGGGTGAGGCCGAGGCTGGTGGCAGTCACCCCCGCGGATTAGCCGGCGGGTTCGTGGATGCCGCTCGGGGCGCTCGCGCGAGGTCGGCGCTTCGCTCTGCCGCGCATACGCCGGGGCGCGAAGGATGGGATCGCTCGTTTTCTGCCCGCGTCGACCGATGTAGTATCCAGACCACCTGCCGGATCCAAGAGCGCGTTCATGTCCACGTACAGAATTCCGCTGGTCCGCGACACCATCAGCCGCGAGGATCTCCAGGCGCTCTCCGGCTGGCTGCTCGGGCATCCGCGTCTCTCCAAGGGTCCCCTCTGCGAGAAGTTCGAGACGCGCTTCGCGCAGTGGCAGGGCTGCCATCGCGCACACTTCGTCAACAGCGGCTCGTCGGCGAACCTGCTGGCAATCAGCGCCCTGCAGGTGTCCGGGCGTCTGCGCCCCGGCGACAAGGTGATCGCGCCGGCGGTGAGCTGGACCACCACCGTGGCACCGATCAGCCAGCTCAATTGCGAGCCCGTGCTCTGTGACGCCGATCCCGACGACCTCGGCCTCAGCATCGATCATCTCGAGCACCTCGCTCGTGATCCGGATGTCCGGGCGCTGATCCTCTGCCACGTGCTTGGCATCCCGAATCGCATGCGCGAAATCGTCGAGATCTGCGAGCGATACGACCTGGCCCTCATCGAGGATTGCTGCGAGGCGTTGGGCAGCGAGTACGACGGGCTCCGCGTCGGCAACTTCGGAGATCTGTGCACCTTCTCCTTCTACTTCGGGCACCACATGTCGACCATCGAGGGCGGCATGATCTGCGCACGCTCCGACGAGCACAGCAACATCATCCGCTCGATTCGCAGCCATGGCTGGAATCGGGACCTCGACCCGGCGTGGGTGGAGTCGCTCCGCGCACGCCACTCGGTCGAACCCTTCAGCGACAGGCACACCTTCTATCATCCGGGCTTCAACTTCCGCTCGACGGATCTCAACGCCTTCCTCGGCCTGCGTCAGCTGGAGCGTCTGGATCAGGTGGTGGAGGCTCGCACACGACTCTGGGCGCACTACCAGAAGCGAATGGAGGAAGCGGCGTGGCGCGCCACCGCGCCCGCTGGCGCGAAGGTCTCCGGCTTCGCCTTTCCGATGCTCAGCAACCAGCGCACGGCCCTCGCCGAAGCCCTGGAGGCGTGCGGCATCGAAGCGCGCCCGCTGATCTGCGGCTCCATCGGTCGGCAGCCCTGGTTCGTCGAACGACACGGGGAGGTGGCGCTCGAGGTCGCCGACCGCGCGCATCGGCACGGCCTGTACGTCCCGCTGAACCCCGAGCTCGAGACTGACGAGGTCGATGAGATCTGTGACCTCTGCCTCACGGCGCCCGGCGGATCCGTGCGCGAGCCGGTAGCCTAGGCTCATGTCCGAGCCCGTCCCCGAGAGCGGCTCGCCCGGCGGCGCCGTGGCGATCACGGTGGTCCTGCCCAGCCACAACGAACGCGAGAATCTCGAGGTGCTGATCCCCGCTCTCTTCAGAGCGCTCGCCGGGGAATCCCTCGAGCTGATCGTCGTCGACGACGCCTCCACCGACGGCACGCCGCAGTGGCTCGCGCAGGAGGGCGAGCGGGACCCACGCGTGCGCGCGCTGATCGGGGATCGCCTGTGCGGGATCGGAGATGCGCTGCGGCGCGGCTACGACGTGGCGCAAGGCGACGTCATCATCTCGATGGATGCGGATCTCTCCTTCGACGCCTCCATCGCCGCCGCGCTGCTCGGCGCGATCCGGGGTGGACTCGACCTCGTGATCGGCTCGCGCCACCACCCGGGTGGCGCCTACGAGGCCCCCACCGCCGAGATCGCGCGCAAGCGCCTCGTGAGCAGCATCTCGAACTGGATCATCCGCACCCTGGTGCACGTGGGTGTGAGCGACTTCTCCGTCGATTGCCGGGCCATCCGCCGACCGCTCTGGCAGCGGCTCGCCCTGCGTGAGCGGACGAACATCTGGCTCATCGAGATGATCATCGAGGCGGCGATCCACGGAGCGCGAATCGGCGAGATCCCGATCACTTTCAGCGATCGGCGCTTCGGCGAGTCGAAGCTCCGACTCGGTCGGGAGGTGGCCTTGACCGGCTGGCGCGTCCTGGCGATGATCGGCCGCTACTGGGGCGCCCGTGCAGGGCTGGTCGAGCCGCGCGTCCGCGCCCTGCCGACCACCTGATCGGCGCGAGATCGGCGTGGCTCGCTCGAATCCGCAGCGCCCCGCCCGAGGCCAGGAATCAGGAAGACGGAAGACGGAAGGTGGTGAGCGCGCAGGGAATCGAACCCTGAACCTAGTGATTAAGAGTCCATTGCTCTGCC
>CAZQMY010000668.1:0-2589 GCA_964594405.1 uncultured Spirochaetaceae bacterium | reverse complement strand
ATGCGGCGCGGGGCCACGAGAGCGTCTGCTGGCCGAAGCCGGTGATCGCGTTGGCGAGATCCTGACTGAAGAAGCGACAGCCCGGGGCGGCGAAGACGCCGTACATCGAGTTCATCATGATCTTGATGGCCTGACTCGCATGCGTGTCACCCCGCGCTCTGGCCTCGGCGCGGCTGCGCATGAAGCGCTCGATCACTTCGGGCAGGATGGCGACGTCGCGGCTGAAGTGCGCGCCGGACGGCGCGACGATGCCCGCCCCTCTGGGCTCTCCCCTGGCCTGGGCCATCGCCAGCGGGTCGAGGTCGAAGGTGCGCATCAGACTCGGATAGAGGCTCTTGAAGTCGAAGACGGCGACGTTTCGGAAGAGCCCCGGCGAGGACTCGAGCACGGCGCCCCCCATGGTCGCGCGCGCGCCCTCGTGGATGCGGACCGCCGGGGCCACGAAGCCCCGCCGGCGCAGCTCGGGCAGATAGAGCAGATCGAAGCTCGCGATGCTGGCGCCCACCCGATCGAGCTGCATGCCCGTGAGGGCGCTCCGCTGGAGGGCGAGCTCGATCAGGCCTTCGTGCACCAGGATCTCGGTGACCAGCCGCGCGTCCTCGAGGTTGTAGGCGACCAGCGCCTCTGGATCTTCTTGATAGCGGCGCGTGATCTCGGCGACGGGGTCGACCTCCCGGGCGTCGATCAGCTTGCCTCGCCCCAGCACGTGCTGGGCCACGGTGTCGAGCCTGTAGTCCGGCATCTTGATGCTCTCTCGCACGAGCGCGAGCCCATCGAGGACCATGCGGCCCGGAACGATGGCCCTGGGCATTCGCCCGCTTCCCGGCTCGGTCGGGAAGCCGATGGTGCCCGGGACGCGGCCCAGCGAAGCGCCGTCCAATGGCAGCGAGAGCGCCCGGCAGCGTGCATCGATGACGCGGAGATCGAAGTCGATCACGTTCCATCCGAGCAGCAGGTCGGGGTCGAGGCGACGCACCTGTTCGGCGAAGGCGAGGATCATCGATGCCTCGTCGTCGTGTCGCGTGCTGCCGGCTACGGGCCTCGGATATTGGATGTGGACCTCGGACTCGCCGCAGCCGTGTACGCCAATGGAGAGGATGCGATCGGCGTCGGGCGTGGTCTCGATGTCCAGGGAGAGGTGCGTCGGCCCGTTGCTCCGCTCGTGGGCGTCGCAGGGAAGGACCTCGGGGTTGCGGAAGTGCACCTGTCCGCCCCGTGGGCGAGGATGCCCGCCGACGATCCGCACCCGGGAGCGGATCGCGTGATCCATCAGGTAGCGATAGGGCGGAGCGAGATCCGACTCGAAGGTGGCCACGCCCCGCACGGCCAGCTCGTCGCGCAACGTGCGCGCGGCGGAGGGCGTGCGCAGGTCGATGCGCACGAGTGGGTCACCCTCGAGGCTGCTCAGCTCGGTCGCCCGAATCTCGGACTCCGATCGGCCCTCGATGGCGTGGCGATTGCGCGCGTGCACGAAGAAGTAGGGACGAAAACGATGGTCCTCGACGAGGAAGGGGCGGCCGTCGTCCAGCCGCCCGAAGAGCTGGATGATCGCCGGGCCCCGCGCCGAGTCACCGGACGGGCGCCAGGTGGGATGGATGATCAGTCCGCTGTGTCGATCCGCCTCTGCCATGTGTCTGCCACGTGTCTGCCGTGAGGCGATCCTCGATCCAGGCTCGGTGTCGGCTGCGGATCCTGTAGACGCTCGGGAGCTGCGCTCCGTCCTTCGCTGGCATCGGTCCTCGTGGGATTACTCGGGAGCGTACAGGCCGAAGCCCGATATCGCTTTCTCGTCGATGGGTTCACAATGGGGCCCGGGCCGGCAGGAATCGTTGGAGGCGGCGCATTGGAAGTCACGCTCGATCTGCTCCATGTCGCCCTCGAGGACCGGGCCGCCGGCTCGGAGACGAGGCTCGTGCGCTCGCTGACCAGCAGCGGCTACCTGGTGAACCTGCTGCGCGTCGATTCCCCTGAGCTGCTCGGGCAGCGTCTGGCCGAGGACCCGGCGCTGCCGGACCTCCTGATCACCGACCCGATCCGCGATCACCGTCGGTGCGAGCAGCTGCTCGCTGACCTGCAGGCCCGCGTAGGGGACGCGCTACCTGCCATCGTGATCAGCGCCGGGCTGGGCGAAGAGGCCGCCGTGCGGCTCATGCGAGCGGGCGCCCGCGACGTCGTTCCCGAGCACGAGGCTTCGCACCTGCTCGCGGCCGTCGAGCGCGAGCTCGCCGAGGCCCGCGTGCGGCGCGCCGCCGCCGCATCCCTGAGTGCTGCAAGCCGTCGAGCCGACGAGCTCGGGCGGCTCTTCGAGCTGGCCGCACGCGGGCTCGAGGGCGAGTCACCCGCGTCGATCATCGAGGCGGTCCTCGACTTCGGCGCCGAGCAGCTCGGCGCCATCGTGAGCTTCTTCGCGAACAGCGGCGGCTCGGTGCTCCAGCTGACGATCACCGCGTCGCGCGGCCTCGAGGGCGTGCCCGCGCGCCATCGCCGCATCCTGCCGCTGGCCCCTTCCGCCCTCGCGCGCCGGGTGGTCGAGTCCGAGGGCCCGCTGGCGATGGCCGACCTTCGGGAGGAGGGCGCCTGGGAGGCGCC
>CAZQMY010000667.1:0-2598 GCA_964594405.1 uncultured Spirochaetaceae bacterium | reverse complement strand
GCCGAGCCCGTCTCCATCTGAGTCGAACACTTCGGCACCGGATCGCTGGACGCGAAGCAGCTGGACCACATCGTGCGCAAGCACTTCGACCTGACGCCGCGGGGCATCGACGAGATGCTCCAGCTCCGACGGCCGATCTACCGCGCCACCAGCTACCACGGCCACTTCGGCCGCGAGAACGCGGGCCTGCCCTGGGAGAGCACCGAGAAGGCCGAAGCCATCCGCGGCGACCTCTAGCGCGGCGAGGTGCGCCGCCGCCCTTGCCGCCAGTCGGCAGCTGACGGCGCAAATGCCTGATTCGCCTTGACTCCAGGGGGCGTTCGCGCGAATTTCCGAACGCCATGGGTGCGACGAGCGGGGGGCGGGGGGCGCGAGGGGTCGCGCCAGCGAGACGGCGGGGCCGCGGCCCCGCGCTGTTCGCGCTCGGCCTGGCGGCCGTCGGACTCGCTCCGATCCCGACCCAGGCCATCCCGGAGTGCGCGGTCGGGATCCGCGTGCTGCTCGCCGAATCCGTGCCCGATGTGAGGGTGGCTCTCGGAGGCGATGCGCGACGCTTCGTTCACACGAGCACGGGAGTCCGATCGCAGGGGCGGGCGCTCGGGCGCCGCTGGCAGAGCACCCGCTTCGGCCCCTGGCGCGTCCTCGACCAGCACATCCCCGGGCGCCTCGAGATCCGCTGGTCGCGTCGCGGACTCGGCGTGATCGCTCACATCCCCCTCGAGGCCTACGTGGCCGGTACGCTGGCGGGAGAGGTGCCGGCGAGCTGGCCAGCCGAGGCCCTCCGGGCCCAGGCCGTGGCCAGCCGCACCTATGCCCTGCACCAGCGCGACGCGGCCCCGGCCGATCAGGCCTGGGACGTGCGCGCGGATACCAGCAGCCAGGTCTACACGGGACGGGTCGATCCGGAACCGGCTCTCGGCCGGGCCGTCTCCGCCACCCGATGCGAGATCCTCGGCCACGAGGGCACCCCGATCCTCGCCGCCTTCCACTCGGCGTCGGGGGGCCGGACCGCCAGTGCAGCTGAAGTCTGGGGCGAAGACCTCGGCTACCTCCGAAGTCGGCCCGTCGAGGGTGAGGATGATTCCCCAGATACCTACTGGCGCCATGAGCTGTCTCGCACCACACTCAGCCGGCGCCTGGAGGCCGCCGGGCATCGACTCGGGGCCATCCACCGCGTGGTGGTCGAGGCGCGATCGGCGAGCGGGCGGGTGGCCCGCGTCCGTCTGGAGGGAAGTCGAAGCAGGATCACGATCAGCGGAAGAGCGCTGCGCAGCGCACTGGGGGAGCGATCGCTCAGGAGCACCCTCTTCGAGCTGCGCGAGCTCGAGGGCAGCATCGCCTTCGTGGGCTCGGGCAACGGTCACGGTGTCGGCATGAGCCAGTGGGGTGCGCGCGCCATGGCCGCGGCAGGCCACGACTATCGACGGATCCTGCAGGATTTCTATCCCGGCACACAGCTGATCCGACTTCGCGGCGCGCGCGGAGCGGGCCCGGCAGTGGCGGCGCCACCGCCCATGGGATCTCGAACGGGCCCGAGCAGACGGCTGCGACCCACTCGAGGCCGGGACGAACGACGGGAAGAGCGACGGGAAGAGCGAGAGGAGAGCAAAGTGGCGATTCGAGAGGGCACGAGCCAGTGACTGGAGCCCTATCCCTGATTCCCCTGCAGGCGTCGCAGCCGAGCATCGTGGAGTTCCTCTTCCCGCTCGGTGCGATGTTCCTGATCTTCTACTTCCTGGTCATCCGCCCGCAGAACAAGCAGCAGCGTGAGAAGGACGAGCTGATCGCCAGCGCGACGCGCGGCGACAAGGTGCTGACCCGCGGCGGAATCCACGGTGTGATCAGCTCCGTGGAGGACAAGAAGGTGGTGCTCGAGATCGCCAAGGTGAAGGGCACGAAGGTCGAGGTGACAGTGGAGCGCAGCTTCATCGAGACCATCATCAAGCCCGAGGATGCGACGTCCAAGAAGGAAGGGAGCGAAGCGTCGTGAACAGAGGTCTTCAGATCCGGGCGGGGGCGGCCTTCTCACTGGTCCTGCTCCTCGCCTTCCTCACGGTGGCGAACTTCGTGCCCAAGGCCGACCGCCTGGAGAGCGCGCTCTGGCCCGACGGCGGACTGCGCCTCGGGCTCGACCTGCAGGGCGGCATCCACTGGGTGGTGGGGGTGAAGCTCGACGACGCCATCGATCGCGAGCTGGACTACCTCGGCAGCGCCATTCAGGAGAACCTCTCCGAAGAGGGTGTCGACCTGGGCGCACCGCAGGTCGAAGCGGGCATCCTCACCATCGGGGCGACCAAGCCGGACGATCTCGACGCGCTGCGCAGCGCTGCTACCGACACCAATGTGCTCACGGAGACCACGAGCAGCGGCAACGAGGTGAGCTGGGCGCTCACCGATGATTGGCAGCAGGAGATCCACCAGAGGACCATGGCACAGGTGCTCGAGGTGCTGCGCCGCCGCATCAACGATCCCGCCAAGGGCATCCCGGAGTCGGTGGTCACCCAGCAGGGCCGGGATCGTGTGCTGGTGCAGATTCCCGGCGGCGACGTCGACCGCGATGCCGCACGGGGTCTGCTCGATTCCACGGGCTTTCTCGAG
>CAZQMY010000666.1:0-2613 GCA_964594405.1 uncultured Spirochaetaceae bacterium | reverse complement strand
CATGGGCCGGACAGGCCTTCGCGCGCCCCGCCAGCCCCTCCACGCTGCGCTTCAACTTCTATCCCCGACGCGACGCGCCGGTGGCGATCGCCGCCGACGATGGCGAGCCTCTCTCGTGCGAGGCGCACGTGGACAGCGGACTGCTGACGCTCCTCCATCAGGACGAACGCGGAGGACTTGAGGTCCGTGACTCCTCCGGTGTCTGGCGAGCCATCGCCCCCGATCCCGATGCCTTCGTGATCAACACCGGTCTGGCTCTGCAGCGCATGACCGGCCGGGCCCTCGTGGCCACCATGCACCGCGTGCGCTTCGCTCGGCGGGACCGGCTCTCCATCCCCTTCTTCTTCGAGCCGATCCCCGACTTCGAGATGTCGCCCCGTGCGCTCGGCCTGCCCCACACACCGCCCGCGGCCCCGCCCCGCTACGAGGACTTCCTGCGAAGGTCGCTCGCGAAGTTCTCGGAGTATGCGCGCTGACGCACAGGCCCCGCTGGGTGGGCTCGGGCTCCGCCCAGTCACGGGGTCCCCTTGGGGAGCGCGCGTTCGCCCGCGGCGCTTCGCAGGATCGGCGCGCCCAGATGCGCTGCACAGGGCGGCGCACGGCGGCGGAGCCACACACCGTGGCTACACAGCTGGGCGGCGGACGCAGGGAGCAGGGCAGAGATGGTGATTTATATTCGATGCCGTCCTGCCGATGCGCTCAACCTGCGAGCCCGTGAGATGGCCCAGGGCGCCCGAGGGGCGCCCGCAACGGAGACGACGCCCCGAAGATGATCGTCAAAGTCGTGATAGCTGCCGTGGGCGGGCTCGTTTCAGTGCTCTTCATGCTGCTGAACCCCATCGGCCCCGGGCTCTTCATGAGCGCCGTCACGCCCTTCGATGCGCTCTTCTCGGTGCTCTTCGGCCTGATGGGAAACCTGGTCACCTACCTGCCGCTCATCGTCATGATGGTCGTCTCGTCGCCCAGCGTCTGGGTGGAGCAGCTGCTCGGGACACGGCTGCAGATCGCCATCTTCTTGATGATGCTCGCCCTGAGCATCTCGCACTTCCTCCTCGCCACGGTCTACCCCACGTCGGGCATCCTCGAGTATCTGCGCAAGCTGACGCTGTGGATCGTCGTCGGGGTGTGGGCCTGGCACATGAGGAGCCCGGACGACATCCGCAGGATCACGCGCGTGCTCGTGGTCTCGACGGCCGCGTACACGCTGATCTCGATGGCGGACTTCTACTTCGGCGTCGGCGCACTTCCCGCGGCCGACGACAGCGTCCTCGGCGTCGCGGGCGCGACCCTGGAGGACACCTCGTCGGTTCACACGCTCCGATACAGGGGCGGCGGGCTGCCGATCAACCGGACGGCGAATTGGCTGATCATGCCCGCCTTCGCCGGATTCGGCTGGTACATGCTCTCGAAGAGGAAGACCGAGAAGAGCGTCGCGCTCCTCTCGGTGGTCGTCTGCGTCTTCGGCATCTTCGCTACGGTCAGTCGCTCGGCCATCGGCGCGACGCTCTTCGGATTCCTCCTGACGTTGCCAATGACGGTGGGCGCGAACGCGAGGCGGGTATTCGGCGCGACGCTCACGATCGCGCTGATCGCGGCCCTGGGACTCGGGGCCATGTATCAGCTCGGCTTCCTCGACCTGATCGAGGAGCGCTTCGCCGGAGACGCCTCGGTCGGCATGGCCACCAAGCGGGTCGGTGTCTTCCTCGCGGCGCTGCGGATCTGGATGACGTCTCCGATCTACGGCGTCGGCGACTCGCTCATGCATATTCACCCGCTCTACGTCGGCGTGGGTGCCCACAACACCTTCCTCGGCATCCTCGCGGAGGCCGGATTGATCGGCCTCATCCCCTTCATCTTCCTGACGCTCCTCATCGTGAGCCGCTTCCTCAGACGCGCGAGCTTCGTCGATCCGGAGTTCGATGCCTGGCGGCCCTTCTTCTTCGCGGGCTACATCGCCTCGATGACCATGAGCCAGTTCAACGAGTACACCTGGGAGCGACCGCTGTGGTTCTCGATCGCCTATCTGATCGCCCTCGAGCGGGCCGATGCCTTCGCGCGGGCGGCTCGCTTCCGCGAGATGCAGGCGGAGCAGGAGAGCTGGGGCGCGGCGCCTGTCCGGGGACTCGAGGTCGGCCAACCGACCTGAGCGGTACAACGCGAGCCACGTCTTCGCGGCCCACAGGGCGTCGCCGATGGCGACGAGCCGGCCGCTGCGGATCATGCGATCGGCCGATCACGGCGCGCATCTGCCGGAGTGGTCGAAGCCACCCCGGGGCGAGCGTTCGCCGGGCGTCGACGCCGCCCGCGCCGCAGACGCGGGACGTTTGCGTGACAACTGCCGCGCCCTCGCGCCTCGGGCAGCTGGCTCGGCCGCGGGTGCGCACGAGGGCTCACGGCCGCTGCCCACCCTTGTTCTCCGCGAGCGGTTCATGCTAGAACCAGGTGTTCTCGGCGCAGAAAACGCAGAGCTCGCTCCGAGCGTGGTGGATCCCAATCCAATGAACATCCTCGGCATTTCGGCCTATTACCACGACAGCGCCGCCTGCCTCGTGCAGGATGGCCGGATCGTCGCGGCGGCCCAGGAAGAGCGCTTCACGCGGAAGAAGCACGACT
>CAZQMY010000665.1:1455-2619 GCA_964594405.1 uncultured Spirochaetaceae bacterium | reverse complement strand
GCAGCCGAGGGCGGCGATGATGGCCTGGATCTCCGCACTGGCGAGCATGCGGTCCAGGCGGGCGCGCTCGACGTTGAGGATCTTGCCGCGAATCGGCAGGATCGCCTGGGTGGCGCGGCTGCGGCCCTGCTTCGCGGTGCCGCCCGCCGAGTCGCCCTCCACGATGAAGAGCTCGCAGAGCGCGGGGTCCCGCTCCTGGCAGTCGGCCAGCTTGCCCGGCAGGCTGAAGTCGCTGAGCGCGCCCTTGCGCCTCGCCAGCTCGCGTGCGCGCCGGGCCGCCTCGCGGGCCTTCGAGGCGTCCATCACCTTGGCGATGATGGGCCGCGCGACCTTGGGGTTCTCCTCGAAGAAGGTCGAGAGCTGCTGGTAGAGGATGCCCTCGACGATGCCGCGGACCTCGCTGGTGCCGAGCTTGGTCTTGGTCTGCCCCTCGAACTCGGGCTGAGGGATCTTGACGCTGATCACCGCGGTGAGGCCCTCGCGCAGATCATCGCCCGTGACGCTCGGCTTCTCGCCCTTGCTGTTCGCCTTGGTGGTATTCGCGATGTAGCGGTTGATGGTGCGGGTCAGCGCCGTGCGGAAGCCCACGAGGTGGGTGCCGCCCTCGACGGTGTTGATGTTGTTCGCGAACGAGTACACGGCCTCGTTGTAGGAGTCGTTGTACTGCACTGCGATCTCGACATCGACCATCGAGCCGCCGCCGCGCTCGCTCATCTCCTTGCTGCCGGAGATGAAGATCGGCGCCTCGTGGAGGGGTGAGCGGTTCTCGTTGAGGTGCTCGACGAAGGAGATGATCCCGCCCTCGTAACAGAAGTCGTGCTCCTTGTCGAAGCGCTCGTCGCGGATGATGATGCGCACGCCCGCGTTCAGGAAGGAGAGCTCGCGCAGGCGCTTGCTCAGCACGTCGAAGCTGTACTCGGTCTCGGGGAAGATCTCGGAGTCGGGCCAGAAGGTGATGGTGGTGCCCGTCTCGTCCGTGTCGCCGTGGGTCTCCAGCGGACCGAGGGGTACGCCGCGCTCGAAGGACTGCGTCCAGTACTTGCCGCCACGCTTGATTTCCACGTGCATCTTGCTCGACAGGGCGTTCACGACCGAGACGCCGACGCCGTGCAGACCGCCGGAGACCTTGTAGCTGTTCTCGTCGAACTTGCCGCCCGCGTGCAG
>CAZQMY010000665.1:0-1445 GCA_964594405.1 uncultured Spirochaetaceae bacterium | reverse complement strand
TCCGGCCCCGAGGAAGGCTGCGATCGGCACCTGATCGGGGCGCAGGCCGGGCGGTTCTCGGTGGGGTGCATGTCCGTGGGGATGCCGCGGCCGTTGTCCACGACGGTGATGCTGTTGTCCTCGTGGATGTCGATGCGGATCTCGCTGCAGTAGCCCGCGAGCGCCTCGTCGATGGAGTTGTCGACGATCTCGTAGACGAGGTGGTGCAGGCCATCGGGGCCGGTGGTCCCGATGTACATCGCAGGGCGCTTTCGGACCGGCTCGAGGCCCTCAAGGACTTCGATTGAACTCGCGTCGTAACTCACGAGGATGTCTTCCGTGATGGGCCTCGAGGCAGGGCTCGGGCGCGCTGGCTTGCGTGGTGGAGGGGCACGTCCCCCGACTGCCGACGCAGCTCCCCCGGTTGCGGCCATGCTGGATGCGGCTTGCCGAGCGATCGGACCCGGCCCCTGGAACGGCCCCCACGGCCGTCTTCCAGCGCGCTCTCCAGCACTCTCCAGCAGCGTTCCGGCCGGGAATCGGCCCGTCGTCTGGGGGCTCCAGACGCGCCCGGAAATTACATAAAAGCCCGGCGGCCGTAAAGATTCAAAAGCCCTCCGATCGCGGGTCCAGAGGCGAATCTGCGGAGCGCTGAGGGCCGATTTTCGGACGACCGCGATCGGTCGCTCGATGGCCTCGATCAGAGGCGCATCGGCATCACCACGGCGAGCGTCCCATCATCAGTGGTGGGGACGAGCTGCGCGGGCTGGAGGTCGCTCTGCAGGCCGAGTCGGATCTCCTTGCCCCCGATGGCGGCGAGGGCGTCGATGAGGTAGCGCGCGTTGAATCCGATGGTCAGCTCGTCGCCCCCGTAGTCGATGTCGATGACGTCCTCGGCGTCGCCCAGGTCGGGGCTGTTGGAGGAGATGGTCAGCTGTCCGTCGGAGAGGTGGAACTTGACCGCCCGGCTGCGCTCGCTGCTGAGGAGCGCGACGCGGCGCAGCGCCTGGCTGAGCTCATCGGCGCCGAGGATGACCTGCTGGCCCACCTCGTTGGGGATGACCTGCTGGTAGCTCGGGAACTCGCCGTCGATCAATCGCATGACGAGAATCGTCTCCCCGCGCCGCGCCAGACCACTGTTGCCCTCGAAGGCCAGCTCGACGGGCTCGCTCTCGTCTTCGTCGAGGAGCTTCTTCAGCTCCTGGAGGCCCTTGCGAGGAATGATGACTCCATTCGAGAGCCCGGAGAGATCGCCCTCGAGCTCGCGGTCCACCAGGGCCAGGCGGTGGCCGTCGGTGGCCACCATCCGGATCTTGCCGGTATCGGCGATGACCTCGAGATAGACGCCGTTGAGGTTGTAGCGGGTCTCGTCCATGGAGGCCGCATAGACGGTCCGGTCGATCATCACCGAGAGGACGGCTGGCTCGACGAGGGCGGTCTGCTCGGGGGTGAAGGTCGGAAGCGTC
>CAZQMY010000664.1:0-2624 GCA_964594405.1 uncultured Spirochaetaceae bacterium | reverse complement strand
GTCGCATGCCATGACCACAACGGCTCGAAACTCGAGCCCCTTCGCCAGATGCATCGTGGTGATAGAGAGCTTCCCGTGCGTCGTCTCCATGCGCTCACCGACAACCTGGGTCGGCACGCCTGCGGCCTCGACCGCCTCGTGGGCCCGAACCAGTTCGGCGTCAGAACGCACGAAAACAGCGATCTCATGGGCCTCCAACCCTTCCTCGAGCCACGCGCGGAGTCGGGACGAGACGGTCTCCACCTCCTCGGTAGAGGACTGAACCCTCTCGACGATCGGAGCCGGTCCGTTGAATACCGAGACCGTCCCGCGCCGGTCCTCCTCATTGCCATCGACATCGGAAACCACCGGCCCGAGGAGCCGATCCGCCTGCATCCGAATTTGATGCGACGTGCGATAGTTGATCCTCAACGTCGTGGATCGCCCGCGCACCTCGACACCGAGCGCCTTCCACGAGTAGGGCTGGCGGAAGATACGCTGTCCCAAGTCTCCCGCGAAGAAGAGCCCGTCGGGGCGCGACCCGCCGAGGGCAGCGAGAAATCGAAGCTCGGCGACACCGATGTCCTGGGCTTCGTCGACCACCACGTAGTCGAACGCAGGATGTTTCGCGTCCCGCAGGCGTTCGGCGAGTCGCGCAAAGACATCCGACTCGCTCAGTAGTTCCCGCTCCTCGAGAGCAGCGCGAACTTGCGCGAAGATCGACCAGAGGAGACTGCGCTGCGTCTCGGCCAAACGCGTCTTCCGGCCCAGACGACGCACATCCCGGTACTCGTCCCAGCTACGCAACTGCCATGCATCGACGACATCGGTCCACTCCGTCCAGAGGAAGTGGTCGCTGAAGCGGTGATCATTCGTTCCGCGAGCAAACTGTCGGATTAGATCCTTCACGTCGGCCTCTGTCGCGAGAGGCGTCTCGCCGAAGTTGGCGTCGTGGAGTCTTCTCCCGATGCTGCTCATCGAATGGACTTCGAGACGTTCCGCAAGCCGGGGTTCCTTCCCGATCAGGCGATGCAGACGAGCGCGCAGCGCATTCGCGAGCGTCTCGGAGAACGTCGTGAGGAGTACCCGCGCGTCGGAGTGAGTGCGAGCCAGGTAGGCAGCCCGATGGAGGGCCACGATCGTTTTGCCAGTTCCCGCCGATCCCGAAACCCGCGCCGGACCCGAGTACGACCGCTCAACCAGCTCACGCTGCGCGGGATGGAGGAACACCGTCCACCGCTCCCACGGGTACTCGAGCGCCCTTTCAAGCTCCTCGGAATTGGCCATCACCCTGAAGCGCCGCTGCGCATCGGGGTGGGCGAATGGATCCGCCTCGGCGCTCACGTGGATCGGCGGCGCAGGTGTGCTCCCGGTCGCGAGCTCGAGGAGCGCTTCTGCAGCTTCCCCGGGGAGATGATCCGCCAGCTCGAGGACCGAGTCCTCGGTGGCTTGCCGCACCTCGTCCAACCACTCGGGCGGCACGCCGTACCCCAGAAGATCGTCGTCTGGAACGCCGTGGAAGAGCAGCGGCTTTGGCGCTGCCGGCGCCTCGACGTAGCGCGGGAGCTCGATCTCGCGGACGGTCTCCCGCACCTCCACGAGCTGCGCAGCGCCGGTCGTCGGATGGCGCTCCAGCTTTCGCCGCTCCGCCCAGCGATAGGCCGGATCGTGGTGATCGACGTAGCAGAGCATCAGGCTGCCTGCAGTCTTGTGGACAATAAGGCGGATGTCGCGGCTGACCCGGATCGACCAGAAGTCCTTGTCCCTCGCTCGATCGAGCTTGTGAAACTTCATCCCCGGGTTCGCGGGGTTCAGCTGAAGATCGAACGCCGTCGTCTTGACGGCTTTCTGCTCCTCGCCCGTGAGCCTCGCCAGGCTGTCGGTGAAGGTGTCGGCTATGCGGAACTCCATTGCGCCACCCCCGATCAGCCGGCCGGCTCGGCTGCGCGTCCCTCGAGGCGCTCCAGCCAAGTCCGCAAGTGCGGGCACTGCGCACGCATGGTGTTGAGCCCGATCTCGAGCGCCGCGAGGGTGCCGAGCAGAGGCTTCTGGTACCCCTCCACGAGCCCCTCTACGCGTTTAGACGGGGCATTGACCGGCGAGTCGTCGATCTCCTCGGGGCTGGCAAAGGCGTTGCGGATCGCCTCGAACGCGGGTGTCAGCTCCGGCCGGCCGATTCCGCGGCCGAATCCAGTACAGTCGCTGAAGAGCAGCGCCTCGAACTCGTGCATCGTCACGAATGGGATGAAGCGTCCGGGATCAAAGGCTGCTCCCATTTGCGCTCGGATATCGGCCGACAATTCATCTTCAACGGATCGGGCCTTGTCCACGAACGGCAGCCCAGCGGCGGCGGCGCGACCGGGCCATGCCCGAGGCCCCACCTGCGGCAGCCCATAGTAGTCCACCATCGTGCTGGAGACGCACCCAGCATCCTCCCGCAGGTGGTTCAGGATGTCCCTCCGCACGCCGTCCCACCCGCGAATGCCGCCACGGCGGTCCCGCTGACGCGCGTTGCCCAGGATGCGTGCGCTCACCCGGGTGTAGCCGCACTGCTCGAGATGCGGAGCGAGCACCTCGTTCACGAAGGTCTCCTCGGTCTCGCCCTCCACGTGAATCAAGCGACGGGCCGCTGGGCTACCTGCCGG
>CAZQMY010000663.1:0-2647 GCA_964594405.1 uncultured Spirochaetaceae bacterium | reverse complement strand
CGCACGTCGTCGCCGTAGGTCTGCTCGACCCGCTTGAGCGTCGGGGTCACGCGCCCACAGAACGGGCACTGGAAGTCCGAGAACTCGACCAGGGTGACCTGGGCATCGGCCGGTCCGCGCGAGGGCGAGGACATCGCGAACGTTCGCCAGCTCGGTCCACGTCCCCCCGGCCGCCTGGCCGCCCCCCCTGGCCCGCCCCGCCGGGGCCCGGGTTCTCCCGGCGCCCGCCGCGGCCGCCGCCGGAGTGGACGTCGAGAAGATCAACGAGCTCGCCGAGACGCTGCTGCACGCAAAGAGTGCGCTCGTGCTCCCGCCCGGCGTGGCGGCCACCAGCAGCTCGGCGGTCGCCGTGAGTGCCGTGGTGCTCCTCTTGAACGCGCTGCTCGGCGCGCTGGGCAGGGGGCTGACCGTGCCCACCGAGGCCGACGCCGTGCAGTCCGCATCCTATGCCGATCTGGAGCGACTCGTCTCCAGGATGTCGGGTGGCCAGGTACAGGTCCTGCTCATCCACGACAGCAACCCGCTCTACTCGCTGCCCAAGAGCCTCGGCTTCGCCGAGGCGCTCGCCAAGGTGCCCTTCGTCGTCTCCTTCTCCTCCATGACCGACGAGACCAGCGAGGTCGCGCACCTGGTCCTCCCCGACCACTCTCCCTTCGAGAGCTGGGGAGACGCCGCGCCGCGCGCCGGAGTCCGCTCGCTGGTGCAGCCGACGCTTCGTCCGCTCTTCGATACCCGGGCACTGGGCGACACCCTGATGGCCCTGGGGCGGGCCCTCGGGGGTGCAATGCCCGCCTCGACCTTCAAGGAGATCGTGCAGGCGAACTGGGCAGGCACCTCCTGGCGCGACGCGCTTGGGCGCGGCGGTCTCTTCTCGAGCGATGCCGGGGCCTCTGCCGCGCCCGCCGGTGACCTGGCAGGTGTCTCCTACACGGCGCCCAGGATCGCGGGCTCCGGCGAGTACACGCTGGTCGCGTTCCCGCACTCCTACCTGGGGGACGGATCGGCGGCGAACAACGGCTGGCTGCAGGAGCTGCCGGATCCCGTCACCAAGCTCTCCTGGTGGAGCTGGGCGGAGATGAGCTTCGACACGGCGGAGCGGCTGGGGGTCGGCTTCGGTGACGTCGTCGAGCTCTCCACCGGTGCGGGCAGCGTCGAGGTCTCCGTCTTCCCGCGCGGCGGCATCCGAGACGATGTGATCGCGGTGCCGATCGGCCAGGGCCACACCGTCGGCTACTACAGCTCGATGGCGGGCGAGGGGCAGGAAGGCGTGCCGCGCGGCATCAACGTGAACGACCTCCTCGTCGGCACCAAGGACGAGGCCGGCGGCCGGACCTGGCTGAACACCAGGGTCAGCGCCCGCAAGACCGGTGCGTACCGGCGTCTGGCCCTCTCGCAGTGGGTGGACAACCAGCGCGGACGCGGCCTGGCGCCGGTGGTCACCGTCGCCAAATTGCAGGGCAAGGAAGAAGAGCACCACGACGCCCACCACGCCAACTTCGACGAGCCGCCCATCGGCTTCGACGCGGCGTACGACGCCGATCCCGACCAGCCCTACCGCTGGGGGATGACCATCGACAACGATCGCTGCAACGGCTGCAGCGCGTGCATCACGGCCTGCTCCATCGAGAACAACGTGACGGTGGTGGGAGAGACGCAGTCGATCATGCACCGCGAGATGCACTGGCTGCGCATCGAGCGCTACAACGGCGACGGCGATCGGGAAGGTGGCGGTGAGCGCCGCCCGATTCCGAATCGCGAGCGGCTCGGCGAGGTGGACGTGCGCCACCTGCCGCTGCCCTGCCAGCACTGCGGTGCGGCGCCCTGTGAGGCGGTCTGCCCGGTGATCGGGACCTACCACTCGATCGAGGGCATCAACAGCATGGTTTACAACCGATGCGTCGGCACCCGCTACTGCGCCAACAACTGCATCTACAAGGTGCGGCGCTTCAACTACTACGACTATGGCAACAAGAACTACCCCGGTCTTCTCGGCATGATGACCAACCCGGACGTCACGTCCCGACAGCAGGGCGTCATGGAGAAGTGCAGCCTCTGCGTCCAGCGCATCGAGACCGCGCGCCAGCCCGCCAAGGACGAGGGCCGGGTGATCGCCGACGGAGAGGTCACGCCCGCCTGCGCTCAGACCTGTCCGACCGGTGCCATCACGTTCGGCAACCTGCGCGACGACAAGAGTCGTGTGCGCACCAAGGCTGCCACGCAGGACAAGCGCGCCTACCACGCACTCCAAGAGTACAACGCACGACCAGCAATCACCTATCTGGCGCAAGTCAAGCGTTCAGAAAGCCATGAGGGGTCCCACTGATGGCACCTCCGCCTCCCGCAGCTTCCGTAGCCGATACGCTGGCACCGACGTCGGTTCCGCGCGATTCGCAGATCAACATCGACATCATGGCGCACACGAAGGGGGTCCATTGGCCCTACTTCCTGGCGCTCTTCGCCGCCATCGGCCTGGTGATCCAGGCCGTGGCCGCGCTGCTCTATCAGACCTACGACGGTCTGGGGGTGGCGGGCTACCAGGCGCCGATCTTCTGGGGTGTGTACATCATCACCTTCGTGTTCTGGATCGGCATCGGTCACGCGGGAACGCTGATCTCCGCGATCCTCTTCCTCTTCAGGGCAAAGTGGC
>CAZQMY010000662.1:0-2652 GCA_964594405.1 uncultured Spirochaetaceae bacterium | reverse complement strand
GCCGCGCAGCGCCTCGCTGATCAGGAAGCTCTTCGCGCTCGGGTGGAAGAGGCACGTGGGATGGAACTGCATGAATTCCATGTTGGCGATGGTCGCACCGGCGCGATACGCCATCGCGATCCCATCGCCGGAGGCGATGTCGGGGTTGCTCGTATAGAGATAGACCTTGCCCGCGCCCCCCGTCGCGAGCAGCGTGATGGGGGCCAGGAAGCAGTCCACGTCGCCCGTGCGGTTGTCGAGCACGTAGGCGCCGAGGGCGCGGTTCGGCTCGCGCCGTCCCGCTCGATGTGAGGTGAGCAGGTCCACCGCGCAGTGGTGCTCGTAGAGCGAGATCGCCGGATGCATCGACGCGCGCTCGAGCAGCGCGCGCTCGATCTCGCGACCCGTGGCGTCGCGGTGATGGAGGATGCGGCGCTTGCTGTGGCCCCCCTCGCGTCCGAGGTCGTAGTCGCAGCTGCCCGTCGGATCGATGGTGGGGTCGATCCGGTCGAACTCGACGCCCCACTTGAGCAGCCGCTCCACCGCCGCGGGACCATCCTCGACGACCTGCTTGACCACGGCTTCGTCGCAGAGCCCCGCGCCCGCATAGAGGGTGTCCGAGACGTGTGCGTCGAAGCTGTCCTCCGGCGAGGTGACCGCGGCGATCCCGCCCTGCGCCCAGCTGGTGGCCGAGTCGGTCCCGCGTCGCTTGGTCACCAGCGCGACGTTGCCGTGCTCTGCCACGCGAAGGGCGAACTGGAGGCCGGCGATGCCGCTTCCGATGACGAGGAAGTCGAATTTCAATGAAGATGACATGCGTCGCGGACTCGAGAGCCGGCCCCGAGGGCGGCAGCTGATGGACGCGAATCGGCGGCTGTGGGCTTCCTCACCAGATCGCTCAGGATCGTGGGGGAAAGCTCCGATAGCGACCAAACGCGGGTCTCCCGGAGTCTATCCGCCCCGATGGCCTCGAGGCAATCTCGCCCCTCGGGGCCCGGGTCTGTGCGTCGGGCGTCCCCGCTCGAATCGGAAGGTGTCGCGAACATGGGCACGAGACAACGCACAGGGCGGCTTCGCACGCTCGCCGTGTGGCGAGTCGGGGCGAAGGGCAGGGAGAGAGCATGAAGAGCATGCACCCCCTCCTCTTCGCGCTCCTGCTCGCCTCGACCGCGCCGTTCGCTGCGACGGCGGGAATCTATCGCTTCGTCGATGCCGACGGCGTCGTGCACTTCTCCGATACGCCTCACGATGCCCGATATCACGTCCTGAGGGCTCGCCGGGAGGAGGGGCTCGCCATCACGCCGCCGAGCGGCCCCGCCAAGGCCCCCATCCATCATGAGTTCGATGGTCTGATCTTCCGGCTGGCGCGGGCCCACGGGGTGGAGCCGGCGCTCGTGAAGGCCGTGGTGGCGGCTGAGTCGAACTTCGAGGCGTCCGCAGTCTCGCGGGTCGGTGCGCAGGGGCTGATGCAGCTGATGCCCGCCACCGCGGTCTCCCTCGGCGTCGATGCGCCCTTCGAAGCCGGGCAGAACCTCTCCGGGGGCGTCCGCTACCTGCGCAGGATGCTGGATCGCTACGGAGATGTCACACGCGCGCTCGCGGCCTACAACGCAGGTCCGACGGCCGTGGATCGCTATCGCGGAATTCCGCCCTACAAGGAGACACAGGCTTACGTCAAGCGTGTTCTGAATTACTATCGGGCCTATCAAGGGCAGTTCCCGATCGACTGACCCTCGGGCGGCCAGGCGCTGCTTCGATCACCGGGGACGGGGTGTGACCGAGATGCAAGTGGAACACGCTCCCGCCGCCAAGGGTGGCGGGGCTGGCGCGGGCACGCGAGCCCGAGGCGACGGCGAGGCACGAAGCCAATTCGCCGTACGCGGGCGCCATCGCCGCGAACGCTTCTGGAACCTGCCGAACACCATCACGATGCTGCGCATCGCCATGGTGCCGGTGATGCTCTTCATTCCCTTCGCCATGAGCAGGCTCGGCAGCCAGGTCATGGCCTGGTGCTTCATCCTGGCGGCGCTCTCCGACGTCCTCGACGGCTACCTGGCCCGCCGTGGCGGAGGCGAGATGGTGACCGCCGCCGGCAAGCTCCTCGATCCCCTTGCCGACAAGCTGCTCGTCAGCACCACGCTGATCATGCTCCTCGCCGTGGGGCGCATCCCCGAGTGGGCTGCCTTCATGGTCGTGGTGATCGTGGGCCGGGAGCTCGCGGTGACCGGGCTGCGAGGCATGGCCTCTTCGGACGGGCACGTCGTGGCAGCGTCCTGGCAGGGCAAGGTGAAGGCCATTGCACAGAATGTCGCGACGGCTGCACTCCTGTTTCACTATCCGACCCTCGGTCTGCCGGCGCACGAATTGGGTTTGACACTTCTCGGCTTTGCCACGGCACTCACCCTGTGGTCGGGCTACGTCTACTTCGCAGACTATTTCGGCTGGAGCGAGCCCGGCGAAGACGCCTGACCCCGCGTTCCCCCCACCAGCGCAGGAGTGATCGATTCATGAACGCCCT
The DNA here is from genome assembly GCA_964594405.1 of uncultured Spirochaetaceae bacterium. Classification (GTDB taxonomy): domain Bacteria; phylum Myxococcota_A; class UBA9160; order UBA9160; family UBA4427; genus CAZQMY01. Next base: position 155 of record CAZQMY010000662.1, on the reverse strand, counting down.
CAATGAACTCAGCGGAAAGATCGAGGATCGGAGCGCCACCATCGGCGTGATCGGCCTCGGCTACGTCGGCCTCCCGCTCGCCCTCGAGCTCGCCCAAGCGGGAATCACCGTCACGGGCATCGACCTCGACGGTGAGAAGGTCGGCAGCATCATGG
>CAZQMY010000661.1:0-2656 GCA_964594405.1 uncultured Spirochaetaceae bacterium | reverse complement strand
ATCGTCCACCGACTCGCATGTAGCGGCTGCGAGAATGCGGTAGCCGTGCCGCGACAGGATCGCTTCCGTCTTGTCCGCGTAGGCCTGGGGGGGGGCATGTCGGATCAGGGTCCGTGTGCGCAGGGCTCGTAGGCTCATACCCCCAGACCATCGGCCCCTCCAACGCCCGAATTGAGAGCTCCTTCGAGGGGGCTTCGGCGCTCGAACGACCTCGCGGCGCACACGCTGCGCGAGGATCACCGGAAAGAGCGCACGGCCGGCACGCCGGACGCAACTGGCGCTGCTACATTGCCGGGGATGCAGTCGAATCGCGAGATTGCAACGTGGCTCCTCGCCAACCGGCCGGCAATCGAAGCCGCGCTGGGCGCCCGGCTCGGTGCCGCTGCGCCCCGCGCGGCCGGCCCCGAGGCGGAGACGCTCCGCCGCTTTCGCACATTCGCCGCCACCGCACTGATGCGCGATCAGGCGCCGCCCCCGGCGCTCGATGGATTGAGCCCGAACGAGCGCCGTGTGATGGCGCTGCTCGCGGCCTGGTCGGAGTCGGCCTGCGCGCTCGCAGAGGACGACGGGGAGCGGCTCCGATCCGCCCTGACGCCGCTGCTCGAGCAGTTCCGCCTGGCGCTGCGGACCAGCACGCCAGGACGTCGGAGCAAGGGCAAGCCACGCGCCAGCCGGCGCGCCGTCTCCGCGGCCATCGACCGGATCGCCGATGGCTTTCTCGCGGTCGACACCGACTCCGGTCGGATCGTCGACGCCAATCCCGCGGCCGGCGCGATGCTCGGCGTGGAGCGGGACGCCCTCCTCGAGGTGGACGCGCTCTCCTTCGTCCCCCCGACGGAGCACCGAGCGTGGTGGGCACAGCTCGACGGCCTGGCCGAGGGCTCGGAGGCGCCCGCTTTCCGCACCGTCCTTTGCGACGTCAAGGGCGTCTGCCTGGGCGTCGATGCCAGCATGACCGCCTACGTCACGCGAGGCCGCACGCTTGCGCTCTTCACCCTGCGTCCGGCACTCGGCGCCGCGACCTGCATCACCGCGGGTGAAGCGCAACGCGGCGGAGCGGTCGTCGAGTCCGCCCCCGCCCCCTTCGCTGGCCACCTGCCGTGATCCGTCCAGCGCATCACGGCACGAGCCCCGATGATCGGGGCGATTCGCTGGGCGAGGACCGAACGCCCATCCTGCCCACTCGCCTACGGGACCTCACGGGTGTGAGATCTCGGGTGAGGCACCGCATGGCTGGGTGGAGCTCGAATCCTGGCGCCACCGCCACGTACGGGCATTCACGCGGGCCTGGTGCAGTGCGTTCGCCACGCTGGCCTCGCTGAGCGGCTCACGCCTCCAGCGTGTCGCGGAAGAACGCGGCGAGGCGCGTCCAGGCATCCTCGGCCGCCTCCGCCACGAAGGCGGCGGGTCGGGTCTCGTTCATGAACGCATGCCCCGCCCCTTCGTAGACGCGCACGACCACGTCCTCCTCGGTGTGCTCGAGCTCGGACTCGAGGGCCCGCACGTCGGCGAGGGGAACGAAGTCGTCGGCCGCTCCGAAGCAGGCATGCAGGGGACAGCGGAGCGATCGCGCCGCCTCGAGCGGAGAGCGCGGCTTGCGCTCGTAGTCGCGGCCATTCGGGTCGTGCATCATGCCGTGGTCGTAGGAGAGCATCCCGTAGAACGGCGCCGCCGCGGCGATCCCCGGCACCTCACACGCGGCGAGCAGCGTGTACGTCCCGCCCATGCACACGCCGGTGATTCCGACCCGCCGGCCCTGGGTGACCGGATGCGATGCGAAGAAGGAGAGTCCGCGAGAGACGTCCGCCATGATCTCGGGATCCGAGAGGCCGCGAATGAAGTGTCCCGGATCATCGATCGAGACCTCCCCGAGGTTCCGGTAGAAGTCGATGGCCAGCACCGCGAAGCCCTGGGCGGCCAGTCGCGAGGCGAAGCCCTCGCTGTGCTCGGAAGGGCCCCAGACGTCGTGTACGAAGATCACGCCCGGAAGGCTCGAGCCCTCGGCGCGGTCTGCGGGCAAGTAGAGACGGCCGAGCTCGACGTCCTCTGCTGCCATCGCTCCCTCCTGCGTTGCTGCCCCGGAACGAGGAAGCGGGCGCGTCCCGAGGACGAGCCCGCTTCCGCCTCGATCCTGCGGCGACTTCAGTAGTTCTTCACCGCGTCGTTGAGCTCCAGGATCACCTTCTTCGCATCACCGAAGATCATCATGGTGTTGTCCTTGAAGAAGAGGGGGTTCTGGATGCCGGCGAAGCCCGTATTCATGCTGCGCTTGATCACGAAGACGTGCTGGGCCTTGTCGACCTCGAGGATCGGCATGCCGTAGATCGGGCTGCCCTTGTCCTCGCGTGCAGCCGGATTGACCACGTCGTTGGCGCCGAGCACCAACGCCACATCGGTCTCGGGGAAGGAGGGGTTGATCTCGTCCATCTCCCGCAGGCGATCGTAGGGAACGTCGGCTTCGGCGAGCAGCACGTTCTTATGGCCCGGCATGCGCCCCGCCACCGGATGGATCGCGAAGTTCACGTCGATGTCCTGCTCGGCCAGCGAGTCCATCAGGTCGCGAACCGCGTGCTGTGCCTGGGCCACGGCCATGCCGTAGCCCGGCACGATGCCCACCGAGCGGGCGTTCGAGAAGATCACGGCCGCGTCGATGGGC
>CAZQMY010000660.1:0-2676 GCA_964594405.1 uncultured Spirochaetaceae bacterium | reverse complement strand
CCCGCGGAGCGGCCCGATTGGACGCCCTGGCCGATGTGGCGCGCGATCAGCCGAGGCTCGAGCTCGCACGACGAGGGCGGCGAGCGGCACTACGCGATGATGACGAAGCGCATCGCCGGAGAGAATGGGAGGATCACCAGGCTCGAGGGTGTACACGTGCGATTCGGCGAGCCCGACGAGACGGGGCGCCCCAGGATGGAAGAGGTGCCCGGCAGCGAGTTCGAGATGAAGGCCGATCTCGTGCTGCTCGCCATGGGCTTCCTCGGGCCGGTGCACGAGGGACTGGTCAGCGACCTCGGCGTCGAGATGGATCCGCGCGGAAACATCAAGGCGCGAATGGGCGAGTTCACGACGAGCGAGCCCGGCATCTTCGCAGCCGGCGACTGCCGACGCGGTCAGTCGCTGGTGGTGTGGGCGATCTCGGAGGGACGCGAGGCCGCGCGCGCGGTGGACGAGTATCTGATGGGGCGCTCTCGTCTTCAGCAGCGCACGACAGCCGGGAACGCGGTGGTCTGAGCGGGCAGGCGCGTGCCGTCACGCTCTGCTGGTTTCGGTAACTGTGTTCTGAATCACCCTTCCCCGAGCCTTCGCGATTTCGGGGGTTGGAACGCGAACGCGCCCCACGCATGCTCCGATCGTGTTAGCCTTGGGGTGCTCGCCGCTCTCCGGCTGCAGGGCCGGAGATTGGGGGCTGCGGGCGCTCGATCCATCGACGGCCGATGTTGGGGCATCCTTCGTCGAACCCATACGGACGTGCGTCTGCGGGGGATCGAGGTCGCGAGCTGCGAAGGGAGGCCGGGCGGAGTTGGAAGCTTCGAAGCACGCTGTCGATCCGCCCAACGCCCATCATGTCGCTCGCGAAGGTTCCCCCTCCGACATGGATCGGCTGGAGCGCGTCATCGAAGAGCTGGCGCGTCGACACACGCTCCTCCGTGCAGAGAACGAGGCATTGCGCGGGAAACTGGTGCGTCGCGACGCGCGCATGTCGGAGCTCGAGGGGCGGGTCGAGCATCTCGAGGCGCAGCGCGACCAGGCCCTGGAGCGACTCGATGAGCTCCTGGGTGACGTGGACCAGATCGAGTCCGGGTTGGCTTCGCTGGTCCTGACCAGCGCCATGCGCGAGGACGAGGAGGCGTCCGCTGCGCGGGGCGGTCGCGAGGGCACCAAGGGTCGTGGCTCGGCAACCACTTCCTCGGGCGCGAGGTGAACGCATGGCCAAGCGCTCTGTCGCCGTTCGACTCTCTGGCCAGGAATATCGGATCCGCAGCGATGCCAGCGCGGAGTGGCTCCAGAAAGTCGCAGCAGCAGTGGACGCGGCCATGGGCCAGGTCCGCGAGCGAGCCGGGGTCGTGGATACGCTCGAGGTGGCGCTCCTGACCTCCCTCAATCTCGCTCAGGAAGTGATTCGCCTGCGGGAGCGCGTGAAGGAGGCCGAGGCGAGCGGCGCGAAGTCCGAACGGATCGAGGCATTGATCGCGATGGCGAGTGCCGCGATGGCAGGCGACGGAGAGCCCGAAGAGGCGGCGCTCTTCGAGCTCCCGAAATCGCCGCCTTCGCAGAAGAGCCGGCGAGAGAAGACGATCGATCCGCTGATCGCGAGCGCCGATGAGATCCTGGCCGAGCAGAAGAAGGGCGCACGCCGTCCGCCCTCGTCGGAGAAATCGACTCGCGCGGCTCGGGGCAGCGCGCCGCGCGCCTGAGCGCGCGCTCGGGCATGGCCGCCGGGCGACGCAGCGACTCTGGATCCGGCTTGTCGGACCCCGCGCAGCTCGCGGCTCGGAAGCGCCTGCTCCGTGCTCGGATGCGCGCGCTCTGCGCGCGGATGGGCGAGGCCGAGGCCAGGGATGCGGGCGAGAAGATCGCCGGGCACCTGCGCGGCGAGAGATGGCTCGAGACCGACGGGCCGGTCGGCCTCTTCCTCTCCATCGCCGGTGAGCCCGACACCCATGGCCTCTTCGATCGCCTGCTGCGGGACGGAGGCGAAGTCGCGGTGCCGCGGTGCCGAGACGATGGAGCGCTCGGCTTCTTTCGCGTCCGGAGCGCGGAGGATCTGACGGCGGGGCGCTACGGTCTGCTCGAGCCCTGGCCCGGGGCGGAGCCGGTGTCGCCCGCGTCCCTGGCCATCGTGCTGGTGCCCGGGTTGGCCTTCGACCTGCGCGGCGGGCGCCTCGGTCGCGGCAAGGGATACTACGATCGAACCTTCCAGAGGGTCGACTCGGGCGCACCCCGCCTGGTGGGCGTCGGATACTCCTTTCAATGCGTGGAGCGGGTTCCGACCGGGGCGCTCGATCGGCGCCTCGATGCTGTGGTGAACGAGACCGGCTCATGGTGCATCGATCCAGGCGGGTGAATTGGAGCGAGAGAGGATGACGAGTGGAGAGCTCGATGAAGAGGTCGAGCGGCAGCTCGATGTGATGCGCGACGGCAGCGTCGACTTCTACGGTGAAGACGAGCTGCGCGAGCGCTTGAAGGTCGCCATTCGCGAGAACCGCCCACTTCGTGTGAAGCTCGGCATGGATCCGTCCTCGCCCGATCTCCACCTCGGTCACGGCGTGGTCCTCCAGAAGCTGAAGCGGTTCCTCGAGCTCGGCCACACCCCGATCTTCCTGGTGGGCGACTTCACCGCGCGCATCGGCGATCCGTCGGGCAAGAAGAAGACGCGGCCCGCGTTGGACG
>CAZQMY010000659.1:0-2677 GCA_964594405.1 uncultured Spirochaetaceae bacterium | reverse complement strand
TCCTGATCGCTGGTGCGATCGGATCCCCCTACTCGCGCAAGATGCGCGCCCTCGCGATCTACCGCCGCATTCCGCATCGCTTCGTGCACTCGTCGATGCCCGGATCGCGTCCGGCCGACCTTCCGAAGCCGCCGCTGCCGCTGCTGCCCTGCGTCTACCTGCCGGAGGGCGAGGACGGCTATCGCGCCACGAGCGACTCCACGTTCCAGCTGCGTGAGCTCGAGACGCTCTACAGCGGTCGATCCGTGATCCCGAGCGACCCCGCGATGGCCTTCCTCGACTACCTGCTCGAGGACTATGCGGACGAGTGGATGACGAAGATGATGTTCCACTATCGCTGGGGGCCCGAGGAAGGCGTCGAGAACGCGTCGAAGATCCTGCCGCTCTGGAACCTCACGGTCTCCGACGAGATGGTCGAGCAGTTCAGGAAGACCTTCGCCCAGCGCCAGATCGATCGACTCGGTGGCGTGGTGGCCGGATCGCTCGAAGTGACGGGACCGCTCATCGAGGCGAGCTATCGGCGCCTGATCGAGATCCTGCGGGCCCACTTCGTGACGCATCGCTTCACCTTCGGAGGCCGGCCCTCCGCGGGCGACTTCGGGATGCACGGTCAGCTCACCCAGCTCATTCAGGTCGAGCCCACCTCGATGGCACTGGCGCGGGCCGAAGCGCCGCGGCTGCTCGCCTGGGTGGATGTCGTCGATGATCTCTCGGGGCTCGAGGTCTCCGACGAGGACTGGCTGCCCCGCGACGGCCTGCCCGACACCCTGCGCGCTCTCTTCGCCGAGATCGGTCGCACCTACGCGCCCTTCATGGTCGCGAACGCCGAGGCCCTCGAGAAGGGCGCCGCGGAGATGGAGTTCGAGCTCGACGGCGTCCGCTACTGGCAGCGTCCCTTCCCCTATCAGAAGAAGTGCCTCGCGTGGCTGCGTGACGAGTACGCCAGGCTCTCCGCCGACGACCGCGCCGCCGTGGACGGCGCCCTCGCGGGCACGGGATGCGAGGTGCTGCTCGCATGACGCCGATCCCTCGCTGAGCCTGGCAGCGGAGCCCATCGAGATGTCGAGGAAGCGCTTCGATACGATGAACTGCGGCGTCGCCCAGGCGCTCGAGCAGCTCGGGGACTGGTGGACGCTGCTCATCGTGCGCGATGCGCTGCTCGGCGCCACGCGCTTCCAGCAGTTCGAGTCGAATCTGGGTATCGCGAAGAACATCCTCTCCGATCGGCTCTCCAAGCTCGTCCACCACGGCGTGATGACGAAGGAGCGACTCGACGAGCCGGGCCACCGCTATTCGTACGAGCTCACGCAGAAGGGGCGCGAACTCTGGATCCCGATCACGGCGCTTCGCCTCTGGGGCGACAAGTGGGTCCTCGGAGAGGACGACGTGCCCGCGAAGTTTCGCGAGCGCGGCACAGGCCGGGAGGTCGCGCGCCTCGTCGCGGTCGACGCCGACGGCCAGCCGTTGAACGCGCGGGACCTCGAGCTGACGCCGGGTCCCGGCTGGCCGAAGCGCATCCCGCTGCCCGCCGACTCGCCCTGGGTGAGTCCGAGCCTCGGGTCGGCGAGGCGGCGTCGAGAGAAGGATCGGGCACGCAAGCCCGCGCGCCCTTGACTGGGCGCGGAGGCAGGGGCCTCCGCAAGCAGCCCAATCGAACGCAAGAGCAGAGCGATCCGCAGTGCGATTGCCGGGTGCAGCAGCGGATCCAACCGAGGAGAGCGGAACCATGAAGACAGCAATCACCGAGATGTTCGGCATCGAGCACCCGATCATCCAGGGCGGCATGCACTTCGTCGGCTACGCGGAGATGGCTGCCGCCGTCTCCAACGCGGGCGGTCTGGGCATCATCACCGGCCTGACCCAGAGGTCTGCGGACGACCTCGCCAACGAGATCGCGCGCTGCAAGGACATGACCGACAAGCCCTTCGGCGTGAACCTGACGTTCCTGCCGGCGCTCACGCCCCCCGACTATCCCGCCTACGCGAAGGCGATCGTCGAGGGCGGTGTCAAGATCGTCGAGACGGCGGGCCGCAACCCCGAGCAGGTGCTGCCGATCCTCAAGGACGCCGGCATCAAGATCATCCACAAGTGCACCTCGGTCCGTCATGCCCTCAAGGCGCAGCGCATCGGCTGCGACGCCGCCTCGGTGGACGGTTTCGAGTGCGGCGGTCATCCGGGAGAGGACGACATCCCGAACATGATCCTGCTACCCCGGGCGGCCGACGAGCTCGAGATCCCCTTCGTGGCCTCCGGCGGCATGGCCGATGGGCGCTCGCTCGTCGCATCGCTGGCCATGGGCGCCGAGGGCATGAACATGGGCACCCGCTTCATCGCGACGAAGGAGGCGCCGGTGCACGAGAACGTGAAGGCCGCCATCGTGGCGGCCTCGGAGCTGGATACGCGCCTCATCATGCGGCCCCTGCGCAACACCGAGCGCGTACTCACCAACGACGCCGTGGAGCGCCTCCTCGAGAAGGAGCGCGAGCTGGGCCCGAAGCTCGAGTTCAAGGACATCCTGCCCGAGGTGGCGGGCGTCTACCCCCGGATCATGCAGAAGGGCGACATGGATGCCGGCGCCTGGTCCTGCGGCATGGTGGCGGGGCTCGTCCACGCCATCCAGACCTGCAAGGAGCTGATCGACCGCATCATGGCCGAGGCCGAGCTGATCATCAACGCG
>CAZQMY010000658.1:0-2711 GCA_964594405.1 uncultured Spirochaetaceae bacterium | reverse complement strand
CGAGGCGGCGGCCGTCGGCGGCGCGGCCGGTGCTGATGGTCCCCCCGTAGACCATCAGGGCGGGGCGGTCGAGGCGTGCCATGGCGATGAGGCAGCCCGGCATGTTCTTGTCGCACCCCGGGATCGAGACGTTGGCGTCGTACCACTGGGCGGACATCACGGTCTCGATGGAGTCGGCGATCAGGTCGCGCGAGGGCAGCGAGAAGCTCATACCCTCGGTTCCCATCGACATTCCGTCGGAGACGCCGACCGTGTTGAAACGCATCCCGATCAGGCCCGACGCATCAGCGCCCTCCTTCACGTGCTCGGCGAGCTTGGCGAGGTGCATGTTGCACGGATTGCCCTCGAACCACACGCTCGCGATTCCGACCTGAGGCTTGTCCAGATCCTCTGCCGACAGCCCAACGGCGTGCAGCTGGGCCTGAGCGGCGGCGCCCGGGAGGGGGAGGGGGATACGGCGCCGCCGGATCGGGGCTGCGTGATCCGGCGGCTGTAGCGGTTCAGTTCGTGGTCGTCGGCCATGCTCTTCTCGACTCCAGGAGCGCGCGTGCGCATTCATTCGCGGGGCAGGGGGAGCGCGAGCGCGCCTCGCCCGCCTCGCGTGCATAGCGTACGTCAGCCGCCCATCGCGAGGGCCAGCGGCTCGAGGGAGTCGACCGGTCATCAGCGAGCCTCGCGGTCGGGCGGAGGCTCAGCCCGCCGCGTCGCGCAGCTCCGCGAATGCATGCTCCGTGGCTTCCACCAGTCGGTGCAGATCCGGTACCAGATCCCAATCCGACGTGAAGCCCCAGGACAATCCACCGTCGTAGCTGAAGAGGGCGACGCCGATTCCGAGGGTCCCGAGGATCGGGACGTGAGGGTGGATCTCGAGCATCTTCGATTCGAGCAGATAGAGCGCCACGGGTGGGCCGGGCACGTTGGTCACCACCGCGTTGAAGGGCGTCCCGTACTGCATGAAGCGCGCGCCGAAGCTGAGCGGCGCCGCGCCCGTCCACTCGAAGACCTCGCTGAAGGTCTCGATGCCGAGCGCGGCGTGACTCTCCTTGAGGTCGCGGGTCGCCTCACGGATCCGGTCGACTCGAGCCCGGGGGTCGGACTCCTGGATCGGCAGCTCGAGGGTCCAGGCCGAGACCCGATTGCCGAAGTCGTCCTCGCCCGCCCGGTGCATGCTCACCGGTGTCATGACGCGGAAGCGCATCGCGTTCAGGTCCTCGCCGCGATCGACGGAGAGGTAGCGCGCGAACGCACCCGCTGTGGTGGCGAGCACGACGTCGTTGACGGTCGCTCCGAGCGCGCGCCCGGTCTGCTTGATCTCGTCGAGGGAGAGACGCACCCAGTCCATCCGCCGATGGGGTCCGACCGGGCGATTGAAGGGGGCCAGCGTGGGCAGGCTCGAGTCGGAGACCACTCGCCCCATGGCCTGCAGCCGCATCTGCAGCTGGCTTCGCGCGTTGCCTTCGTCTCGGAGCAGCCTTCCGACTGCGCCCGCCACGGCCCGCGGTGCGCCGAACAGCCGGGAGACCTCGCCGGCCCCGAGCGCGAGCGTGCTCGGGGCCGGCCGCGGCTTCCAGAGGGCGGGCGCCTCGGGCTTCTGCATCGGCTCGGTCGTGAGCAGGGCGGCGATCAGCTCGGCGCCGGAGACGCCATCCACCATGCAGTGGTGGACCTTCGAGATGAACGCGACACGGTCGCCCTCGAGGCCCTCCACCAGCCACAGCTCCCACAAGGGCTTGTCGCGGTCGAGGCGCTGGGAGAAGACGCGTCCCACCAGCCGCTTGAGCTGTCGCAGGGTTCCGGGATGGGGCAGCCGTGTGTGCCGCACGTGATAGTGGACGTTGAAGCTCGGATCGTCGACCCAGACGGGGTGCCCTTCGATGGGCGTGCGCGCGATGCGCTGCCGGTAGCGCGGGATGCGGTCGAGCCGGGAGACCACGTACTCCTCGATGCGCTCGATGTCGATGGAGCCATCGGGACCGCGGAGCGGGGCAGCCTCGTGGATCTGGGTCGTCGCGACGTGCATGGCGGCGTTCGACGATGTGTCCTCGTAGACGAGGAACGAGTTGTCCAGCTGGGTCAGCCGATCGTGGTGGGCGCCCGAATCGTCTCGGGGAGCGGACATACTGCCTCCTCCATCGCATGCGCGGGCTCGAAGGCGCGCGCGACGCGGCCTGCCCGATGTCCCCGCACGTCCCGGCGGACGAAGCAGCGGGGACGCCCCCGTCCACGGGCTCCATCCATCCATGCGGCTCCTCAGCGAGCCGCATGCCAGGATACGGCGAGAAGGGCGGCGCGGCCTGTCCACTCGACGACACCCGACGCCCTCGGCGCCCCGGGGCCGGGCCTCGGATTTCGCCCTGCTTCGATCGACTGGCGGCCAGCAGGATGCCCTGAAGTGAGTTTTTTTGCCCACATTGGAGCCGTGCGACAACCGATGAGGCAGAAATGTGCGTCGAGGTTCAACGTTTGCGCCTTTACAGATGCGGCACATACGATGCAACCTCCGCTCGGTCGGCTGTCGATTCGGGGGTCGGAGCTCTCTCGCCTGGCGAGTGTCCTTCCGGCGCCTCACAGGCGACCCCCCGATGATCCATCCCGACAGAGTGAACAGAGTGAATCGCAGGGCGAGGTTCTCGAGAGACGATCGCACGCGCTTTGGCTCACAGTCCACCGTTCCACATCACAGAATCGAACTGCAGTCCCGAACTTCATTT
>CAZQMY010000657.1:0-2717 GCA_964594405.1 uncultured Spirochaetaceae bacterium | reverse complement strand
CGAGCTGCTCGAGCCGCCCGTAGAGGACGCCTTCGCCGCCCGGGCCAAAGAGCTTGTGGCCCGAGAAGTCGTAGAAGTCGCAGTCCAACGTCCGCTCGTCGACCTTCGAGTGTGGCACCGCCTGGGCGCCGTCCACGAGCACGGTCGCCCCGTGAGCCTTGGCCATCGGGATCACCACGTCCAGCGGCACGATGGTCCCGAGTGCATTGGAGACGTGCGTAATGGCCACGATCTTCGTGCGCTCGCCCAGGAGCGCCTCGAAGGCGTCGATGTCGAGGGCCTGCTGGTCGTCGATGGGGGCAACGCGCAGCACGGCGCCGGTCCGCTGGCAGAGCATCTGCCAGGGAACGATGTTGGCATGGTGCTCGAGCGCGCTGATGACGATCTCGTCGCCTTCGCGGAGGTTCTGCTCGCCGAAGGTCCGGGCCACGAGGTTGATGGCCTCCGTGGCGTTGCGGACGAAGACGATCTCGCGCGCGTCCGCGGCGCCCAGGAATCTGGCCACCTTCGCACGTGCCTCGTCGTAGAGCCTCGTCGATTCGGCGGAGAGCTGGTAGACGCCCCGGTGGATGTTCGCGTAGCTGGTCTCGTAGACGCTCGCCATGGCCTCGATCACGGCGCGCGGCTTCTGAGCGCTGGCCGCGCTGTCGAGAAAGACCAGCGGCTTGCCCCGCATCTCGGTGCCCAGGATGGGGAAATCCTTGCGAATGCGTGTCACGTCGAGCCTGTTCACGGCGCCTCCTTCACACCGCTGAAGAGCTCGCTGAGCCGCTCGTGCACGAGCGTGTTTGCGAAGCTCTGCAGCGTCTCGCCCGGCAGCGCATCGGTGATCGCATGGGCGAAGCCTCGCGCGAGCACGGCCCGGGCGCTCCGCTCGTCCAGTCCGCGAGCGCGCAGGAAGAAGAGAGCATCCGGGTCGAGCTGGCCGATGGTCGATCCGTGACTGCACTTCACGTCGTCGGCGTGGATCTCGAGCTGCGGCTTGGTGTCGATCTCGGCGTCGTTCGAGAGCAGCAGGTTCGGATTGGACTGCGTCGCGTCGGTCTTCTGCGCGCCCGGCCGCACGAGGACCCGCCCTCGAAAGACGCCCCGGCTGCGGTCGGCCAGGATCCCCTTGTAGAGCTCGGCGCTCGAGCAATGCGGGACGGCGTGGTCGACGAGGGTGTGGTTGTCCATGTGCTCGTCATCACTCGCCAGAAAGAGGCCGTTGAGCGTCGCATGCCCGCCCGTATCGGCGAGCAGGACGCCCAGGTCGTTTCGGATCAGGCCGCCTCCGAGGCTCAGGCAGTGCGAGTGGAAGCGCGCATCGCGGCCGGTCCGGGCTCGCGTATCCGAGATCAGGATCGAGCCCGTGCGCTGCGCCTGGATCGTCACGAGGTCGAGCTCGGCGTTGTCCTCCACGAAGGCCTCGCAGACCGGAAGTGAGAGGCTCACGCCTTCGCCGACGGTCGCGAAGTGCTGCACGATCCTCGCCCGAGCACCTCTTCCAGCACGCACCAGAAGCCGCGGGCAGGCGAGTCGTGTGCGTTCGGCGCCGCTGGTTTGCAGGAAGAGGACGTGCACCGGTTGCTGCGCGTCGTGGCCGGCCGCGATCTCGACGAGCGCCCCATCCTCGAGGAGCGCGGTCTGCAGGGCGGCGAAGGGCTGCGCCTTGAGGTCGATCAGCTGGCCGAGGGCAGATCGCGCCAGGTCGGCCGCACCGCCGTCCGCGAGCTCGGCCGTCAGCGAAGTGACGCGAACCGGCGCATCCTTCGACGCCGCGCCCTGAAAGAGCCGGCCGTCCACGAATACGGCGGCATGACCCGATGGATCGGCCCGGGTCGCCGCATCGACGGCGCTCCGCACCTCGTCGGCTTCCAGCTCGATCGCGGCTTCGAAGCTGTGCCGGGCCAGCTTCGTCACGTTCGTGTAGCGCCAGTCCTCGTCCTTGCGGCCGGGAACACCCTGCGCCTCGAACGCGTCGAATGCCTCTCGCGCGAGAGCCGCGAGCCAGCCGGGCCGCCGCTCCTGGACGGCTTCGAAGCGTGCGCGTACATGCTCGTGCAGCGATCCTGCCTCTCCGCCGCTCATACGGACGCCCCCACCGCGGCCTGGCCCGTGATCCAGCCGTAGCCCTTCTCCTCCAGCTCGAGGGCGAGCTCCTTGCCGCCGGAGCGCACGATCTTCCCCTCGGCGAGGACGTGCACGTAGTCGGGCACGATGTAGTCGAGCAGGCGCTGGTAGTGGGTGATCACGAGCATCGATCGATCGGGCGCCCGCAGCGCGTTGACGCCGCTGGCCACGACGCGGAGGGCGTCGATGTCGAGGCCAGAGTCCGTCTCGTCGAGAATGCAGAGCCTCGGCTCGAGGAGCAGCATCTGGAGGATCTCGTTGCGCTTCTTTTCTCCGCCCGAGAAGCCCTCGTTGATGGATCGGTTCATCAGATCCCTGGGCATGTCGACGAGCTTCATCTTCTCCTTGCTGAGCGTGAGGAAGTCCATCGCGTCGAGTGCCGGCTCACCCCGATGCTCCCGGATCGCGTTGAGGGAAGCCTTGAGGAAGTAGCTGTTGCCCACGCCGGGGATCTCCACCGGGTACTGGAAGGCGAGGAAGATGCCCTCTCTCGCGCGAATCTCGGGCTCCATCTCCGTCAGGTCCCGGCCGTCTAAGAGGATCTCTCCTGCAGTGACCTCGTAGCCGGGCTTGCCCGCCAGTACGTTGCTGAGCGTGCTCTTGCC
>CAZQMY010000656.1:0-2741 GCA_964594405.1 uncultured Spirochaetaceae bacterium | reverse complement strand
CGAGCCCGAGCCCGAGCCCGAGGTGAAGAAGCTCGACATCCTTCTGTCAGGCAACACCTTCACCGTGGGCGAGGACTTCGTTCTCTACACCTACACCTGGGGCCTCAAGAACAAGCAGATCAAGGAGCTGCGAGTCAACGACAGCCCCAACCGCGTGGAGGAGGTGCGGTTCCTCGAGCGCGGAGCTTCGAGGGAAGACTGCGATGACCCGAGCAAGACGGTCGTGGTCTTGCGAGATGGTGGCACGGTCAGCTCGGCTTCCGATCTGGCGGCGATCTTCGGAAGCACCTCGCCGCCAGCCTTGACCACGATCGGCGCTTGTGTCGTCGAGTACGGGACGATCGGCCTCGAATCGATCGGGGGCGAGATCGACTACACCGACTGATGGCCGACGAGGGCCCCTGCCATCGCGCAGGCCGAGCCGCGGGAGTCGAACGGACTCCCGCGGCTCCTGCGTCTCAGGAGGCCGCCTCGAAACTCCGGTCGACGGGCGGACTGTCTCGTCGTGATCGGGCCGCCGCGAGCACGCCCTGCGCACGGCAAGGCCGCAAGGATCGATCCATCGCCTCTGTCAAGCGATTGACGGAACCACGACCCGGTTCGGTCGATCCTGGGCTCTGCATCCGGCAGCAGGCTGCCACACCACAGGAGCCCATGACATGGCCACCGTAGAACTCGACGTCTCACTCGACCGCAACGATCGGACACGCAGTCTCGACGGCCGATGGAGTGATGCAATCGGTGCTCCAACGCAGACCCCGATCCGGAGCACGAGCGGCTCTTGCCGGAGTCAGGCACCGCGCAGGAGAGCCGCCGTGAGGATCCATTCGGGTACCACCAGGCCCCGCCGAGTCACGATCCGCCGTCGCACGCTCGCCCGCCTCGCCACTCTGGCGCTCGTGGCTGCTGCGGCCCTGCTGTTTCCCGCCTGCGAGGTGCCATGCCCCATCGGCCGCCTTGCCGTGGATGGTGTCTGCGAGGTGGTCGTGGACGCCGACCCCCAGCGGGCGCGCACATGTCGGACGGATGCCAACGGCGTTCGCACCTGCCCGCCCGGAACGGTCGAGGAGCCCTTCGCGACTCTGCAGGACGTGCACGACGCGCTTCCTACGCTTTCGTCGGGTCGAAGCTTCCGGATCGCCGTTCGTGAGGGCACCTATTGGGGTGAGCGCGTCAGCTGGCAGAAGGCCTACCCCTGGAACTCCATCGAGATCGTCGCGTATGGCGACGAGCAGCCGATCTTCGACGGGCGTGTCGACGCGGCGGATCCGAGCGGCGAGTCCTACTTCATTCGCTGGGAGGGCTACGGCGTGAACCGAATCACGGTGCGTGGCCTCACCATGCAGTACTACGTGGGCGGTGTGCTCATCCATGATGCCTCGGCATGCGATCCCGGCGATCACGGATTCTTCTCGTTCGAGGACAACCTGATTCGCTACGTGGGGAACGCCTTCTCGAACGGGGGAGTCGGCTACGGCGCCATCGGCCTCGTCGGCTCCAGCCACAATCGAATCCATGGGAATCGATTCGAGCAGCTCATCAACGACGAGACTCACCCCCGCGTGAAGGACGACGGCTCCACCGAAATGATTGCCACTGACACGCTGATCCACGCGGTCTACGCCGCGCACGGCTCGAATGCCAACGACATCAGCGAGAACTTCGTCGATCTCTGCTCCGGCTCACCGTTCAAGGTGAGGGACGACTCGAATCTGAACGTCCTTCGCGCCAACTTCGCCACCCGCTCGGCCGACTTCCTGAATGCCTGGCACGCGAAGGCCGGCGAGACGTTCTCGTTGGGCAACGAACTGCTCGACAACGTCGTCGTGGCGCCGTTCCCGGGCGACGATGGGCCGCTCTCGCTCTGTGGCGGAAGCCCGGTGGAGCGTACGTCTTGCGACGAGGCGGCCGGTCACGTGTTCGCGGAGGGCAACCAGCTCTTCGAAACGTCGCCGACGGAAGCCACGGCTCGAGCGCTGGCTTCCGCGGACATCGACGGAGACGGTCGCGACGAGCTCTTCGCGGCCTTCAGCTACCCCGGCTTCTTCCTCGTCGTTCGAAGCGATCGCGGTGGATCCTTCGCGCAGGTGCTGCACGCGTCGGCCGAGCGAGAAGTGGTGGCGATGACCGGCGGCGATTTCGACGGTGACGGGAGCGATGAGCTCGTCGCGGCGCTGTCCGGGCCCGGAGGCACCGAGGTCGTGCGCGGTAGCGGCACCACCGCCCTCGACGATCTCGATTCTCTGTACGACAGCAGCCAATGGGATGTCCTCGCACTCGCGGCTGGAGACGTCGACGGCGACGGGCGCGACGATCTGTTCTCGGCCCTGGAGCGGCCCTGCTGCCGAAACGTCTACCGGGGCGACGGCACGACGGGAATCACCACCCATGGCGCCGTATTCGTCGACGATGGATCAGGCGAGCGCCCCGTGGCCCTCGCGGTCGGCGATTTCGACGGCTCGGGCACCCCCGAGCTGATCACGGCTCTGGAGAGCGCCGGCCGCACCCAGATCGTACGCGGAACCGGGCTGGGCGTCGGCGGCGCGACGGATCGCGCGACGCGCTACGTCGACGACACCGGCTGGCTGTGGCGCGTCGGGTCGTTGGCGGCGCAGGATGCGGAGAATGATGGAGTCGACGAGCTGCTAGTCGGCTTCCACTACCCGAGCGTGACCCGCATCTACCGAGGCAATGGAGAGACCAGCGCCCTCGATCTCGGAATAGTCTACGAGAGCGATGGG
>CAZQMY010000655.1:0-2743 GCA_964594405.1 uncultured Spirochaetaceae bacterium | reverse complement strand
CAGCGATCAACGCCGTGCACGGACCAGCGTACATGCTGCGCAACAGTGACCAGTATGCGCACGAGTGAGTGGAAGCAGCCCATCGAGGACCACCCATCACCCATCCTGCCCCCGATGGTTGCAGCGTGACGGAGACGAAGGAGCGATCGTCTCTCGAGCCGGTGACGCTGTACGGCATGTCGGTGTCGGGAAACACGGCACGCGCCCGCAGCTACCTCATCAATGCGAACGTCCCCTACCGCGAGCGTGCACCGAGCAGTGAGCACTATCTGAAGACGGTCGTGCCACTGGCTGGTGGCGTGCGTACGATGCCGACCTTGGAGCTTCCTGACGGCCGCGTGATCCGGGACGGCGCCGCCATCATCGATCATTTCGAGAACGAGACGGGCTGCACCTTCTCACCCACGACGCCCATGCAGCGCTTCTTCAGCCGGCTGTTCGACGTGATCGGTTCGGAGGGGCTGCTGCGCCCAGGCATGCACTATCGCTGGAACTTCGATGCGGAGAATCTCCAGTTCCTCGACTTTCACACCCTCAGGATCATGCCGCCCGGCGTCGGCATGGACGTGGTGCGCCAGTCGCAGAACGTGATGCGTATCGCGACCAGGAAGTTCGGCGTGAACCCGCAGACCTGCGACCTGGTCGAGCAGCTCTATGGCGAGCTCCTCGACGCTCTGGACCGGCATTTCTCGGAGCACCCCTATCTGCTGGGAGGACGCCCATGCATCGGCGATTTCGGCATGATCATCATGCTCTTCGCTCATCTCGGCCGGGACCCGAAGCCTCTTTCGCTCATGCACGCGAAGGGGATGAACGTCTTGCGCTGGGTCGAGCGGATGAACAAGCGCGACGCCGACTTCGTCGAGTTCGAGGGCCGGGATGAGGCGTATCTGGACGGCGACGAGATCCCGAAGACGCTGATCGAGCTGCTCGGCGTCGTGTCGCAGGACTTCGTGCCCGAAACGATTGCGGCCGCGGAGCTCATCAATGCCTGGATCGCCGAGCAGGGCGAGCTCGCGCCCGGCACCGCATGCGATCGAGGAGTGGGCTATGCCGAGTTCGAGGTCCGTGGGACGACGATCAGCGCCCTCGCCCAGCCCTACCGCTTCTACCTCCTGAAGCGTGTGCAGGACGAATATGCGTCGATGGATGCCCACACCCGACAGGAGGTCGACGCGATCCTCGAAGCCTGCAACATGGCGCCACTGCTCGGCGCATCGCTCACCCGCGAGGTCGGTCGCGATCGAAACCTGGAGGTCTGGCTCTGACGTGGGCCGATCCGCTCTTGACCAATGACACCAGACGCCATCCATGCCTCCAGGGCGGAGGCCTGGAGGCGGGCCTTCCATCGAGATCGTAGAGAAGAGATTTCATGACCGAGAACACCGACATCGAAATCACCGGTCCCTTCCGCAGCCCGCGCAACCTCTCGCGGGATGCAGGTGAGGGCTCCATCCACGACGACGCGACGGCGTCCCGCCTTGGCTTCAGGAGCGGGGCGGTCGGCGGCTCGATCCACATGGACCAGTTCGTGCCGGTTCTGGTTTCAGCCTTCGGGGAGGATTGGCTCGAACGCGGCAATCTCTCGCTCTTCTTCCTTCAACCGACCGTGGACCAGGAGCCGGTGCGCTGCCTGTTGAGACAGGCGGCGGACGAAGGCCAGGCGCGTGTCTCGATGGAGAACGAAAAGGGCGATTCCATTGCCGTCGGTACCGCCTCCTGCGGTGACCCGGACACCGACACCGAGGTTCGCCGCCGCATGGCGAAGCAGCAGCCTTCCGACTCCCTCCGGATCCTCGCGGACGCGAACCCCGGAGACGAGATCAGCGACATCCCGTGGCGAGTGCGCGGACCGGGCGAGCGCGTCCTGAGTGAGATCACCGAGCCCCTGCCGGCCTACGAGGGCCGGGGCCGATGGGACGGCGCCGTCGTGCCGATGTCCCACACCGTGCACTCCATCGCCCCGTTGCAGCAGAAGCTCACGCCGAAGAGCGGCCCGCCCACACTCTATGGCGCCCTCGAGGTGCAGTACCACGAGGGCCCGCTGATCGCGGATCGCGAGGTCCGGGCCCGGGCGCAGGTCCTCATGCTCACGGAGAGCCCGAAGACCGAGAACCTGTGGTGGCTGTGCACCTATTCGGACGTAGAGAGTGGCCGCGATGTCGTCAGCGTCCTGCAGTATCTGCGCTTCATGAAGGCCGCCTCGCCGCTGTGGAGTGAGGGGCGGGCCTGAGCGCCCCTTCCAATGGCCGAGCAGGTCCTTCATCGGAGACCCCGGCGGGCCTTCCGTTCCGGCACCTGGACTCAAGGGTCGAGACGAGAGCGAACGCGTCCAGACCTTCGAGGGGCTCTGGCCGAGTTGCCGCGGCGAGCACAGCCACCCCGCGTGCCGCGCGCCGCACTTCACTCGGTCGGCACGGCAATCGCCAGCGGCGCGCTGCTCCCCCCCGGTCACCATGGGCATGCACGAGCAGGAGCGCCAGGGCGGCGAGGTCCTCGACAAGGGTCGCGTCTTCGTCTAGTATCGGCACCTATGGTGTCAATACGTGGGACGAAATCATGGGCCTGATTCTTTCCGAAGACCAGCTGATCCTCCGCGACATGACGAGAGGCTTCCTCGACGGGAAGTCACCCGTTGAGCGCATGCGAAGCCTGCGCGACGAGCGGGACGAGACCGGCTTCTCACGAGATCTCTGGAAGGAGATGGCCGAGCTCGGCTGGGTCGGCATCCTCTTCCCCGAGG
>CAZQMY010000654.1:0-2750 GCA_964594405.1 uncultured Spirochaetaceae bacterium | reverse complement strand
CTCCCGGCTGCCGTCGCCCGCGCTGCCGCCGCCGAAGCCGATGGCGCGCGCCGCCATCTCGCGCGCTCCCACGTTCGAGGTCATGACCAGCGTGACGTGTCGGAAGTCGGCCTCGCGACCCTGGTTGTCGGTCAGCGTGGCGTGGTCCATGACCTGGAGCAGGATGTCGAAGAGGTCGGGGTGCGCCTTCTCGATCTCGTCGAGCAGCAGCACCGTGTAGGGCTGCTTGCGGATGCGCTCGACGAGCAGCCCGCCCTGGTCGTAGCCGACGTAGCCCGGGGGCGCGCCGATGAGCCGCGACACGGCGTGCTTCTCCATGTACTCGCTCATGTCGAAGCGCAGGAAGGGAACACCGAGCACCTCGGCGAGCTGCTTGGAGAGCTCGGTCTTCCCGACGCCCGTCGGCCCGACGAAGAGAAAGGAGCCGATGGGCCGATCCGCTCCTCCGAGCCCCGCCCTGGCCCGCTTGACCGCCGTGGCCACCGTCTCCACGGCGCTGTCCTGACCGAAGACCACCTGCTTGAGGTCGTCGGCCAGGTGCTCGAGCCGCCCCGTGTCCTTGCTGGCCGTGCGCTCGACCGGGATCCGCGCCATCCGCGCCACCACCTGCTCGATGTCGCGAACGCCCACGGTCTTGCGCGGCTTGCTGGTCGGTCGCAGGCGCACCGACGCGCCGGCCTCGTCCATCAGGGCGATGGCCTTGTCGGGCAGGAAGCGCTCCGTCAGATGGCGCACCGAGAGGTCCACACAGGCCCTCAAGGCAGGTGCCGTGTAGCGTACGCCGTGATGCGACTCGTAGCGCGGCGCCAGGCCCTTCAGGATGCGGACGCACTCGTCCTCGGAGGGCTCGGGCACGTCGATCTTCTGGAACCGGCGGGAGAGCGCCCGATCGCGCTCGAAGTGCCGGTACTCCTGGTAGGTGGTGGAGCCCATGCAGCGCAGAGAGCCATCGGCGAGCCCGGGCTTGAGCATGTTCGAGGCGTCGACGGTGGTGCCCTGGGCGGAGCCCGCGCCGAGGATGGTGTGGATCTCATCGATGAAGAGGATCGCGTTCTCCTTCTCCATGAGCTGGGCCATCAAGCCCTTGAATCGCGCTTCGAAGTCGCCGCGGTAGCGCGTGCCGGCCAGCAGCGCACCGATGTCCAGGGCGTAGATCTCGGCGTTCTTCATGTCCTCGGGCACCCGTCCCTCGTGGATGCGCAGCGCCAGCCCCTCCGCGAGCGCCGTCTTGCCCACGCCCGTCTCCCCCACGAAGACAGGGTTGTTCTTGCGGCGGCGCGCCAGCACGTGGATGGCTCGGTCGAGCTCGAGCCCACGGCCGATCAGCGGGTCGAGCCTGCCCTCGGCCGCCTTCTCGGTGAGGTTGCTCGCGAAGGCCGCCAGCGGGTCCGCGGGCATCTCCTCGCCCTCGTCGCCCATCATGCGGCGCGAGGCGCCCGCCTCCTCCATCGGCGCGGAGCCGCCCCCCTTCAGCTTCGATTCGCCGTGCGAGATGTAGCGCATCAGATCGAGCCGGGAGACGTCCTGGGCCCGCAACAGCGTCACCGAGAACGAGTCCGGCTCCTGGAAGAGGGCCACGAGCAGATCGGAGATCTCCACCTCGTCCTTCTCGGCGCTCTCGCAGTGGTCGAAGGCATGCTGGATGACCCGATGGAAGGCCAGGGTCTGCAGGGTGTCGACCACGTCGTTGCCGGGCACCTGTTCGAGGTCCTCCTCGAAGAAGCGCTCGAGGTCGCGTTTGAGCTTCTCGACCTCGGCCCCCGCGTGCCGGAGGATGCTCACGCCCTCCTCGGAGTGCAGGAGGGCGAAGAAGAGGTGCTCCACCGTCAGATAGGCGTGGCGTCGGCTCACGGCCTCGCTGTGCGCCGCCTGGAGGGTGAGCTGCAGCTCACGGCCGATCGAACTCATTCCTTCTCCACTCCCGCTCGCAGAGGATAGCCTCGCTGCTCGGCGGCCCTGTGCACGGCCGCCACCTTGGTCTCGGCAATCTCGAGGACGTAGACCCCCGCGACCCCGATTCCCGTGCGATGGATCGAGAGCATGATCTGCGTGGCGGCTGCCGGACTCTTGCCGAAGATGCGCTCCAGGATGTTGACGACGAACTCCATGGGCGTGAAGTCGTCGTTGTACAGGAGCACCTTGAACTTGTCCGGACGCGCGGTCTTCTTTCGCTCCTTGACCGCCAGCCCCTCTTCGCGCCGTGGGTCGCGAGCCGGAGGCTCGCTCCCGCCGCCACCCGGCCCACTCAGCACGATCCGGCCGGCGCCCCTGGATCGCGCCTGCGTCCATGACGCATCGGCCGCACCTGCTCGCCAGGCCGGCACACCATCCGTCATCGCTGCTCGATTGCCGTGCGTCATGCTCATGATTGCTCTCGGGACGAATGTAGCGCACACCCGGCCGCCTCCACGCGGGGACGCCCGGAGCAGGCGCTGGATCCGATCGTTAGACTCGGGGGATGGCCGACTTCGAGCTCGCGGAGGGGATCGCCTCCCTGCCCCCCGGCGAATGGAACGCGTTGGTGGGCGACGGATCGCCCTTCCTCGAGTGGGAGTGGCTCGCTTCCCTCGAAGAGGCCGGGGCGGTTGCGTCCGACACCGGCTGGCAGGCCCGACCACTGGTCGTCCGTGAAGAAGGAAGGCTGGTGGCCGCCGCCCCGCTCTACATCAAGGGACACAGCGAGGGCGAGTTCGTCTTCGACTGGGGCTGGGCGGATGCCGCCCATCGGGCGGGCATCCGCTACTACCCGA
>CAZQMY010000653.1:0-2758 GCA_964594405.1 uncultured Spirochaetaceae bacterium | reverse complement strand
CGAGCAGCTCGGCGCGCATCTCCTCGGATTCCTCCGCCCAGTCGCGATAGCGCTGCGCCGCCGTGCGCTCCAGCTGGGCGATGAAGCCGACGCGCGAGGCCTCGGGCACCGAGAGCAGGGGCTCCATCAGGATCATCGGGAAGTCGGGAATCTCGAGGTCGGACATGTCGGTTTCCTTCTCTCCTGCATGCGCGCTCTCCTGCATGCGCGGCGCCGGCTCGATGGACGCCATGGCGGGCAGCTCGAATCGGGAAGACGTCCAACATGATACGATCCGGGGCCTGCCGACCCTGTGCCTTTTCCGGGAGCGTCCATGAAATTTGCCATCGACCTCTTCCCCGTCGTGGCCTTCTTCGCGGCCTATCAATGGGGGGGCATGGACCTCGCCACGGCGGTGGTGATGGGCGCGTGCGTGGTCCAGACGCTCGGGTATCGAATGTTGGCCGGCGAGTACGACAAGAACCACGTGCTCGCCGTCGCGCTGGTGCTGCCCTTTGGCGCGGCTGCATTGCTGCTCGACGATCCCGAGATCATCCAGTGGCAGGTCTCGGCCGAGAACTGGATCCTCGCCGCGCTCTTCCTCGGCAGCCACTACGTGGGCGACCGCCCGGTGCTCCAGAGGATCATGGGCGCTCAGCTGCGGCTGCCCGACGCTGCCTGGCGCAGGATGAACATGATGTGGGTGATCTTCTTCGCGCTGCTCGGCGTCATCAATCTCATCGTCGCCCGGCTCTACAGCGAAGAGTTCTGGGTGGACTTCCGCCTCTTCGGACTGACGGGCCTCTCGGTGGCCTTCATGGTCATCCAATTCGTCTGGCTGCTGCGGCAGATCGAGCCGGAGGACGAGGGCGATGGGCCCGAGGGCTCGGGGGCCGACGGCGCGGTCTAGCGCCTCGAAGGATGGGAGGGCTCCCTCAGAGGATGCCCAGCTCCCGAAGCTGCTTGCCGTGCAGCTGCGAGACGGGGTTCTCGACCTCGAAGGCGACGTCCTCGGGCATCACTTCGTAGTGCTTGAACTGCTTGGCCAGGCGGATCAGGATCACGCTGAAGCGCATGCCCGCGAGCACCTCGTAGTAACCGACGTGCTCCGCCGACCGCCCGGAGCGCTCCTCGTAGTCGGCGATGGTGGCGGCGCGCTCGGGGAAGCCCGGCAGCCGGGGATGCCCGTTGCCTTCGGCGTGATATCGGTCCATGAAGAGGCCCCAGGCGAGATCCATGATGGGGTCGCCGAGGCGGGCCATCTCCCAGTCGATCACGGCCGCGAGGCGCGGTCCCTGGAAGATCATGTTGCCGATGCGTGCGTCGCCCCAGCAGAGCCGCGGAACCTCCGGCTGCGGAGGCTTGTTGGCCTCGAGCCAGGCGAGGGCGGGCTCGACGTAGGGGTGATGCCCCCGCTCGTCGGGCGACGTCCTGCCCTCGTCGAGCCACGCCCAGCGATAGAAGTCGCGGTAGTAGCGCAGCTCCTGATCCAGCGGCGTCGGGCCGAGGTCCGGCTTCGCGAGGAAGCCCAGGCCCAGGGAAATCGGGTCGAGGGCGTGGATGTCCACGAGGGCCTGGACGTATCCGCTCCACAGCGACGCCTGATCCTCGGACGGCATCGCCTTCAGCCAACCCTCTGCGGTGTAGGGCGGATGGTCGGCGGGGCAGGTCCCGTCGACTCGATCCATCACGTAGAAGGGCTGGCCGAGCACCTCGCTGCCCGGCTCTTCGAAACGCATGCGGGGGACGGGAACCGCCGTGGGCTCGAGGGCCCTCATGATGGCGAACTGCGCGCCTAGATCGTACTCGGGAAAGAGCTGGAAGCCGCTCGGATGGACGCGCACGACGAGCGCCTCCTCGCGCACGCGCCCGGCCTCGTGGACCTCGACGTCGAAGATCAGGGTGTCGCTCGAGAAGCCCGTCGCCCCTGGCCCGCTGATCTCGCCCACCCGGACCTCCTGCGCCTTCGTCCACTTCGTCTGCAGCCATTGCTGCAGCTCGATGCGGGCCTTTTCGAGATCGCGTCCGAGGGGGGCGGGCATGACTCTCCTCTCCGACTCTGCCGTCGGTGGGCGGGCGCCGGCCTGCCCGGCGCTTCGCTACGGGAGGTTCCGGGTCGCGGGATCGGGCGGGTGCCGATCCCGCCACGGCTGGGCCTCCTCGAGCTGCGCGGCCACGCGGAAGAGCACGTCCTCCCGGCCGTAACGCGCAACGAGCTGAACGCCGATGGGCAGCCCCTCTTCGCTCCAGTGCATGGGCAGGGAGATGGCCGGCTGACCCGTGGCGTCGAAAGGCGTCGTGTAGGGCGTGAGCTGCCCGAGGCGCGCCAGCAACGTCCTGGCCTCGACGTCCGGCGAGAGCTCGCCGATTTGCGGCGGCGGCGCGGTGACGGTTGGCGTGACCAGCAGGTCGAAGCCCTCGGCGTCCCGGGCGCTGCCGTGGAAGAAGGGGGCCAGCCCGCGGCCGTATCGGTGGAGCGCTTCGACGCCCTCCACATAGGCGGTGCCGGTCTGCACCCTGCCCATCTCCCAGAAGAGCCGGTTGAGCGGCTCGATCTCGTCATCCTCGGGCGGCCGTCCGAGCTCGGCCTGCCAGCGCTCGATGTCGAGGGCGACGGCATTGCTCATCACCGCCACCATGCCGCGTCCGAGATCGGCGGAGTGGAGCTCGGGGATCTCCACCTCCTCGACCCGATGCCCGAGCGATTCGAGGAGGGCGGCGGTCCGGCGCACGCCTTCCAGGCAGTCGTCCGAGACGGCGAAGTCGTGGCTGGCGCCGC
>CAZQMY010000652.1:0-2765 GCA_964594405.1 uncultured Spirochaetaceae bacterium | reverse complement strand
GGCGTGCACCGATGGCGATGGCGAGTTCATCGTGGTTCCGCTTCCTGAAGCCGTGGGCGATCCCACGCTCCTCCGTGATGTGTTCGCAAACCTGTTCACCAACGCCATCAAGTACTCGCGAGAGAGCGAGAAGCCCAGGCTCATCGTGCGCGGTCGGATCGAGCATGAAGAGTGCATCTACGAAGTGGCTGACAATGGACGAGGATTCGACATGCAGTACGCGGGCAAGGTGTTCGGTCTCTTCGAGCGCCTTCACGTGGACGACGACATCGAGGGAACGGGTGTGGGCCTCGCGGTCGTCCAGCGCATCGTGAAGCGCCATGGCGGTCGTGTCTGGGCGGAGGGACGACCCGGCGAGGGCGCCTGCTTCTCCTTCTCCCTGCCGATCCGGGAGGTCTCATGAGCACTCGTTCAATGATGTTGTTGGTCGACGATGATCGGAACGACGTGGACGTGGCGCTGCGCGCGATCGACCGTGCGGGTCTCGACGCGCCCGTGGAGATCGCTCGAGACGGCGTCGAGGCGCTCCAGGCGCTCGGCATCGAAGAAACGGACGGAGGAGAGCAGGCGCCGCCTCCCCGGGTCGTCTTCCTGGATCTCAGGATGCCGCGAGTCGACGGCTGGGAGGTGCTGCGACGCATTCGCGAGCACCCGCACACGACCGACCTACCGGTGGTCGTCCTGTCCTCGTCGGATCGGCAGGAGGACATCGAGCGATCGTACGCGCTCGGAGCCAACAGCTTTCTCGTGAAACGGTTCGATCGCCGGGGGCCCGGTACCTACATCGCGGAAGCAGCCCGCTACTGGCTCGAGCTGAATCGCACCCCCCGAGAAGGAGCATGACGATGAGCGATCTATCGATCCTGATCGTCGAAGACGATGCGGACTACCGCTCCAGTGTGGCGACCCTGCTCGATCGGGACGGATACCGCTTGCACGAGGCCGGAACGCTCGCGAAGGCCAGGGAGCTCTTCTCCGAGGTCGAGCCGGATGTGGTCCTGCTGGATCTCGGCCTCCCGGACGGCAGCGGCCTCGAGCTCCTTGCGGACGCTGATCTCGCCAGCCGGACCGAGTTCGTGATCATGACGGGGGACACCGCCCTCGAGAGCGCCATCGAAGCTCTCCGCAAGGGCGCGTTGGACTACCTTCCGAAACCCGTGGATCGCGCGCGTCTGCAGACGATCCTGACGAACGTGGGTAGAACGCGGGGTCTCAAGCGTGAAGTGAGCACGCTGCGGGGTGAGCTGCGGGGCCTCGGACGGTTCGGACCGATGGTGGGCCGATCGAAGGCGATGCAGCGGGTCTACGACCTGATCACTCGTGTCGCTCCTACGGAGAGCACCGTCTTCGTCACCGGCGAGAGCGGCACGGGCAAGGAGCTCGTGGCCGAGACCGTCCACCGCCTGAGCGGCCGCAAGGACAAGCCCTTCCTGGCGCTCAACTGCGGCGCCATCACCGAGTCGCTGATCGAGAGCGAGCTCTTCGGCCATGAGAAGGGCGCCTTCACCGGCGCGGATCGTCGGCGTCGCGGCTACTTCGAGGAGGCGAGTGGCGGCACTCTCTTCCTCGACGAAGTCACTGAGATGCCGATCGAGATGCAGGTGAAGCTCCTGCGCGTCCTCGAGACGGGCTCGATCACGCGGGTGGGAGCGACCTCGCCCACGCAGGTGGATGTCCGCGTGGTCACCGCGTCGAACCGGGACCCGCAGGAGGCGGTAGACGATGGCGCGCTCCGGGAGGATCTCCTCTACCGATTGAACGTCTTCCCGGTCGAGCTGCCGCCGCTGAGCGAGCGCGGCGAGGACGTCGAGCTGCTGACCCAGTTCTTCCTCGACGGCGTGAACCGACGGGAAGACACGTCGAAGCGCCTCAGTGATCTGGCCGTGCGGCGCCTGCACGAGCTCAGCTGGCCAGGCAACGTCCGCGAGCTCAAGAACGTGATCGAGCGCGCCGCGATCCTCGCGGACGACGTCATCGGGCCCGAGCTCCTTCCCGAACCAGACCCGAGCCGCGTCGTCGCGGCTCCGGAGTCGACCCTGCAGGTTCGGGTGGGCACCACCATCGAAGACGTCGAGAGACGCCTGATCCTCGCGACGCTCGACGAGCTGGATGGAGACAAGAAGCGAGCGTCCGAGATGCTCGGCATCAGCCTCAAGACGCTCTACAACCGGCTCAACGTGTACGAGGCAGCTCAGGGCAAGGACAAGGACTAGTCGCGATGGAGGACCGAGACGCATGCGGGGGTCGTCCGGACGGGGGTCGTACGGAGACGGATAGCCTCGGGGACGTCCGGGTCCCTGCGGACGCCTACTGGGGTGCCCAGACGCAGCGCAGCCTCGACTACTTCGAGATCGGCAGCGAGCGCCTGCCGGCCGCCTTCATTCACGCATACGCGCGCGTGAAGCGGTCCGCGGCGGCCGCGAACGCGCCGGTGGGCGAGCTCTCGGAGGCGTGTGCGGCATGGATCGAACGCGCCGCGCAGGAGGTCGCCGACGGAAGCCTCGATCACGCGTTTCCACTGCGCGTCTGGCAGACGGGCTCCGGTACCCAGACGAACATGAACCTGAACGAGGTCATCGCGAACCGCGCGAACGAGCTCGCGGGAGGCGCGCTCGGAGCGAAGGAGCCGGTTCATCCGAACGACCACGTCAATCGCGGCCAGTCCTCGAACGACTCCTTCCCGACCGCGATGCACGTGAGCGCGGCACTCGCACTCCGCGATGGGCTGCACCCGTCGCTCGACCGGGTCCTCGACGAGACGGACC
>CAZQMY010000651.1:0-2769 GCA_964594405.1 uncultured Spirochaetaceae bacterium | reverse complement strand
AGCACTCTCTAAGTGAAGTCAGAGGGCGAGGGGATCAGGCCCCGTCCCTGGGGATCGGTACGTATCGGCGGTGCCGAAAACGCAGCTTGAATCGCCGACGCCACTCTCCTCTCTAGCTGGAGACTCCGCGCTGGTTCAACGCTGCCTCGCGGGGTAGGCTCCGGGGAGTGAACTCGTTTGCGAGGACGTCCGATGGCTCCCGAGGACAGCGGCGAACTCTTCAACCCTCAGCTGATCTCCAAGCTGGCTGGTGAGCCTTCCCCCAAGCTCATCAAGCGAATCTCCGACGCGGTCGTGAACGCGATGGAAGGGCGTGGCGAAGACGTCAGGGGAGAATGACTTGCCCCGCTGCTGGAGCCCGACGAGTCATATACCGCTGGTGCGGTCGCAGCGCTTGAGAAGTACACGGCGCTGGGCTTCGGTCCGCTGGGCGAAGCGCTCCGAGCCTACTTGAGCGGAGACGGTGAATCGTGCGCCCGGAAACTGCGAGTGGCCTGTCTGCCTCTCCGCCTGCAGGACGACGCGGCACAGAGCGCGGCCTTCCGGAAACTGCTCGACGCTGCGCTCCCCGATCAAGTGCCGCAGCTCGATGCGTTGACCATCCAGGCGCGAGTGGAACTCGCTTCGTTGGAAGAGATCTCACCAACTCGATTCCGACGCGAGCTCCTGCTGGTCCACTTCCTGGCTCGGGTCGCGTCCTATGTCGCGACAATCAACGCCTACGCTCATCTGCTCTCCACGAGCCTCACCGAGCTACGCGATGCTGGGCGAGATCCCACCTCGCTTGCGGCGCGTCTGATCGAGCTTGGAACGGTAGACCAGCTCACGGACGCAGGGAGCCAGTGTGCGGACGTGGCGACAATGATCCTGGTACAGCTGTACCGTTCTCACGAGAACGCGACGCTCATCTGGTACCAGCTGGTCCGACAAGCATCGGGCGCTGAGTTCCTTCGGCATCCGAAGTTCGCTCGCGAGCTCGCGAAGGTCTAGCCGTCCCGGCTACTCACCGTCCGTGATGTGTTTCTGCATCGCCTCGAGGACTGCTTCGCGCAGCTCAACAAGGCGTGCTCGAGCAGTGTCTTCAGCCTGCTCGGCGGCTCCGATCTCTTCCTGAGTGTTTGCCGCCTCGAGCTGCTCCGCTGCGCGCTCAACCTCTGCGTGAATACTCTCGTAGTGCGCCGAGATCTTCGCTGCATCGGCTGGCCGGTTCTGGACGTGCTCGAAGAAGCTTCGGGTCAGAACGATCGGGGAGACTCCGGGGTCATAGCTTTTATCCATGGATTAGATTCCTTGGTGGCGAGAACACACGCTGGTAGTATGCAAGCGACGCCTGTTGGCGCAATCGCCGCACACCATGGCGTCGCGTCACGTCTTGTATAGAGTTGTCAGTCGGTTCCGGCGCGGAGCCTTGGGGTCAAGATGCGATGACCAAGAACTCGAACTCTCCTTTACACGAAGGCGTGCTCGCCTTGATCCGCTCGTCCTTGACGGACCCTGGCCCCGCCGGGAGCGGCGCCGCGGCGCCCGGCGCAACGCGTGAGGAGATCCTGCGGGAGCCTTCTGGCACCACCGCGTGCCCGGAGTCGACCGACACCGAGCCCCCTCGACGCGAAGCCGGGGACGATCACCACACGGCGCTCGATCTCATCCGGTCCGCCCCTGCTACAGCGCCCGAAGCCGCAAGCGTCGAATCCCCGAGCGACGATGCGGAAGCGATGCCCACGGAGTGCGAGGTTCACGACGCGCACCTCCGACTTCTCGGCAGCGACTGGCCGCTCTTCTACGCGCTGCAGCCGAGCCTCGGGGTAGCAGGAGACGACCCGTACTGGGATCCCACGAAGCTTCCGGACCAGCAGGACATGGACAATCTGTGGCTGCTTCGTGGAATCACGGGAACAGCCCTGGCGACCGGGGACGCGGTCTTCGCCAATCTCCAGCTCTCACATGAGCGGCGTCGGAGCTTCGCCCTCTGCCTCAGCGTCCCCATGATGATGCACCTGGGGACGGGTGCTTTTGCGTGCCTCGGCTGCTTCCCGATGCAAGCCGGGGAGGACGTCTCCCAAGATCTCGATGCGACATACGAGGAGCTGGTTCTTCTCGCATCGTCCGTACTTCCGCGTCGATTAGAGAGTCCGCGAGAGCGAATCGAAGGGTTCCTAGCGGGACCGCAGTACGACGTTGCTCACAGAATTCCCATGACCGCCGAAGCCGAGCGAAAGCTCTCGGCCGCCCGGGCCGCGCTAGAGACGCTGCAATCGATGATGGGTCTGGGCCTGCCTCGCGAACTCCTCTTGTACGAGTACTCGGGCGTCATCCTCAAGCTGGCGGACGCGGAATTCGAGACCTGGCGCTTGCTCCTGACAGACGACCAGATGGCCGATCCCGTGCTCGGAGTGGGGGATCGCTTGGAGATGAGCCTCGCCGAGTATCAGACGGCCGTGGAGCTGAGTGGGATTGTCGGGGTTGCATCGGCGCACTTGATGCGATCCCTCTTTCCCCCGGGTTTCGCGTCTGAGATGTTGAGGCGGTCCAGTTCCTGAACGTGCCCCATGGACCGGGGAGGCGATCTCAGTCGGCCAAAGCTCGATAGCCTTCGTCACCCAGCGCATCGTATAGAAACCTCTGCCAGAAGGGCGCGATGGACGCCACGAAGCGCTTGGCCTCGCCTGCAACCCGCCGCGCTGCTCCGTGGAGCTCCCGGCCGACGGCCGCGGCGTGTTCAGCATCCTGAACGCCCGCGAGGGCCATAAGCAAGGCATCCGCGCTGGC
>CAZQMY010000650.1:0-2801 GCA_964594405.1 uncultured Spirochaetaceae bacterium | reverse complement strand
ATCCAGCGCGTGATCCAGTTCGCGCGGCAGGGCTACAAGAAGATTGAGTTCGAGGGGGCCTCTTCAGCAACACGCAGCGCGGGGGAGAAGGGGGTGAGATCACGATCGGCGCGACCGAGCTCGAGATCGATGACTTCGGCGCCGTGGTCACGGAGCTGAGGGAGGGGAGCGGCACGGCAGGGCAGGTCGAGATCGCGGTCGATCGCTTGCGGATCGCCGGAAACGGGCGGGTGGATACGAGCACTCGAGGTGTGGGCAACGCGGGCGACATCCTGGTGGATGAGGCGGAGTCGATCTCGATCTCCGATGCGATCAGCGACGAGGAGTTCTCGGGCATCTCGAGCCTCTCGCAGCCGGAGGCGGCGGGTGACGCCGGCAGCATCCGCGTCAGCGCGCCCGAGATCGATGTGCTCGATGGCGCACGCATCTCGACGCGCGCCTTCGGCGGCGGGGATGCCGGCGAGATCGACGTCCGGTTCAGCGATCGCATGGCCATCATCGGCGGGGCGATCGAGGCGAGCGCCGAGCAGGCCCTGGGTGGCAACATCCAGCTCGATAGCGGGAGGGTCACCGCGCTGGCCGATGGCACCCTCGCGATGGAGCCCTACTCGGGTCCGGTCGGCGAATCGTTGGTGTTGCAGGATGCGAGCATCACCACCAGCGTCGGCTCGGGGACGGGCCTGGGTGGCAATGTGGGAATCCAGGCAGATGAGGTCCTGCTGGTCCGGAGCGCGATCACCGCCGACGCCGACGAGTCCAACGCCGGCAACATCAGGATCGCCGCCGACCGCTTCATCCGGGACGACACCAGCATCGTGCGCGCCTCCTCGAACAAGGCCGCGGACGGCATCGTGGAGATCATCGCCCCCGAGTCGGTGCTGATCCCCCCGCTCGTCGAGCTGCCCTCGCGCTTTCTCGACGTCTCCTCGCTGCTCCGCGACATCTGCGCGCGGGGGGACGCCGGCGGGGGCAGCCTCGTCGTGCTCGGGGCCGATGGCGTGCCGACCGGGCCGGAGACGCTCTTGCAGGCGCCGATCCGCCTGGCAGAGGGGGTGACGCCGAGCGGCGACGGCCAGCCCGCCCTCGCGCAGGTATGGCCCGTCTACGGCGCGGATCCCTTCGGAGGCTTCGAGTGGTGCAGGAGCGGGGCGCGCTAGCGCGCCGCCCGGCGTGTGGCGGGCGGCGCGCATTGGCCGGCCTAGTCGATCAGCTCGAGCGCTCGCGACGCTTCCAGGGTGTAGACGTAGATCTCGGCGTCCGCGATGAGCTCCGGCACGCGCTCGCGAGTGCCGGCGGGGGATGAGGTCGCGCCTCCGCGGTCGTAGGCGCGGAGCATCTCGGACTTGCGTGCGGCTCGGCCGGCCGCGGCCGGTGTCGACGTCTTCAGCGAAGGACTCGCCCACTTGATCGGCCACGCCCCGGTGCGACTCCAGCCGCTCTGGAAGAGCGTGTGCATCACGTACGCAAGCGGCTGCCCTGAGAGGGCCTCGAGCTCGGTGCAGAGCGTCTTCTCGCTCCGAGACGTCGCGCACTCCCGTTCGAGGGCGGCGGGCAGCTGGAGCTCTCCAGCGATGGACCTACCGTCTTCGGTGGCGCCGACGGGAAGGGTGATCGCGAACTCGGCCAACGTCTGTGCCGAAGTCGAGCCAGCCGCAACAGAGAGCATGGCGATGCTGAGAAGGAGGGTGCGGATCTTCATCGGATCGTCTCCTGGCCCGACGCCGGGTGGCATGGGCCTCAATGGGTGGTTGGACGCGCTCGCCTCCAGCGGGCGCCCCCCTCCACAACGCCGGCCATGTCCAGATCGGATCCGCCTTTCGCGCGTTCGCAGAATGCCGATCCGATTCCGGTCCGGCGGGCGTTGAGGGGGTTGCTCAGGAAAGCCCGGCCCAACGCACGCACGCCCGTGTACAATCGGCGCCTCGGGCTCCATCGGACGAGGTCCCCATCATGAATCGATTGCAGGCCCCGAGTACGATCCGCGCGCTGCCCGCCATCTGCGTCGTGCTCTTCGTCTTCCTGGGCCTGGTGGCCGACCCGGCCTCGTCCTCACGAGTCGGCGTGCTCACCTGGGGCTCCGAAGCCGAAGCCGATGAGGCCCAACGGCTGCTGGCGGGATCCGGCCAGTTCGATCGGGTCGACGCGATCAGGCTGGTGACGTCGCCGAGCGCTGCCGAGCTCGCCCACTTCGACGCGGTCCTCTACTTCGGTCCCGAGCAGCCCTTGGGCACCGGCCCGTGCATGGGTGAAGCCCTGCGCCCGATGGTCGATTCGGGCGATGGCGTCGTGCTCGCGCCCCTCGTCGCTCCGTGTGGCCTGGGCTGGAGCCCGGACTACGACGTGATCTTTCCGAAGCTCCTCACCAACTTGCCACCCGCCACCACCTTCTTCGGGATCGTCTACGAGCCGGACAATCCGATCCTCGACGGTGTCAGCAACGTGAACCACAGCGGGACCACCCAGATCTGGGATGGTCCGACGCTGGGCGTCGAGATCTCCGAGTGGGATACCGGACAGACCTTCGTCTCCGAGAGGCCGATCTACCACGGAGGTTTCCGCGTCGATACGACGGCGGTGCCACTCCGGTCCCCGGTCGGACCCCACAGCGCGGCGAGTGGCGTGCAGCGGTTCTTCGGCAACGCGGTCACCCGGACTCTCTCTCCGCAGAGCAACGCCCTGGTGAACGGGCGCTTCGAGTTCCTGGAGGATCTCGACGACGTGCCCGGGATCCAGCCGATCCAGCTCGTCGACTGGGCGGGTGATCCGGCCTACATCGAATACTTCGACGTCGCTCCGGTCGT
>CAZQMY010000649.1:0-2804 GCA_964594405.1 uncultured Spirochaetaceae bacterium | reverse complement strand
GTGACGCCCACCGGCGCCGCCATCCTCCGCAGCATCGTCGACGACTACGCGCCCCTACCGGCCATGCGCATCGATCGCGTGGGGTATGGCGCCGGCAACGATCGCCAGGGCCCGATGCCGAACTGCGTGCGTGCGATCCTCGGGCGGCCCGAAGGCGGGCCGCTGCGCGACCGGATCTGCTGCCTCGAGACGAACCTCGACGATCTCGTCCCCGAGCACTTCGACTACCTGATGGAGAAGCTGCAGGCGGCCGGAGCGCTGGACGTGTCCCTGCAGCACATCCAGATGAAGAAGAATCGTCCCGGCTTCCTCGTCCGCGTCCTGGCGCGGCCCTCGGACCGACAGGCGCTGGCGGCGGTACTCTTCGCCGAGTCGACGGCCATCGGCGTACGCACGCAGGAGTGGGATCGCCTGCTCCTGAAGCGCGAAGCCCGCCGGGTCGAGACGCGCTTCGGCCGGATCCGGGTCAAGGCGATCACCGGGCTCGACGGCGTCGTGCGATGCACGGCCGAGTACGACGATTGCCGGAAGGCCGCGGCGAAGGCCGGCGTTCCGCTGCGCGAGGTGGTGAAGGTCGCCGAGCGGGCCGGTGACGAAGAGCGCGACAGGGCGGCCCCGGGTCGCTGATTCGATCCGGTGGGCCGCTCAGTGCACGCCGCTGATCGTCTTCAGGTAGTCGATCAGGATGTCTTCGCCCGCGTTGACGAATTGGTGGAAGCGCATGCCGATTCCCCCGCGCTGGCGTCCCTGGCTCCCTCGCCGATAGATCACCTCGCCCTCGCAGGCGACGCGGGCGGCCAGCTCGGGAAAGGTGAGCTCGCAGCGGCGAAGCGTCTGCGTGGCGATGCTCTCGTCGGTGGTGACGAACATCCCGCCGCGGCCGAGGCTCGTGACCAGGCAGGGTGCCTTCGCCCCCTCGACGCTGATCGGCAGGCGCCTCGAGAAGCGCGTGTAGCGCCTGCGGCGCGGCTCGTTGACCAGCTCACTCAAGCGATCGGCGATGCGCGGCACGTCCACGGGATAGATCACGTAGCCGGCGGCGCCCACGCGCCTCGCGGCCTCTCGATTGTTCTCGCGACGCCCGTCGTCGAGCAGCACCACCGGCACCTCTTCGATGCCCGTCACCTGCCGCAGATCGAGCACGAACTCCGTGCCCTCGTTGCGGCCCATCTGCAGATCGGCCATGACGAGCTCGGGCGAGCAGCGGTTGAAGACGCGCAGCCCCTCGGAGGGCGTAGCGGCGCCGATGACGTCGTAGCCGCGGAGGCGAAGCGATTCGGCGACGCTCCGGTCCCGGCTGATGCGCGGGCCCACGAGAAGCAGCTGGACGGTTCGCTGCTCTCGGACCTCGCGCACCCGGCCGCCGTCGGTGGTCATCGCGTCGTCGAGGCGCCGGCCGTCGTTCAGTCGGCGATCGAGGCGCGAGAGCTCCTCCAATCGGGAAGAGATCGCGATCTCCAGCTCGACGGGCGATCGCGTACTGCGATCCATGCGAAGCAGCCGATCCTCCGGTCGCTCGAGCGCGACGCCGCTGAGCGGCCCCTGGCCGGGCAGGATCACCTGCTCCGAATCGAGCAGGTAGGCGCGGGCCGGGCGGCGCTCGCCCTCGATCGGCAGGCAGAGCGCCGTCCCCTCATCGCAGACCGAGGGATGGGCACCGATGGACTCGAGCCAGGACCGCGTCTCGCGAAGCTTCTCGATCTGTCGGTTCCAGGCCAGGCGGATGCGGGCCTCGATGGTCGTGGAGTCGCGGCAGTCGAGAATGCGGATGAGCGGCAGGTTGAAGAGCTCGCGGGGCTTCAGGCATTTGATGCGGTCCTGCCCCACGGTCGAGAAGACCACCTGCTCGATGCTCACGGGCCCGTCGAGGCCTTCGAAGGCGCGGCTCTGCAGGCGCAGGCGCGCGATGACACAGCGCTCGCCCTTCATGGGCTTGCACTCGATGCCCATGGCTTCGAGACGGCGCTGGACCTGCTGCGCCTGCTGCTTGGGCTCGGGCGTCGGCACTGGGCAAGAGACCTTTCAACGGGCTGATTCGGCGCCTCTTTCTCATCGGCCCCGGCCCCCTCGGCCTTGAACGTCTCCATCCGCTTCGAGAAATCCCGGGCGCGCCCGCCGCGGCCGCCTGCCGTGGGCCGCGAGCCCTGCAGGCCCAGCGGAGCGCCCTTCGAACGCGGGCCCTTCCCGAACGAGAAGGGCCCCGCCGCAGCTGCGACGGGGCCCTCGGATCGGAGACCGCAGAGCGATCCCGGCCCGGCGTTCGTGCGCCGAGCCCGGACTACATCATGCCGGGCATTCCGCCGGGCATTCCGCCGCCGGGCATGCCGCCGCCGCCCGCATTCTCCTCGGGCTTGTCGGCGATCATCGCCTCGGTGGTGAGCAGGAGGCTCGCCACGGAAGCGGCATTCTGCAGAGCCGTGCGGACCACCTTGGTCGGGTCGATGACGCCGGACTTGATGAGGTCCTCGTACTCCTCGGTCGCAGCGTTGAAGCCCATCGCGCCCTTCTGGCTCTTGACCTTGTCCACCACGATGCTGCCCTCGATGCCCGCATTCTCCGAGATGAAGCGGAGCGGGGCCTCGATGGCGCGTCGGATGATGTTGACGCCGGCCTGCTGCTCCTCGGGCAGTTCGAGCTTGTCGAGCGCCTTCTGCGAGCGGAGCAGGGCGACACCGCCACCGGGGACGATGCCCTCCTCCACCGCGGCTCGGGTGGCGTGCAGGGCGGCTTCGACGCGGGCCTTCTTCTCCTTCATCTCGCGCTCGGTGGCGGCACCGACCTTCACGACGGCCACACCCCCGACC
>CAZQMY010000648.1:0-2804 GCA_964594405.1 uncultured Spirochaetaceae bacterium | reverse complement strand
CCTCTCCCATCTGGCACACGCCATTGGGCGCTTGAATCACTCGCTCGATCGACCTCTGGGCGCGGACCACCGCGGGTCCATGAGCTGACTCGGCCGCAGATTGCGCTGCGCCGTCAGCACGCTGCCGCGAAGCCCCGGGTAGCGCCCCTCCAGCTCGGCGAGCAGCGCCTTCATCTCGCCGCGGCGCTGGACCTCCTGCGTGCCGCAGAGGTTGCATGGGATGACGGGAATGCGCAGATGCTCGGCATAGCGCACGAGATCGCCCTCTGTGATCTCCGCCATGGGCCGGATCACCACGTTGCGGCCATCGTCGGACTCGAGGCGGGGCGGCATCCCGCCAAGGACCCCGGCGAAGAAGAGATTGAGCAGCAGCGTCTCGTTGAAGTCCTCACGGTGATGCCCGAGCGCGATCTTCGTGAAGCCCTCTGCATGCGCGAACGAGTAGAGGGCGCCGCGGCGGAGGCGCGAGCACAGCCCGCAGTAGCTCTTGCCCGGCGCGGTCAGCGAAGTGACCACCGAGTAGGTGTCCTGCTCGATGATCCGGAGCGCGAAGCCGCGCTCGGCGAGCCAGGCCGAGTACCGGGCGGCGTCGAAGCCAGGCTGCTTCTGATCGAGGATCACGGGCTCGATCTCGAAGGAGAAAGGCGCGCGCCGGCGGATCTCCTCGAGGAGCAGGAGCATGATGGTCGAGTCCTTGCCGCCGGAGACGGCCACCAGGACCCGATCGCCGGGCTCGAGCAGCTCGAACTCGGCGATCGTGCTCACCATGGTCTTGCGCATCTTCTCTTCGAGGGCGCGCATGGACTCACTCCAGCAGGTGCTCGCGCAGTGCCTGGCGCTCGTCTTCGGTGACGCCGAGGCCATCGTGGATGTAGTCGTCCACGTTGCCGTAGTCGGCGTGGATGGCGTCGAAGGAGGCGCGGATGTACTCGGCCCGCACTTCGAGGAAGGGACGGAGCAGCTCGGTGTGCGGCGAGGTGAACTCGGCCGAGACCCGCGCTCGAATGGCCTCGACCTCGGCGTTGCTCATCAGATACTGCTCGATGATCTGCTCCTCGGGCACGCCGACGGCGAGCAGGACCACGCTGCACGCCCATCCCGCCCGGTCCTTGCCCGCGGAGCAGTGGAAGAGCGCCGGGTAGGAGTGCGCGTGTGCGAGCTCCCGCAGAAAGAGTCCGTAGACCTCCTGCCTGTGGCGAACGAGACTCGCGGCGCCCTCGATCATCATCTGCGCCGCCCTTCCGCCGCCGAAGATCGAGTGCATCTTCTCGCTCTCGGTCTCGCGGATGAGCGCGCGCAGATCGTCTGCTCGAGCCGGATTGGGCATGGGCAGGCGGAGATGCTCTATCCCCTCCGGGAGCCGGTCCGCGCCATCCAGCCCGATGTCCTGTTCGTTGCGGAAGTCGAATACGCGCCGAATCCCCAGCTCGCCGAGGATCGTCACGTCGCGATCGCTCGCGTGCGCGAGATGCCCGCTGCGATAGAGCCTGCCCCTACGCACGCGGGCACCGTCGCTCGTGGTGTGACCTCCGACATCCCGAAAGTTGGCAACCTTCTCGAATTCCATCTCAGCCCTTCTCCTCGTCTCTGCTCTCTACCCGCGTACCCCGAAGAAGGCGGCGTAGCGCCTCGGTGTGACGATCATCGCAAGGATCGGCGCCATCATGGATCCGGACACGATCGCCATCGCCATCGCCATGAAGCAGGCAGCGGCGCGAAGCGGAATCATTCCGAGCACGGTGATGAGCGCCTCCCTCGAGACCGCCCGGATCGCCGCGCGAGGCCGCGGAGGTGATCGGCCGAGATCGTACTCTGGCGCATCGGGGGTTCTCCTCCTCGGTCGGACGCCCGAGTCCGTCCCCACTGCGCGACCAGCACCCCCGGGGCCGGCGCAGAGCCTAGCAAGTGGCCGGCTTCAGAGGCGCGCACTCAGATCCGCTCACGGAGCTCCGGATGGGCGATGGCTCGGAGCGCTTCGAAGCGCTCCTCCACAGTGAGGCCGGCGAGCTCCGCCGAGCCGAACTCGGTGATCACCACGTCGGCCTGATGCCGCGGCGTCGTGACCGTCGTTCCGGGCGCGAACTCCGAGACGATCCGCGAGACCGGCTCTTCATCCACCATCGAGATGCTGGGCAGGCAGACGAGCGAGCGACCGTGATCACTGAATGCGGCGCCGGAGACGAAATCCTCGTGCCCACCGACACCGGAGTACTGTCGCCCACCCAGCGTATCCGCGGCGATCTGGCCGTGGAGGTCGACCGCCAGCGCGCCGTTCAGGGATACGAAGTTGCGGTTCTGCGAGATCACGCTCGGCGTGTTCACCGCCTCGACGGGCAGGAAGCGGACCCCGTCGTTTCCGTCGAGCCAATCGTAGAGCTCCCGGGTGCCGCCCGCGAAGGTGCAGACCGAATAGCCATCGTGGACGCCCTTGCGATTGCTCACCTTGCCCGCACGATGAAGCTGCATGAGGCCCGTGGTGAACATCTCCGAGTGGATGCCATAGTCGCCGCCGTCCCCTTCCGCGAGGAGCGTCATCACCGCGTTGGGGATGCCCCCGATTCCGGTCTGCAGCGTGGCACCGTCTTCGATGAAGCGCCTTGCATGCTGAGCGATCGCCCGCTCGACGTCGCTCACCTCGGCGTCGGCCAGCACGAAGGCCGGGCGATCGCTCCGGATCACGACGTCGACGTCGTCGACGTGGATCGAGTGGGGGTGCTCGGGGGGAAGACCGAAGGTGCGGGGGAGCTCGACGTTGATCTCGACGATGACGGTCCGCTCGGCGTCCGCGGCGCAGCGTCGGCCCT
>CAZQMY010000647.1:0-2827 GCA_964594405.1 uncultured Spirochaetaceae bacterium | reverse complement strand
ATCGCATCCACGGCCCGCTGAGCCTCCCCCCGGATCGCCCCTACGCCGTCCCCCCTCTCGCGGTGCAGGGGCGACCGCTTGCGGCGGCGCGCCTGCCGGGGGCTCGTGAGCGCCCGGCTCTCGCCGGCACCCGGCTAGGGGCGCTCGATCTCGGATGCGGAACGGTCGTCGTCCGCCGCGCCCCCGTCGTAGCCCAGTGCGCGAAGCCGCCCACGATCGGCCTCGCTGATCTCGGCCACTTCGCTGGCATCCAGGACGCCGAGCGCCCGCTCGAGCTCATCGATGCGCGACTGCACGGCAACCGCGGCGCGGGGGTGGCGATCGGCGACGTCGCGTAGCTCCTTCGGGTCGTTCTCCAGATCGACGAGCAAGAAGCGGCCCGTCTCGCGGTGGCGGTATCCCTTCCAGCGATCATCCCGGCAGGTCTGGAAGCGGCGCTCGGAGACGTAGATCTCTCCGGGCAGCAGGTCCGGATCGGGGGCCGGCGGCAGCCCGGCGAGCGCCGCGATCATGCGGTGCAGATCGTCCGTGCGGAGGACGCGATCGGTCTCATCGAAGGCCGCCGGAGAGATGATCAGCGGGACCTGCAGGAGCGGCTCGAAGCTCGGATCACACCCGGATGGAACTCGCGTCCGCGGATGAAGTGACGCTCACCCGGTCGCTCGCCTTGATCCGACGTCACGATGATCGGCGTTCCGTATCGCACGCCGGCATCGGCCAGCAGCGCGAGCAGCCGCTCCACCGCGGTGTCCACCATGGGCACGCCACTGGCATAGTCCTGGTCGCGGCGCTGGAAGTCGTGCACGTCCATGGAGTGGACGTAGAGGAAGAAGCGGTCGGTACGTCGCTGCTCGAGGAAGCGCGCGACCGCCTCGTTCGCCACATCCCAGGTAGGGCGCTCGTAGGGGATTTCATGCCAGTGCTCGAAGCCGCGCGCGTAGCCGCCCGGCTCGTGCAGCAGGCGATTGGTGACGATGGCCGCAGTCTCGTAGCCGACTTCCGAGAGCTTCTCGGCCAGCGTCGGGACCGACTCGGGGATGCAGCCCGTCTTCGGCGGGCGCTGGGCCAGCCTGCGCAGTCCGCACCAGGTCTCTCCGGTCCACGGCACGGCCTCGCGATCCCTTCCCCGGTCGATGGAGGGCGTCCTCCCGGTGAAGAGCGCGGCCATGGACATCGTCGTCTGGTGATAGGACGAGAAGGCGTTCTTCATCAGCTGCCCACGCTCGGCTAGGGCGTCGAGGGTGGGCGTCGGAATCCGGCCGCCGTAGGCGGAGACGTGGTCGCGACGGAGCGTGTCGATCACGATCAGTACGATTCGCTCCGGCGGCACGTAGGCCTCCGGAGCGGCATCCGCGGGCGACTCGCTCGAGCGCTGGCAGGCCGCGCCCAGCGCCACGGCGGCGATCGCGCTCATCGCCCACCCAGGGCGGCGGACGACTCCCAGCCGCCCTCTCACACCGCTCACCCGGTCCACGCACCCTCGCTCCACCGTATCTCCTCCGCTGCTCGCCCCACCGCGGGTGCGCAAGTGGTCGGATCCACGACCGAAACCGCGTCCGATTCTATCCCAGGTCGCCACTGCCGATGGACAGCGGCCGCCGTCGCGCGCGCTTGCGGAGCAGGCTGTTCGAGTGTATCCAGTGGTTTAATCGATCGAATAAGGAAGTCTCCGCCCGCCATGCCGGACGCCTCGCCCCGCCGCGCCGCCCCGCAAGCCGGGCACGAGACCCGAGATCGGATCATCGCCGTCGCTCTCACGGCCTTTGCGGAGCTCGGCTTCGACGGGGCAACCACCCGCGAGATCGCTGCACGCGCCGGCGTCAACGTGGGGCTGATCAAGTACTACTTCGAGGGCAAGCTGGGCCTGTGGCAGGCGGCGGTGGGCCGCGCCTTTGCGCAGATGCGCGCCGGCATCGAGGACCAGCTCGGCGAGCTGGCCCTGCACGCGCCGAATGCGTGGCCGCCCGACGGCGAGCTCGATCGCTTCCGCCTGCTGCTGCGCGGCTGTGTGCGCACGGTGGGGCGTCATCCGGAGTTCGTGCGGATGATGCACGAGGAGGGCAAACGCGGCGGTCCTCGCCTGGACTGGCTGGTGGAGCACCACGTCCGTCCCTTCTACAGCACGCTGGCGCACATTCGCGAGCGGCTCGCCGAGCTCGGGGTCCTTCCCGAGGCGATGACCACGGTGCACTTCTACTACGTGCTGGCGGGTGCCATCGCCGTGATCTTCCACCAGGCCGAGGAATGCCGGAGGGTCGCGGACCTCGACCCCGCCGACCCCGCGGTGATCGAGGCCCACGCCGATGCCGTGGAGTCGCTGCTGCTCGGCCGCGCCGCGGGCGCGTCGAGCCGGCCTTGACACCACACCCCGTCTCCACCCCGCTCGATGCGCGCTGGTCGGGCCCATGAAAAGGAACAGACCGTGAAACTCGCCACCTTCCGCCACGCCTCCTTCGCCGACGGTGAGCGCCACGTCGGCGTCGTCATCGACGATGGCGTCGTCGACCTCGCGAAGGCAGCCCCCGAGCTGCCCGGCGACCTGATCGCTCTCCTCGCGGCCGGACAGAGCGCCCTGGCGCGCGCACACCAGGCCGCCGGCGAGGGCAACGCCATCCCCCTGGCCGAGGTGCAGCTCGAAGCGCCGATCCAGGCCCCGCGCAAGTTCCTGGCGGTCGGCTTGAATTACGCCGACCATGTCGCCGAGGCCGGGCTCGACAGACCCGAGCGACCGACGATCTTCAACAAGCAGACCAGCTGCATCGTCGGGCCGCACTCGCCGATCCACCTTCCGCGCGTCTCCCCCGCCCTGGACTACGAGGGCGAGCTC
>CAZQMY010000646.1:0-2832 GCA_964594405.1 uncultured Spirochaetaceae bacterium | reverse complement strand
GGCGACTTCAACGTGGAGAACGTGATGGTGGCCTGTGGTGTGGCCAGCGCGATGGGCATCGCCGCCGAGCACATCCTCGCCGGAGTCGCGGCCTGTCCCCAGGTCCCGGGCCGGATGGAGGTGGTCCGCGCCGCCGAGGAAGCCGCCCCCACCGTCGTCGTCGACTATGCGCATACGCCGGATGCGGTCGCCAAGCTGCTCGGCGCCGTGCGCCCCCTGGCCGCTGGACGCGTGATCGCGGTCTTCGGATGCGGCGGCGATCGTGATCGCGCCAAGCGCCCGCTGATGGCCGAAGCCGTCGCGCGCGGCGCCGATCTCGCCATCGTCACCAGCGACAACCCCCGCACCGAGGATCCGGATCGCATTCTGGACGATGTGGTCGCCGGGCTCGCCAGCTGGACACGCTGCGAGCCGAGCGCGCTGATGGCGGGCGAGCGTCGCTACGCCGTCATCCGCGACCGCCGCGAAGCCATTCGCGCGGCGATCGGCGCCTGCCATCCCGAAGACACGGTCGTGCTCGCCGGCAAGGGGCACGAGGACTATCAGATCATCGGCCGGGAGAAGCTGCCCTTCGACGATCGCAAGGAAGCGGAGCGCGCGCTGCGTGCGCGATCCGGGGAGGAGGATGCATGAGCGTCCCCTTCGGCCTGCAGGAGGCGCTGGACTGGACCGACGGCCGGCTTCTGCGCGGCGACGCGGTCGGCCCCTCCATCACCGGCGTCTCGATCAACACGCGCACGCTCCGCCCCGGCGACCTCTTCATCGCGATCCGCGGCGCCAATCACGATGCGCACGCCTTCATCGGCACCGCGCTCGAAGCCGGCGCCAGCGCCCTGGTGGTCGAGGAGGCATGGGTGGCCGAGCAGGCCGTACCAGGCGACGTCCCCGCCGTCGCGGTCGCGGACGGAAAGGGGGCGCTCGGCGCGCTCGCTCGCGGTCATCGCCGCGGATTCGATGGGCCGGTGGTGGCGATCACGGGGAGCAACGGCAAGACCACCACCAAGGAGATCTGTCACGCCATCTACTCGGTGAAGTGCCGGACGCTCAAGAACGAGGGCAACCTCAACAACGAGTTCGGCCTGCCCCTGACGCTGCTCGCGCGCGAGCCCGAGCAGCGGGCCGCCGTGGTGGAGATGGGCATGAATCACCGCCACGAGATCGCGCGCCTGGCCGCCATCGCGGAGCCCACGGTGGGTGTGGTGACGAACGTCGGAACCGCTCACATCGAGCACCTCGGCACACGCGAGGAGATCGCCCTCGAGAAGACCGATCTGATCGCCGCCCTGCCGCCGGAGGGCATCGCGGTGATCAACGCGGACGATCCACGCATCATGATGCACGCGGGCCGCGCGCGATGTCGCGTCCTCCGATTCGGCCTCGGCGCCAACGCCGACGTTCGTGCCGAGGACGTGCGCTTCGAGCGCGGCGGTCGCTTCGCCTTCAGGCTCTGCACGCCGGAGGGCGAGCGCCCCGTGCACATCGCGGGCCTCGCGGAGACGACCGTGATCAACGCCCTGGCCGCCGCCGCCGCGGCGCTGGCCGGCGGGGTCGACGTCGACGCCGTCGCCGACGGGCTCGGCCGCTTCGGACACGTGCCCGGTCGCATGGCCTGCCAGACGCTGAGCGGCGGTGCCCAGCTCATCGACGATACCTACAACGCCAACCCGCAGTC
Organism: uncultured Spirochaetaceae bacterium; assembly: GCA_964594405.1. Lineage (GTDB taxonomy): Bacteria > Myxococcota_A > UBA9160 > UBA9160 > UBA4427 > CAZQMY01. Next base: position 1,160 of record CAZQMY010000646.1, on the reverse strand, counting down.
CATGCGGAGCGCCATCGAGACGCTCGCGCGCCTCAAGGGCCCGGGTCGGGGCTTCGCGGTGCTGGGCGGCATGGGCGAGCTCGGCGAGTCCGCCGACGAGGCCCACCGCGACGCGGGTCGCCAGGTGGCCGAGAGCGGCGTCGATCACCTCTTCGTCGTCGGCGAGACCGGACGCGGAATCGCCGAGGGCGCCATCGAGGCGGGCATGGCGCGAGAGCAGGTCCATCGCCACGACGCGCCCGAAGAGGCGGCCGGCGCCATCGAAGCGCTGCTCGGGGACGAAGACTGGGTGCTGGTGAAGGGATCGAGGGCGATGCGGATGGAGCGGGTGGTGCACGCGCTGATCGCAGCGCGGGGGGCAGCCCCTGGAGCGCCGCAGGGCTCGGGAAGCAGGGAGACGAAGTAGATGCTCTATCACCTCCTCTATCCCCTGGCCGAGACCTTCGGCGGATTCAACGTCATCCGCTACATCACCTTCCGGACGGCCGCGGCCACGCTGACCGCGCTCTTCATCTCGTTCCTCGTCGGCCCCTGGCTGATCCGGCGCCTGGCCGCGCTCCGCGTGGGCCAGCCGATTCGCGAGATCGGCCCCGATCACCAGGCCAAGGCGGGCACGCCCACCATGGGCGGGCTGCTGATCCTGCTCTCGCTCGTGGTCAGCGTGCTGCTCTGGGCGGACCTCACCAATCCCCTGGTCTGGATCGTGCTCGGCCTGACCGCGGGCTACGGAATCCTGGGCTTCATCGACGACTATGCGAAGGTGACGAAGAATCACAGCGCGGGCGTCAGCGCTCGCACCAAGCTCTTGTGGCAGGTGCTGCTGGCGGCGCTGGTCGCCGTGGCCATCTACAGCAACCCGGCCTTCGACGGCGAGCTCGCGGTCCCCTTCTTCAAGGACTTCACGCCCCACCTCGGCTGGCTCTACATTCCGCTGGCCACCTTCATCATCGTCGCGGCCAGCAACGGCGTGAACCTCACCGACGGTCTCGACGGTCTGGCCATCGGCCCCGTGATGATCGCCGCCGGCACCTTTCTCTTCCTGGCCTACGCGGCGGGTCATGCCGTGATCGCCGACTACCTGGCGATCAAGCACGTCCCGGGTGCGGGCCAGCTCGCCATCTTCTGCGGCGCCCTGGTCGGCGGCGGCCTGGGCTTCCTCT
>CAZQMY010000645.1:0-2833 GCA_964594405.1 uncultured Spirochaetaceae bacterium | reverse complement strand
CCTCCTTGAGGCCGAGACCGGTAATGCCGCGATCCTCCTTGATGACCTGGATCTTCTTGTCTCCGAAGGAGACGAGCTCGACGTCGAACTCGGTCTTCTCCTCTGCAGCGGCGGCCTCGCCCCCGGCGGCTGCAGGGCCAGCGGCGACCGCGACGGGAGCAGCGGCGGACACGCCCCACTTCTCCTCGAGGAGCGTTGCGAGCTCAGCGGCTTCCATCACCGTGAGACCAGAGAGCGTTTCCGCGATTTCGTTCAGATCGGCCATTTCCTTCAATCCTTCCGTTGACTCGGCGGTGAACTTGCGGGTGCCAGACCCGGCACCCTCCCGCCTTGGCATTCTCGAAATTCTGATCCGGGAGACATGCCCCCGACTCACTCTTGACATCTCGCGTCGCCGCGGCTCGAGCCGCAGGCGATCGCCTACTCCTCCAGCGCGTCCCTGCGCGCCGCCACCAGCCGCGCGAGCTGGCCACCCGGCTCGTTGAGGAGCCGGGCGAGCTTTCCGGCCGGCGCCTGCAGCAGCCCGACGAGCTTGCCGCGCAGCTGGTCGAGGCTGGGCATGGTCGCCAGCTTCTTGACGTCGGCTTCGCTCAGCGGCTTGCCGTCCAGCACGCCGCCCTTGATCTCGAAGGCCTGGTGCTCCTTGGCATAGTCGACGAGGATCTTGGCGAGGCTCACGGGATCGCCATAGGTCATGGCCACAGCCGTCGGACCGGAGAAGTGCTCGCTCAGCACCTCGGCGTCGTTCCCCTTGCTCGCCAGGGTGAGCAGCGAGTTCTTCGCGACCTGATACTCGGGCCGCTCCTCGTCCTCGGCGCTGTTCTTGCGAAGCTCCTTGCGCAGCGCGTAGACCTCGTCGACGCGGAGACCGCGATAGTCCGCCACGATCACGCTCGTCGCCCGGCCGAACTTGTCGCTCAGCTCAGCGACAGCCTCTTCCTTCTGCTGTCTGGTCAGCATTGCCTCGAACCTCGTCGCCAGTCCACCCGGCGTCCTGCTCCCAACGGAGCGGAATCACACTCGCGCCGGGCGCTAGGCCGCCCGACTGCTCGTCGCCAACGGCGATCCCGGATCCACCTTGAGGCCGGGCCCCATGGTCGACGAGATGCCGATCTTCTTCATGTAGGTCCCCTTCGCCGCAGCCGGCCTGGCCTTGATGATCATGTCGATCAGCGCCGAGGCATTTTCGTAGAGCTTCTGCGCATCGAAGGACTTCTTGCCGATGGGGCAGTGCACGATGCCTGCCTTGTCGACGCGGTACTCCACCTTTCCGGACTTCTGCTCCTCGACGGCCTGCGCGACATTCGGCGTAACCGTGCCCAGCTTCGGGTTCGGCATCAGGCCCCTTGGACCGAGCACGCGACCGAGCCGGCCGACCACGCCCATCATGTCCGGCGACGCAATCACGCGGTCGAAGTCGAGCCAGCCCTCGTCCTGGATCTACTTGGCCAGCTCCTCGCCCCCGACATAGTCGGCGCCGGCGTCCTTGGCCTCCTTCTCCTTGTCGCCCTTGGCGAAGACGAGCACACGGACGTCCTTGCCCATGCCGTGGGGAAGCACGATGGCGCCGCGCACCATCTGGTCGGCGTGCTTCGGGTCGACGCCGAGATTCATGGCGATGTCGACGGTCTCGTCGAAGCGGGCGTCGGGCAGCCCCTTGATGAGGGCGATCGCCTCTTCGAGGCTGTAGAGCTGCTCTCGGTCGATGGCCTCGACGGCCTGCTTGTATCGCTTGCTACGAATGCCCATATCAGCCCTCTACGACCTCGAGCCCCATCGAGCGGGCCGTGCCCGCGATGATCTTCCGGGCCTGCTCGACGTCCCAGGCGGACAGGTCGTCCTTCTTGATCTCTACGATCTCGTCCAGGTCCTTGGTCGTCACGGTGCCGACCTTGTTTCGGTTGGGCTCGCCCGAGCCCTTCTGGATCTTCGCGGCACGCTTCAGGAGCACCGCCGCCGGCGGCGACTTCAGCTCGAAGGTGAAGCTGCGATCGGCGTAGACGGTGATCACGGCGGGAATGATCAAGCCCGCCTTGTCCTGCGTCCGCGCGTTGAACGTCTTGCAGAACTCCATGATGTTGACGCCGTGCTGACCGAGCACGGGCCCCACCGGCGGTGCCGGATTCGCCTGCCCCGCCGGACACTGCAGCTTGATGATTGCTTCGACTTTCTTGGCCACCTGTTGCTCCTCAGGCCTTCTCGACGCTCGAGTAGTCCAGCACAACGGGCGTCGCGCGCCCGAAGACCTGCACCATCACTCGCAGCTTCTCTTTTTCTTCCATCACTTCGTCGACGAAGCCCGAGAAGTTCGCGAAGGGGCCGGTCACGACCCTGACGTTCTCGCCCTCACCGAAGCGGATGAGGGGCTTGGGCTTGCTCGCACCTTCCTTCATCCGCTGTGTCATGCGCTCGACCTCCTCCTCGGAGATCGACGGCGGGTCCGTGGCATTGCCCACGAAGCCCGTGATCTTCGGCGTGCCCTTCACGACGTGCCAGGTCTCGTCGTTCAGCTCCATGTTCACCAGGATGTATCCCGGAAAGAACTTCCTCTTCGAAGTGCGCTTGTTGCCCCCGACGACCTCGACCACGTTCTCTTCGGGAATGAGGATCTCGTCGAACTTGTCCTCGTGACCCAGCGAGGCGGCTCGCTCCAGAAGACCCTGCTTCGCGCGAACCTCCTGGCCCGAGTACGTGTGGACGATGTACCACTTCTTCGCCATCCGACCCCTTGCCCCCGTTTTCCCGGAAGATGCCCCGAGCACTTCGCCCCGCCGCCCGGGCCTTCTCGAGCAGCCCGGGCCCCCGGTCCGGGGCCAGTGATCCGCCTACTGCA
>CAZQMY010000644.1:0-2847 GCA_964594405.1 uncultured Spirochaetaceae bacterium | reverse complement strand
GCATGCACCACGGCGGCGATCGACCCCAGACCTTCGAGGGCCGCACCCTCGCCATGTACTTCGAGAAGCCCTCGCTGCGCACCCACGTCACCTTCGAGGCCGGCATCGCTCAGCTCGGTGGCCACGGCGTTCTCCTGCGACCCGACCAGGTGGGCGTCGGCAAGCGGGAGAGCGTGAAGGACGTGGCGCTCAATCTCTCGCGCTGGGTCGACTGCCTGATGGCCCGGACATTCAGTCACGCGCTCGTCGAGGAGCTGGCCGAGCACGCGACGATCCCGGTCATCAACGGGCTGACGGATCTCCTCCATCCCTGCCAGGCCATGGCGGACCTCCAGACCATCGCGGCGATCATGCCTCCCCAGACGGCGTGTCTGGCCTGGGTGGGCGATGGCAACAACGTCGTCAATTCGCTCCTCCTGCTCGCCGGCGTACTCGGCATCGACATGCGCGTGGCGACGCCGGCCACCCACCGGCCGGAGGAGGCCATCTGGGAGCGCGCGAGGGCCCTCGCCTCGGCGAGCGGCGCCACGCTCGAGCTCTGCACCGATCCGCGCGAGGCCGTCTCCGGCGCCGACTTCGTCTACACAGACACGTGGACCAGCATGGGGCAGGAGGCCGAGGCCGAGGAGCGACGCCGGATCTTCGCCGACTACCAGGTCAACGAGACGCTGCTCGCCGTGGCGCCCGGGGCCCGGGTGATGCACTGCCTGCCCGCGCATCGCGGCGAGGAGATCACCTCCGAGGTCCTCGATGGACCGCGCAGCCTGGTCTTCGAGCAGGCCGAGAATCGCCTGCATGCGCAGAACGCGATCCTCGAGCAGGTGATCCTGCGCCGCGACAAGATTCGAGCGGGGGCGGAGCAGTAGCAGCAGCACGCGTGCATCGATCCACGCGATCCGCCGGCTCCGACCATCTCCAGCCGCCCCCGGGTGAATCCCCGGGCAGGCGGGTGAATCCACCCCATCGCGGTACGGATGAGCGCCCCACACGTCGTGCGTTCTCAGTTTTTCGCTCCAGCCCACCGATGTAGAGCGGGAGCCGCGGCCTTGCTGCGCGCTCGAAGCATTGGAGCGGTGCGAACGAACATGAGGCCGGCCAGCAGTGAGTGAGGACGAGCGACGCATCCTGCGGCTCGCGCCGGATTGCGATCCGACCGCGCTCACGCTGTCGGCCGAGGAGGGCTTCTTGCTCTCGCGGATCGATGGACATACGCCCTGGCGATTGCTGCGAGAGATGGGCGGCATGGATTCCGACGAGGCCGACATGGTGCTCGAGGGCTGGCTCGCGACCGGGCTCGTGGAGGTCCTCGGCCACGAGGCGCCGAAGAAGCCGGAGCGTCGCCAGCAGCCGCAGGCCGGCTCGCCCACGGCGCAGCAGGAAGCGCGCATGGACGACGATGCCCCGCTGACCGTCGACGAGGCGCTGCTCGACGAGCACCTCGATCTCGACGTCGACGTTCAGCGCCGCATCCTCGCCTTCGAATCGGGGCTCGGGCGCTCCTACTACGCGCTGCTCGGAGTCTCGACGGATGCGGATGCGAAGCAGATCAAGAAGGCCTACTTCAAGCTCTCGAAGGAGTTCCATCCCGACCGCTACTTCCGTCGCGAGATCGGCCACTTCGCCGGGCGTCTCGAACGCATCTTCAAGAAGATCCTCGAGGCGCACGAGATCCTCTCCGACGACGAGCTGCGCGCCGAGCTCGAGAAGCGCGCAAGCGCAGCACGGCAGGTGACGACGCGCATCACCCTGCCCACCGAGGAGCCGAGCGACGAGGCGAGCGCTCGGCGTGCCGCGAGGGCGAGGCCCGCCGAGAAGCCCCTGAGCAAGCTCGAGCGGCTCAAGCAGCGGATGCCCTTCAAGATTCCCGAGAGCGTGGCAACGGAGCGTCGCCAGAAGGCGGAAGAGCTCTTCAAGGCTGCCGAGGTCTCGAAGCGCATGGGGCGATACGCCGAGGCGGTGTCCAGCATCCGCGTGGCGCTCTCCTTCGATCCCTACAACCAGAGCTACAAGAACGCGCTCGTCGAGCTGCAGGCTGGACAGGCCGAGTCCCTCGCACGTGAGATCCTCGACAAGCCCGGATCCACCTTCGCGGATGCGAAGGAGCTGAAGAGCGCGGTCGCGGCCCTCGAGTCCTTGCTGGTCTACAAGCCGCACGACCCGGAGGTCAACCACGGTCTCGCCGCCGTCCTCATCGAGCTCGGAGAGCACGGCAGGGCGAAGGAGTACGTGCAGACCGCCATCGCGCACAGCCCCGACGTGGCCGCGTATCACGCCACGCTCGGACGGCTCCACCAATGCATGGGCGAGATGGGCCATGCGAGGAAGGAATACCAGTCGGCGATCGGTCTCGATCCCGACAACGCGGCGGCTCGGAAGGCCCTGGCCTCGCTCCGTCTGGGGCGCGCCGCGAGCTAGCAGAGGGGAGTTGCCAGCATGGGCAGAGTGATCGGAATCGACCTCGGGACGACGAACTCGTGCGTCTCCGTCGTGGAGAACGGCCAGCCGGCCGTGATCCCGAACTCCGGCGGCTACAAGACCACGCCGTCGATGTTCGGCATCAGCCAGGACGGCAAGCGACTGGTGGGTCATCTGGCCAAGCGCCAGGCCGTGACGAACTCGCAGAATACGATCTTCGCGGCCAAGCGCCTGATCGGACGCCGCTTCGACTCGCCCGAAGTCCAGCGCTCCATCGACCTCTGCCCCTTCGAGATCGTGCGTGGGACCAACGACGACCCGCGCATCAAGATCAGCGGCAAGACCTTCACCTGCTCGGAGATCTCGGGCATCATCCTGCGCGAGATGAAGCGCGTGGCCGAGGAGTATCTCGGTGAGCCGGTCCAGGAGGCC
>CAZQMY010000643.1:0-2862 GCA_964594405.1 uncultured Spirochaetaceae bacterium | reverse complement strand
CGCTGGCGAGCTCGTGACTCATCCTTGACCCGTTCGCGGGGTCGTCTTCCTGATCTTCTCGCTGCTGCCCTGGCTCACGGTTCGTGGCAACGTGATGCTCGCCGTCAACAAGGTCCACCCCGGAAGGACGCAGGCGGAACGACTCGGCATCGCGGATCGGTACATCGACATGGTCGGCCTGGGGCGGGCACGCGACAAGCGACCCGCCGAGCTCTCCGGTGGAATGCGCCAGAGGGTGGCGGTCGCGCGCGGTCTGGCGACGGATCCGCAGATCCTGCTCCTCGACGAGCCCTTGAGCGCATTGGACGCGCTCACCCGGGCGACGCTCCAGGACGAGATCGAGGGGATCTGGCGCCGCGACAGGAAGACGGTGGTGCTCATCACCAACGACGTGGACGAGGCCATTCTTCTCGCGGATCGGATCATCCCTCTGAAGCCCGGCCCCCGCGCCACGCTCGGCCCCTCATTCCCGGTGCCGCTCGCGCGCCCCCGGAACCGGGCCGCCGTCAACCACGACCCGGAGTTCAAGAAGATCCGCAACGAGGTCACCAAGTACCTCCTCAAGGCCGCGGAGCGCAATCGTATGGGCTCCGGTGGTCCCAGCGTCGCGCTCCCCGACCTCGAGCCCCTCGACCTGACGCCTCCGAAGGCAAGGAGCTACTGAGCTATGTCTGGATTCCTGGAGATGGTGGCGCTGGGCAAGACCTACAGCACGCCCAGTGGCCCTGCGGTCATCGTCGAGGACTTCAACCTCGAGCTCTCGCACGGCGAGTTCGTCACCCTGATCGGTCACTCCGGATGCGGCAAGTCCACCGTCCTCTCCATGGTGGCCGGTCTGAACGACATCTCCGATGGCGCGGTGGTCGTGGGGGGCAAGGAGATCGACGGTCCCGGGCCCGATCGCGGAGTGGTGTTCCAGTCGCCTTGCCTCCTGCCCTGGCTCAGCGCCTTCGACAACGTGATGCTGGGCGTGGCGAAGGTCTACGCCCACGGCAGCGAGCGCGAGCGGAACGACATCGTCGAGCACTACCTCTCTCTCGTCGGTCTCGCGGACGCCATGCAGAAGCGACCCACCGAGCTCTCCGGCGGCATGCAGCAGCGAGTTGGAATCGCGCGGGCCATCGCGCTGGCCCCCAGGGTCCTACTGCTCGACGAGCCCTTCGGAATGCTCGACTCCTTGACGCGCTTCGAGCTCCAGCAGCTGCTGCTCGACATCTGGGAGCGCAACAAGATCACCACCCTCATGGTCACCCACGACGTGGACGAGGCGCTCTACCTCTCCGATCGGGTCACCATGATGACCAATGGTCCCGCTGCGAGGGTCGGCGAGATCCTCGAGGTCGGCTTCGCGAGGCCGCGCTCCAGGGAGAGCCTTCTGGAGACCGACGAGTACTACGAGAAGCGGGAGCGCTTGATCGCCTTCCTGGAAGGCCAGGAGCTCGAACGGGGCGTGCTCGACAGCGCCGCCTGAGGTCTCCCAGCTCGGCTCTACCCCGGCGAACGCGATGGAGGTCATCCTCGCTCCAGGGGAGAGGTGCACCCCGGTGCCGGCCCGCGCCGCGCGTCGGATGGAGGAGTTCGTGCGAACGCACGAACCGGGACTCGATGGAGAAGGGAAGTACAGAGAGATGAGATTGCGGATCCTCAGAGAGCGCCAGCATGACACCACGACCTTCGCACGACGACTCGGTTGGCGAGTCGCATGCTCGATCGCCCTCCTCGTGCCGCTGCTCCCCCTCGCGGGCAAGGCTGAAGATGATGGAGCAAAGGACGTCTGGGAGGCGCTCACCCAAGGCAAGCCCACCTTGAACGTCAGGGGTCGAATCGAGGTCGCCCAGGCCGGCGCGTTGAACCAGTCCGAGGCCTACACGCTGCGAACGCATCTCGGCTATGGCACGAAGCCGTATCATGGGGCGCGCCTGTACGCGCAGTTCGAGAACGTCGCCACCCCCAGCACGACGACGTACTTCGATCCGACGAGGCCACCCAATTCGCTCAACAATACGCCCATCGCCGATCCCCAGGGCACGGAGCTCAACCAGGGATTCTTCGAGCTGAACCGTCCGGATTGGCTGGGCAGCAAGCTGGTCGGCGGTCGCCAGCGAATCGTGTTCGATGATGCGCGATTCATCGGCGACGTGGTCTGGCGCCAGAACCAGCAGACCTACGACTCGCTCTACTTCCAATCCAGCGCCGGAGTCGATGGGTTGATGGTCCGATACGGCTACCTGGGCTCCGTGAAGCGGATCTTCGGCGGTGGCGGGGCGAACCCGAATCTCGGGGACTTCGACTCCAACTCCCATATCGTCAACGTCAGCTACAACCAGATCCCCCAGGCCAGGCTCGTCGCCTTCGCCTACTTCCTAGACCTGAAGCAGCCGGGGGCCACAGCGCCGCCCGCTCGATTCTCCAACCAGACCTTCGGTGTTCGCGCGACCGGGACGATCGGACTCGCCGAGAAGCTCGACCTCGTATACCAGGGCAGCTACGCCTACCAGGAGGACTACGGCGACAAGCTCCCGGACTACGCGGCGCACTACGGCCTGGCCGACGTCAACCTTGCCGTCAGCGGAATCGTCGCGATCGGAGGCGGATACGAGCACCTCGGCACCGACGACGGCAACCAGCAGTTCATCACGATCCTCTCCACCGCGCACAAGTTCAACGGCTGGGCTGACGTCTTCCTCGACAACGGCGGACCAGGCGGCCTCAGGAACGCCTACGCCTACGTCGCCCCGAAGCTGCCCTGGAAGATCAAGTCCAAGCTGATCTACCACCGCTTCTGGGCAGACGTCGATGGCGCCTCGTTCGGCAACGAGTTCAATGCCGTCCTCAAGCGGGCCTTCGGCAAGCACCTCGACC
>CAZQMY010000642.1:0-2863 GCA_964594405.1 uncultured Spirochaetaceae bacterium | reverse complement strand
ACACCCCCCAGGCCCTCGGGCAGCGCCACGTCCACGTCCTCGTGCTCACCTGCGATGGGTATCTCGAAGTCGAACTGTAACTCGCCCTGATCGAGGACGTTCGCCGCGCCCCCGACGACCACGTTCACGAACTCCTCGATTCCATCGAGCAGGTCGTTGTCGACCTCATCCTCGTCGCGATCGAGCATGCCAGCGACCAGCAGACGGCTCGCCTCGATGCTCAGGGCAATGAGGAAGAAGCCCTTGTTCTGGCCATCGCCGGTCTCCAGCACAGCTGAGCCGAGGATGTCGGCAGCATCCTTGAGGTCGCCGATCTTCTCCACGCCGTCCACGTAGAACGTGTACGCCGTCAGCCGCTCCAGTGCCTGCTGAACCGAATTCAAGAAGGCCGATACGATGGTATTGGGGCTGGTCGAAGCGCCCTTCACCTCTTCCCCCGAGATTGGACCCGATGTGCCCGCCCGAGCCCGCAGGCTCACCGCGCTCCCGCGCTCCGTCGAGCTCGTCGAACCTGGGTGTGGGATCGTCGCGCCAGGGAACGCGCTTTAAGCCTTTGCCCGCTTCCGAGCGGCCGGCCGGACGATTCCACCCATTGCGCCCCAGGCGAATCCACCAGGTCATACCGGGCCGGCGGCGCCCCGTGCTATACCCCGATCCGTCGGCGGCGGCTCAGGACCGCCCCCCGCGCCAGCCACGCAGCTTTCTGTCCATGGACGATCTCCACCACTCCAGAGCAAGAGCGCGCGGCCCGCTGCAACGACTGGCTTCCGCCCCTTCGCTCCACTTCATGCTACTCGGAGGGATTCTCTACCTGGGGCTGCGCGGCGATCCGGTCGACGCCCCCGAATGCGTCGTGATCGTCGACCGGGCCCAGCAGCGTGAGCTGGTGGAGCGATTCGCCTCGCGCCTGGGCCGGCCGCCGACGCGCTCGGAGTTCGATGCGCAGCTCCAGCGTCACATCGACGACGCCCTGCTCCTCGAGGAGGCCTTCGCCCTGGGCTGGCATCGGAGCGATCCGATCGTGCACAGGAGGCTGATCCAGAACCAGCGCTTTCTCGACCCGGAGACTCGCGAGGACGACCGGGCGCTGCTCGAGCGCGCGTATGCGCAGCAGATGGATCGCAGCGACGTGGTGGTCCAGCGCAGGCTGCGCGAGCGCGTCCGGCTGGGCGTGGAGCAGAGCGTGCGCGGCAGGACCATCGATGCGAGCGACCTCGAGGCCCAGCGGCAGCGCAGCGCCGATCGACACCGCATTCCCGATCGCGTGCGCGTCACCCAGATCTTCCTGTCGCGCGATCGACGCGGAACGAAGCTCGAGGAAGACGCGCGCGCACTGGCAGAGCGCCTCCAGCGGACGCGCCCTGCCCCCGACCGGGCGCGCGATCACGGTGACCCGAGCCTGCTCGAGGTCGACCTGCCCCTGTGGAGCGAGGAGCGCCTTGCTGCGCGCTTCGGTCCGGACTTCGCAGCGGATGCGATGGCCGCGCCGGTCGGCGCCTGGAGCGGCCCCATCGCGTCCAGCTACGGCCGACACTTCGTCTTCGTCCATGAGCGGGCTCCGGGTCGCCTGCCCGAGGTCGCCGACCTCGAGTACGCCCTGCGCGCCGAGATCCAGGAGCGACGCGGCGAGGAGGCGCTCGAGGCGCACCTTCGGGCCCTGCGGACGCGCTGCCGGGTGGAGGTCCAACGCGGCGGAGTACAGCACACGCGTTCGGAGGCCGACCGGGCGCAAGCCGCCTCACGCGATGCCCTATAGTCGAGAGTGTTCAAGCCACCTGCCCACCGACCCGCCGATCCACGCGCCCCCGCCTCTGGAACTCCTCGAATGAGCGCGCCGCCCAGCATCGAGTACGACACCCACTCCATCTTCACCGCCGACGGCGACACCCTGATTCCCACTGGCCTGGCCAGCGGTCCCTGGTATCCGGGGACTCAGCACGGCAGCGCGATGATCGGAATCCTCGCGCGTGCCGTCGATCGCCATCCGAGCCCGCGGCCGATGCAGGTGGCGAGACTCACGGTGGACATGATGCGCGCAGCGCCCACGACCCCTGTGACGACGCCGACCCGCGTACTGCGCGCGGGCAAGAGCACCGAGTTCCTCGAGGCCAGCATCGAGAGCGCGGGCGAGGTCCACGCACACGCGACGGCGCTGCGCATCCGCCAGGCCGAGATCGACACAGGCGACGAGCCCTCCTTCTATGGCGCATCCGGCGGGGCCATCGATCGCATGCGCGATGCCGAAGGGTTGATCCGGCCGCCGGCGGATCAGGGTGAACTCACGCTGACGCGCGAGGACAGCCCCTCCGTCGAGGCCTTCCACCTCGCCCTCGAGATGCGGCCCGCCATTGGCTGCGAGGTCCCCGCGATGTGGTTCCGCATGCGCTGTCCGCTGGTGGCCGGTGAAACGCTCACGCCCTTCGTCCGCGCATCGCTCGTCTCGGACTGGACGTACTCGCTGCCCTTCATGAGCAGCGCGTTCGCCGACCCCTCGAAGCTCGAGGAGGAGGGCAACTTCAGCGCCATCAACCCCGACACGTCGATCAACGTCGTCCGCCCCATGCAGGGGGAGTGGCTCTTCATGCAGGGCCAGATCCACTACGGCGCAATCGGCGCGGGCGTCGCCCTCGCCCATGCCTTCGACGAGCGCGGGCCCATCGGCCATTTCTCGCAGTCGATCCTGCTGCGCGGCCCACATCGGCAGCCGCCGACGCTCGAGGAACTCGCCGGGCGCGAGCAACAGCACGGCAAGCCGGGAAGGTAGTCCGGGGGCGGCGCGAGTCCGGCCGGATCGGTAGCGCACTGGATGGCTCGTGACCCGAAGATTGGGCCCTGATCGAGACGAGCCCTCGCCCCGCCCCCC
>CAZQMY010000641.1:0-2868 GCA_964594405.1 uncultured Spirochaetaceae bacterium | reverse complement strand
CGATCGACCGAGATGCCGCTCACCGATGAGAAGCTCGGCAGCGGCACCATGCTGGACCTCACGGACCACGGCCTCCCGGACGATGCCTTCGCGCCGGGTCGTCTCCGATACGGGCCGGACCTCGTGTGCTTCTCCGGCGACAAGCTGATGGGTGGGCCGCAAGCCGGCCTGATCCTCGGCAGCGAGCGATGGATCTCGCAGCTCCGCAGCAACCCCCTGGCGCGCGCGTTGCGCCTCGACAAGATGACGCTGGCGGCCCTCGACTGGACGCTGCGAGCGATGCTCGATGGGCGTGCCCAGAGCGAGCTGCCCATCCTTCGGCAGCTGCTGATGCCCATCGCCACCTGTGAAGAGCGGGCCCGCGCGTTCGCCAAGCGCCTCGGTGAGCGCGGCATCGAGGTGTCGGTGATCCGCGATCGCGTGCCCGTGGGTGGCGGATCGCTGCCCGGCTTCGAGCTCGACGGTTGGGTGATCCCGATCACTGGGAGTCAGGGCGCTTCGAAGCTCGCGGATCGTCTTCGCGCGCGGACCCTGCCGGTGCTCGCACGCGTGCACGATGATCGATTGCTCGTCGATCTTCGAACGGTGCACGATGATGAGCTCACCGTGTTGGAGGAGGCGCTCTACGCGGCTGCGCGTTGAACGCGACTTGCCCATCGGTTAGGTTCTGCCGCACGGGGGGTAGATCGGCGCGAGCCGTTCGTACCGGTGGATCCACGGGATCCGATCGGGAGAGATCGGGAAGGGATCGATCGCGGAGGGGGCCGCGATCGTGATCAGGCCCGACGTCCCGCCCCGGAGAGGTGGGGACATGCAGAGCGGCGCGCGCATACTCTCGATCGGCGGCGGCAAGGGAGGCGTCGGCAAGACCTTCCTCTCCGCGAATCTGGCCGTCTGTCTGGCACGCATGGGCTATCGCGTGGTGGCAGTGGATGCAGACCTCGAGGGCGCGAACCTCCACACCTGCCTCGGCGTTCCGACGCCGCGGCTGAGCCTGGCGGACTTCGTGGCGCAGCGCGAAGACGACCTCGTGAAGCTCGTCATCGATACGGACGAGCCCAATCTGCAGGTCATCGCCGGAACGCATGCCAACCTCGGCGAGGCGCAGCCCAGCCATCTTCGTCGCGTGAAGCTGATGCGGGCGCTTCGTCAGCTTCCGGCCGACTTCGTGCTCCTCGACCTCGGCGCAGGCACGCACTCCTCGGTGCTGGACTACTTCCTGGTCGCCGATCGCGGCCTGATGGTGCTGCAGCCGGAGCCCACCAGCGTCGAGAACGCCTACACGTTCCTGCGTGCCGCCTTCTATCGTCGACTGCGGCTCGCGATGGTGGGTCATGGCGTACGCAAGCTCGTGACCACTGCGATGGATCAACGCAACGAGCGCGGCATCCAGACGCCCTACGACCTGCTCAAGGAGATCGAGTCCCTCGATGCCCTCGAGGGCCGCCGATTCTCCGACACCATGCGCGCCTTCCGGCCCGGAATCGTGGTCAACGGTGTGCGGACCGCCGAGGACGTGAAGCTCGGATTCGCGGTATCGAGCGTATGCCGCAAGTACTTCGGCATCGACGCCGACTACATCGGTTACGTGAACCACGACGAAGCCGCTCGCAAGTCGGTCGTGGCGCGCAGGCCCGTGGTCGATCTGCACGGCAGAGCGGACGCGGCGATCTATCTGCAGCGGATCGCGCGCAAGCTCGCCGAGCTGCCCGAGTCTTCACATGCGGCCGGGAGGCAGCACGAAGCTGCCCTGCAATCGGCTCCGCGAGACGGAGGCGCGGCAGAGTGATGAAAGCCCTTCACGATCAGAGCCACTACGAAGTGCTCGAGGTGAGATCCGGCGCATCGCAGGACGAGATCGAGCGGGCCTACCGGATGGTGCGGGCCACCTACGAAGACGACTCGCTCGCGCTCTACTCGCTCTTCGGGGCACACGAGGCCGAGGTGATCCGCGATCGAGTAGACGAGGCTCATCGCGTGCTCTCGGATCCGAGCGCACGGGTCGTCTACGATCGCACGCGGCCAGAGAGCGCTGCGCCGGGCGAGGGCACGGCCTCCGCCAGGGGTGAGGCCGACGGCGAGACCCGGGAGCCGGAGCAGCTCTTCGAGGAGGCGGTGGAGCGCTATCGCGAGCTCGAGACGGACGTCGAGGATGAAGCGGGTGAGTTCGATGGGCCCAGACTTCGCCGCGCGAGACTGCGGCGTGGCATCGAGATCGATCACGTCTCCGACGTGACGAAGGTCACGCCCAGGCACCTGCGGAACATCGAGTCGGACAACTTCGACGACCTGCCCCCGACCGTCTACGTGCGCGGCTTCGTCAAGGCCTACGCGCGCACGATCGGCCTCGATCCGGAGCGCGTGGCGGGCAGCTACATGGCCCGCTTCGAGGAGGCGCGCGAAGCCAGCGGACGGGGTCGCTTCCGCGCGCGCCGCTAGCGCCGTGGAGCCGAAGGCGCACGGTCTGCGCTTCGTGGTCTCGGAGGAGCTCGCGGGCCAGCGCGTCGATCAGGTCCTGGCGGCCCTCGCCGACACCCCGCGCGCGCAGGTGAAGCACTGGCTCGAAGACGGGCGGGTGCTGCTCGATGACGAGCCGGTGCGACGGCCCGGTCGCAAGGTCTGGGCGGGCGACGTCCTCGAGGCGGATCCTCCGGCTCCGGTGGCCATGGAGGCGCGGCCCGAGGCGATCGAGATCGACGTGGTCTTCGAGGACGAGCACCTGATCGTCGTCGACAAGGCGCCGGGCATGGTGGTCCATCCCGCACCGGGCCACTCCGAGGGCACGCTCGTCAACGCCCTCCTCCACCACTGCAACGATCTCGCGGGCGTGGGGGGCGTGGCCCGCCCCGGTATCGTGCATCGCCTCGC
>CAZQMY010000640.1:0-2893 GCA_964594405.1 uncultured Spirochaetaceae bacterium | reverse complement strand
CCGTGTCGAGCTCCCAGGCGGCGGAGATGGTGAAGCTCCTCGAGAACACCTTCCGCGCCATCAACATCGGCCTGGCCAACGAGGTGGCCCTGATGTGCCCGCGGCTCGACCTCGACGTCTGGGAGGTGATCGAAGCCGCCGCCACCAAGCCCTACGGCTTCATGAAGTTCCTGCCCGGCCCCGGCCTGGGCGGGCACTGCATCCCTGTGGATCCGAGCTATCTGAGCTGGAAGATGAAGAGCCTCGACTTCCCGGCCCGCTTCATCGACCTGGCCACCGAGATCAACGGCCGCATGCCCCATCACGTCGCCGACCGTACCACCGAGCTGCTCAACGAGGATCGCCTGGCGGTCAACGGCGCGAACGTGCTGATCCTCGGCGTCGCCTACAAGCGCGACATCGGCGATATGCGCGAGTCGCCGGCCATCGACGTGATCAGCCTGCTGGCCCAGAAGGGCGCAAACATCCGCTATCACGACGCCTACGTGTCCGAGTGCGAGATCGACGGCATCCGCTACAAGAACACGGATCTCTCCGATCAGGAGCTGGCCGCCTCCGACCTGGTCATCATCCTCACCGACCACGGCGGTGTCGACTACGAGCGCGTCGTCGAGAAGGCGCCGCGCGTCTTCGATACGCGCAACGCCACGCACGGTGTGCAGAACAACCGGGAGAAGATCACGCGCCTCTAGCGTGAGCGCTCCCACGAAGCGGGACCCGAGGAGAAGAGGGCGGGGCCAATGCGGCGGCCCCGTCCTCCCTCGAGTCCACGCCGGGCACGCGCCGGGCCGACGACGGGCGGGCGATGATCAGCGCGGCTCCGCCGGAATCCAGCCGGCCTCTGGCGAGTAGTGGCCGAGTGCGCCACCGCTCTCGTCGTCGACGAGCCCGACGGCGCGTCCGTCGTTCCTGCATCTCGAGATCCAGGCGGCGACGCCCGTCCTGGCCGAGGCACCGAGGCGCGCCCACGCCCGGCCGTCGATGGAGGCGCGGTCGCCCTCCAGCGCGCGAACGAACCCCTCCAGGCTTCGCCAATGGACCGGGTCGCAATAGTCGGGCCCGGCGCCCCGCGGCTCGCCATCGAGGAAGGGCGGCAGGCGCTCGGGAAGCGTAGGAGTTGCGGACGCCGTCGGATCGTCGGAAGGAGCGCTCGCTGCCGGTGCAGCCGACTCATCCGCGGGCGCCGATCCGGGCCGGGGCGTTTGAAGGCCGGGGCGTGGCCAGAGCTGCAGGGTCGTGGCCAGGACGGCCCCCACCACGAGCACGGTGATCACCGTCCATCTCGAGCGCAGCCGCGGCGAGGCGTCGTCCGCCCTCGACGAGGCATCCCTGTCAGCCGGATCGGGCGGCTCACTGGACCGGCGAGTCAATGGCGATCGCCCCGATCCGCCTCAGGCCCGCGCGCGGCGCAGCGCACCCAGGCCCGGAAGCAGCAGCGCCATGGCGAGCGGCGGCAGCATCCAGGTCGCCGTGATCGGCACCTCGCTCGCCGGGAAGGAGAGGGCGTCGTTCGGGTCGGTCTGATTCTCCACCTCGAAGCCGTCCTCCCAACCGTCGCCATCCGTATCCGCGAGCAGCGGGTCCGAGCCCGTCTCCATGGGCGAGACGTAGACGCCGGTCCCGGTCTCGTAGACGTCGAGCAGCGTATCGCCGTCGTCGTCCTGATCGCAGGCATCCCCCTGCGTATCCGCATCGGTATCCGTCTGCGTGTCGTTCGGGGCGTCGGGGCAGTTGTCGAGGCCGTCGGTCCAGGTGTCGCGGTCGCGGTTGAGGCCCGCGCGCTGCCCCGATCCCGGCGGCACGCAGGTATAGGTGAGCGGCCACTCCGCACCGGCCAGGCCGCGCAGGGCCCCATCTCCGATCTGGCCGCCCGTGTCGTCGGTGAAGATCCCGGCCTGGGGATCCGTCAGGAGCCAGCCGCGGGCCGCGCCTCCGACGGTGCCCTTGACGATGAGCTCGCACTCGGTCGCCGCGCCGCCCAGCATCAGCGAGGTGAAGGCATCGCCCGCGCTGTCGATCATCTCGTCGATGCGGGGGCCCACCACGCCGCCGTTGGCGGAAGTGAGGGTCACCTGCTGCCCCACCATCGGCGCCAGATCCGTATCGAACGCCAGCATCAGCTGCTCGAGAGCGTCTTCCTCGGCGCTCGACAGGTTGAATGCGCCCGCCTCTACGAAGTGCACCAGCGTGTCGATGACACCGTCGTGCAGGAAGCCGAAGCCGCGCACCTGCTCACCCTTGAAGCCTTCGACGGTGCCGTCCGGGTTGGCGAGCATTCCGAACATGCCGACCTTCGCATACATGTTGCGAAGATGCGGAATCTTGAAGTCCTGCGGCTCTCCCTCGTCGTTCTTGCCACCGCCCGATCCGAAGAAGCCCTGGGACGCGTCCAGGCGGTGGCAGAACTCGCAGGAGATCGGGCCATCGACGTTGTTGCGGTTGTAGGCGGTGAGTCCCGCCTGCTGCGTCGGCGTGAGCTCGTTGTCGAGGTCTCGTACCGGATTCGGCGGCAGCATGATCTGAAGCACGAAGTCCGTGAACTTCTGCATGTCGGGCTCGGGCAGGATGCCGTCGCGACCCACCAGCCCTTCGAAGGCGACGATGAAGTTCTTGAAGGCCTGCTCCTCGTTGCACTCGGAGCCCGACGGATCGTTGCAGGGATCGGTGCCGAAGAAGCCGTCCACGCGGTCGCCCCGCCAGTGCAGTGCGCCGTGCGTCGCGAGGCCGCGCAGGGTCTGCGTCGTCATCGGCCCCTTCATCGGGTGGAAGCTGTTGCCGCCCGTATTGACCGGCGAGGGCTGCGTGTCGATCGAGGTCGGGTCGTCGGGATTGCCGAGATTCCACGCCAGCTCGTCGATGTCGCGGAAGATGTGGCAGCTGGCGCACGCCGCCT
>CAZQMY010000639.1:0-2903 GCA_964594405.1 uncultured Spirochaetaceae bacterium | reverse complement strand
AGCGCATCGACGAAGCCGAGCGCCGCCGCCCGCCCCGCCCCCCCCCCGCCCCCCGCCGGCGCCGGCCCGGAGAATCCGGGCGTGCCCCCGACGTGACGGCCTGGACCGTCTGCGGTGGCGCGGGCTGGGGATCGACAGTGCCGGGTGCGGGCACTAACATGCGGCGCCCCGAAGTCGTGATATGGGAGAGGGCCGTTGGCCAACCACAAATCAGCCATCAAGCGCATCCGCCAGTCCGAGCGACGCCGCAAGCGAAACCAGCACATCCGCAGCGGCATGCGCACGCACGTGAAGAACTTCCGGGTCGCCCTGGAGGACGGTGACTCCAGCGCCGCCGCCGAGAAGCTCGCCCTCGCCGTTCGCGCCATCCGCAAGGCCGCAAGCAAGGGCGTCATTCCGAAGCGCCGCGCCGACCGCAACGTGAGCCGCCTCACCCAGCGGCTCAACGCCCTCGGCTCCTGATCGCCCGATCCGACGGCGCGCCGGCTGCCCCGGCCGCTCACATGGCCAGGTGGAGCACCAGGCGCTCGATGGCGAGATTCGGCGGAAGTGCGCCTGCGCCCTTGAGCGCGATGTCCGTGTCGTGGATCGCCGTGAGCGCCATTCGGATCCGCTCGACGCTGTAGCGACGCGCCTGCTGCTCGAGCTTCCTGACCACGAAGGGCGGCCCGGCCACCCGTCCGCCGCCGCGCACCCGCGCGAGCTTCCGGAAGTGCCCGGCCAACACGCCCAGCATCGCGGGCGCCGCGGCGCCGCCGGCGAGCAGGCGTGAGAGGATCATCAAGGCCTCGGCGGTCTTGCCTTCACCGATGGCGTCGGTCAGATCCCAGATGGGCTGCTCCGCGAGCTGACTGCTGCCCGCCTCCACGTGTGCCCGCGTGACCGGCTCGCCGGGACCCGCCAGGAGCGCCGCCTTGGCGATCTCCTGACGAAGCAGGAGCAGCTGCGGGCCGACGCGCTCGGCCAGCAGCTCGGGCGCGCCGTCTTCGAGCACCACGCCCTGCCTCTTGGACTCCCGCTTGATGAACGCGACGACGCTCCGACCCGGCTTGGGCGGGTCGCAATCGACGAGTGCAGCCGGCTCCTTGAAGGCCTTCACCCAGCGCGCGCGCTTGTCGACCTTCTCTGTGACGACCGCCAGCACCGTCTCCGACTGGGCGAGCAGCTCGTCCATCGCCTCGAGCAGCGCATCGACGACGACCCTGCTCCCGCCCCGCCTGCCCTCCGGCTCCGTGAGGATCACCAGCCTTCGATCGCACATGATCGGCAACGCGCGCAGCGCATCGCGAAGCTGGCCCGGCGTCGTCGACCTCCCGCTCAGCCGATCGAGGTTGAAGTCCTCCACGCCCCCCGCGAGCACCGCCCCGCGAATCGCGGCCAGCGCGTCGTCTCGGAGCAGGGGCTCTTCGCCCGCGAGCAGATAGGCCGCTCGGATCCGTCCGCCCTTCAGCTCCTTGGTGAGCTCGTCGTGCCCCAGCGCCACTCGTTCCTCCTCGCTGGCGATCCACGGTAGCAGCCAGATGGATGCCTAGGAGGCTCCCGCCAGGTCGAGCAGCGCGATGCGAATGCGCTGCGCCAGCTGTGCCGCAATGGCACGGAGGGCCTCCTCGCGGTTCTTCCGACTGACCTGCAGATCCGCGCTCGCCAGATAGAGCTCCCGCTCGCTCAGCGCATGCTCTGGCAATCGAGCCACCGAGCCATCAGCCCGTCGAACCTCGAGCCGCAGGCTCACCGCCACCGTGAACTCCAGGGCCCTCACGCCCTGTGAGAAGCTCCGACTCTCCGTCCTGACGCTGGCCACCTCGCCGCGAAGCACGAAGTCGGCCGCCGCGCCGTCCTCGACCAGCTCCATGCGACCGACACGCTGCAGCTCCCGACGCAGCGCCTCGGTGAACGTCCACTCCACGTCGGGCTCGAAGGTGGCGTTGCCGAGGGCATGAAGGGCGACCGAGAGACGAGGCGCATCGTCGGCGCGCCCGCCGACGAAGCGATACCCGCAGCCGGTGAGCGCGAGCACACCGACCAATCCCCACGAGACCCATGAACCCATCACGAAGCTGCGCGCTTCCGAGCCCTTCACGGGCGCGGAGGGTACCGCGCGCGGCCGGGCTGCGCTCCGGAGATCAGACCTCGGCGGGCGCCCCGCTCTCGGTCTCCGCCTCCGCACGGAGGTCGAGCTCGAATCGGCGGATGTCCTCGCGCAGGGTCTCGGCCTGCTGGCGCAGGGAGAGCATCGACTTGGCGAGACGGTCGCTGGCCACGTCGTTGGCGTGGCTGCCGGCCGACACCTCCTCGAGGAAGCCCACCACCTCCTGACAGGACGCGGACTGGGCCTGCAGTGCGCTGTTGATCGACTCGACGGCGTCGCGCACGCCATCGATGCTCTGCCGGATGCGCGACCCCCCGCGAGACTGCTCCTCGGTGGTGGCGCGCAGCTGTTGCGCGACCTCTCGCATGGCCACCGCCGAGCGGAAGACCACGTCGTTGCCGCGATCCTGCTCGGCGCTCGCACGGCCGATGGCCTCCACGCCGCGATTGACCCGCTCCATCATCTCGACCACGTGGATGGAGGCCTGGCTCTGCTCCTGCACGGAACGGACGATCTCGTGGATGCGGTCACCGCTCTCGCGGGAGGCCGACGTGATCTCCTCCAACGCCGAGCCCGCCTCGCGGGATCGCTCGACGCCCTCGGCCACGCTGCGCGCGCCGTTGGCGATGGCGCCGATGGCGTTGGCGCTCTCGTCCTGTACCGATCGGATCAGGTCGCCGATCTCCTTCGTGCTCGCCAGCACCCGGTCGGCCAGCTCCTTGATCTCGTCGGCCACGACCGAGAAGGCCCGACCGTGCTCACCGGCCTGTGCGGCGAAGATGGCGGCGTTGAGCGCCAGCAGATTCGTCTCGTC
>CAZQMY010000638.1:0-2904 GCA_964594405.1 uncultured Spirochaetaceae bacterium | reverse complement strand
CCGCGCTCTTCCTGCAGCTCCCACTCCTCGAGCCCGAGCCGGGCTTCTGGGATCGGGCAGGACGCTTGCGCGCCAGGCTCATCGCACGGCGCCGCCGGGCGCGTCTCGCGGACACCCTCATCGCCCAGAGCTGCGTGGACCACGGCGTACGCCTGGTGACCCGGGATGAAGACTTCCGTCACTTCGTCCGGCTGGGGGGACTCCGACTCGCGGTCTGAAGCGGATGGGCGGTAGCCTCGCGTGGCAGCACGATTCGAGCTCCCGGCACTCCGTGATGCGATGGGCGATTCTTCGCACCCTCAGCGCGGGCCCGAAGCGCCCGGGGGGGCACTTGGGCCCGCCTCTCCCCAACGGAGCCTTTGAAGCTGCGGGCCGGGTACGCCCGATCGGGCCTATGGCCGCGCTGAGACGCGCTCGAGGAGCTCCGCCGGGGCGAAGTGCGCGGGAAGATACACGCAGTTCTGCCAGGACTTCAGCACGTCGTACTCGCGATCGAGCTTCACCCACACATCCCCGTTGGCGCAGGCGGCCTCGATCCGTCCGGTCTCGCCGAGAGCGATCTCCACGAAGGGCTCGATCCACAGGTCGGTACTGAATTCCACGCGATCGTTCGGCTGGAACATGGGCGCTTCTCCCGTCGCAGTCGGCGCGCACCCGCGAAGACCCCTGCCCTCGCCAGGCGTGCGCGCCGCGGTTGCTCTGTTCTGCGGTTCGGGTCGGATTCCGGATCGGATGCAGCCGATCCCCGCGGCGCACGGATTTTCTGGCCGACCCCCACCGTGGCGGCCAGGCCACGGCGCTCACGGGCGAACGGGCCGGACGACTCGGCGGCGTACTGGTCCAGACGGGCATCCGCCCGCGCGACCGGGCCAATGGGCGCACGATCCAGGGCACTCTGTGCAACAGTGGGCCCCGAGCCGCCGCAGAGCGTGCGCAGGCCGCCGCTGCGCAGGCGGCGCTGCGCAGGCCAGGCTCATGCGGCGACGCATGGCACCGCCCGGGGCACCCCGAGAAGGCACCCGGATCCAGCTCCAAGAGGAAGACCGAGCGGTGCTGTGGGGCGAGATGGGGTGGGCCTGGTGGACTGCGACGGCGCAACTCCCGGACGAGGCATCAGAGACAGAGCAGGTAGGCGACCAGGTCTTCCTTCTCCTGCCTCGCGAGCTCGAGGCCGAGTACGAGATTGAAGAACTCCACGGCGTCGTGCAGGGTCGGGGCGCGACCGTCGTGGAGGTAGGGCGGCGAATCCTTGATGCCGCGCAGGGGGAAGGTCTTGATCGGCCCCTCGGGCCGACCGACGTAGAAGCGCTCCACGCGCAGGTCGTGCATGGCGTCGTCCACGAAAGACGGGCCGTAGTGGCATGCCGAGCACCGCGCCTTGCCGTGGAAGAGCATCTCGCCGCGAAGCTCGGCTTCGGTGGAGAGACCCGGGTCCAGCTGCATCAGAGGCGTCAGCTTCGGAGCCGGAGGCAGGTCGATGATCGAGTTGAAATCACCCATGCGATTGGTCACCTCGCGTTTCGCGGCGCGGGGGCCGATGGCCTGCTGCATGCCCGGATCGCCGTCGAAGTACTCCTCGACCTCAGCGAAGTGGTCCATGCTGCGAATCGAGCGCTTCGACGACAGCTGCAGGAGGTTGTAGTTGCCGCGCATGGTCGGGGTGTCGACACGCAGGCGCGCGAGATTCGGCCGAGCGTCCGGCCCCAGCTCGAACGCGCCGTTGGTGTGGCCGTTCACATGGCAGTCGAAGCAGGCCACGCCCCGGCTCGGCTGCTCGGTGATGCGATGGTCGGTCTGATTGAACCAGGTGGTCGGTGTCGGCCGCAGGAGCTCCTTCAGGCCCTCCATCTGCTCGGGCGTGATCAGGCCGTCGAAGATCTCGTAGAAGTTGTCGAAGGTGATCTCCCGGCCGTTGGTGACGTCGCCCAGCTCCTTGTGGGTGGTCAAGAAGAGCGGGGGCGGAAACTCGGGCAGGTACACCTCGGGGATGTCCATGTCGACGTCGATCCGCTCGTGCTCGGGGTGCGCCGCGACCCAGGTGCGCGGGAAGACCATGTGCGCGACGGATTGGAGGGGATGGGCCAGCGGCTTGTACGGAAAGAGGTCGCGCTCGCGGATCTCCTGGACCGGGAGCGCAGCGAGTGCCTCGAAGCTCTCCATCCCCGGCGCCAGGCGCGCAACGGGACCTCGCATCACGGGCTTGCCACCGGACATGAACCGGCCTGGCATGGCCTCGCCGTGGAAGTCGTACCGCTCCGCCATATAGGCGCGGACGTCCCGCATGAGATTCGGCTTCTGCCTCTCGTGGAAGCTCAGCCACTGCTCGAAGCGCATGGGCAGCACGGGCGAGCCGAAAGACGAGACGCCGCGCCCGTAGTAGCGCCACAGGTCGAAGGGCGTGCGAGCGCCCTTGATGATGCTCGGGTAGAGATCGAGCCCGTCGACGATGGCAGGCTTGCTCGGGCGCGGGCCGAGCGGGGGCGTCGGCGCAGCGGCCGCGCGCGCCGGCGAGGCCGACACCGCAGGCAGGAGAGCGACCTGGTCGATGGCGACCGGCACGGTCTGCGGCACCCGGCTCAGATCACTCCCCCGGTACCGCTCGTAGGTGGTTCCGATCCCGAAGGCGAGCCCGCCAACAGCGAGCAGCACGGCGAGGCGCATCCAAGCGGCGCTCACCTCAAGCCCTCGACCGGGCGGTCGCGTCGACGCCCGCCCCGCTCGGCTCCGGGTCGACGCGCCCCTGAGCCCTCGCGCGCAGCCGCTCGATCAGCCCGTTCGGGAGCTCGAGCCGGGGCACGAGGACGGTCCAGCCGGCGGCGACGAAGACCAGGTTCTTGAAGATGTACTGACCTTCGAGCGTCGGTGCGAAGGGCGCGATCTTGAACACGATCTCGGGCATGATGA
>CAZQMY010000637.1:0-2912 GCA_964594405.1 uncultured Spirochaetaceae bacterium | reverse complement strand
CGGCTTCGCCGGCGGCCGAGCCGACGACTGGGAGCCGGATCTCGTCTTCTGGGGTCCGGAGCTGGAGTTCCTCGGCGTGGAGCGCTTCGACGAGAAGGGCGAGCTGATGGATCCCCTCGGCGCGACCGTCATGGGCCTCATCTACGTCAACCCGGAGGGCCCAGGCGGCAACTCGGACCCGCTCGCGGCCGCCGCGCGCATCCGTGAGAGCTTCGGCCGGATGGCCATGGACGACGAGGAGACCGTGGCGCTGATCGCCGGCGGCCACACCTTCGGAAAGGTCCACGGGGCGCACAAGGCGTCGGATTGCGTCGGCCCCGCCCCGACGGCCTCCGGCGTCGAAGAGCAGGGCCTCGGCTGGAAGAACGAGTGTGGCAAGGGCAATGCGGAGGACACCGTGACCAGCGGCCTGGAGGGCGCCTGGACCGCGGCGCCCACCCGCTGGACGATGATGTACCTCTCGAACCTCTTCGGCTTCGAGTGGGAGAAGACCCGGAGCCCGGGCGGTGGGGTCGTGTGGATCCCGAAGGACGGGGAGGCCGCGGGGACCGTTCCCGACGCGCACCTCGAGGGCGTGACGCACGCGCCGATCATGCTGACCACCGACCTGTCACTCAAGGAAGACCCCGCCTACCGGAAGGTCTCCAAGCGCTTCCTGGAGAACCCCAAGGCGTTCGAGGTCGCGTTCGCCCGGGCGTGGTTCAAGCTGACGCATCGCGACATGGGCCCGCGTGCCCGCTACCTGGGCAGCGACGTCCCCGAAGAGCTGCTGCTCTGGCAGGACCCGGTCCCTCCGGTCGACCATCCGCTGATCGGTGATCGCGATATCAAGAAGCTCAAGGCCGAAATCCTCGACTCGGGCCTCAGCGTCCCCGAACTCGTCCGTACCGCCTGGGCAGCGGCCGCCAGCTATCGCGACAGCGATATGCGCGGAGGCGCAAACGGGGCGCGGCTTCGTCTCGCTCCACAGAAGGACTGGCCGGTCAACGATCCGGCCGAGATCGCAAGAGTGTTGGAGAAGCTGGAGGCGATCCAGCAGGGATTCGACGGCGGGTTCTTCAGTCGGAACAAGCGGGTCTCGCTCGCAGACCTGATCGTCCTCGGCGGCGCCGCAGCGATCGAGAAGGCGGCCGCGGACGCCGGCTACGACGTGGAGGTTCCCTTCACGCCCGGCCGCACCGATGCCACTCAGGAGCAGACCGACGTCGCATCCTTTGGCGTGCTCGAGCCGACGGCGGACGGCTTTCGCAACTACTACGGGGCGGGCAATCGCCTATCCCCGACGGAGAGTCTGGTCGACCGGGCCGATCTGCTCGCTCTGACGGTTCCAGAGATGACCGCACTGGTCGGCGGCATGCGCGCTCTCGGCGCCAACACCGGGGGTGTGAAGCACGGCGTCTTGACCGACCGTCCGGGCACCCTCTCGAACGACTTCTTCGTGAACCTGCTCGACATGTCGACGGAGTGGGAGAAGTCCTCGGAGATCGAGGGCGTCTACGAAGGTCGGGACCGCGCGTCGGGCCAGCTGAAGTGGACTGGCACCTCGGTCGACCTCATCTTCGGCTCGCACTCCGAGCTGCGGGCGATCGCCGAGGTCTACGCCTCCGACGACGGTCAAGAGGAGTTCGTTCGAGACTTCATCGAGGCCTGGGTCAAGGTGATGACCCTCGACCGTTTCGACGTGTAGTCGCCAGGCCGCTCCGACCGCATGACGGCGACGCCTCGCCGGTCCGGCTGAGAGCCGGCTCCAGCGCCGTGTGGAGTCAGCGCTCGCCGTCGCACCGGGACGCGTCGGCCGCGACCCGCCCGGTCGGGACCCTTGTCGCGGGGCTGCACAGAGCGCGTTCTCGGCCCCTCGTCGGGGCTCTCGGGACGGCATGCGCCCAGGTTGCGACGGCGGCAGCTCCCCGCGCGGGCCAAGGGTTTAGGTAGACTCACGACTGCAGCCTGCGTAGAATCCAGAAGTTCGGGCCCCCCGGCGCCACGATGGTGTATCGGGGCTTCCCCGGGATTGTCTCGAATGCCTTCTGGATTCAACAGCAGCGCGGAAAGGGCGATGCGAGCCCTGACAGCGCGCGGCCACCGTCGTCCCTTCGCTCCCCTCATCATCCTGGCGCTCGCGCTGGCCGGCATGGGATGTGGATCGAGCGGCGATGGCGGCGACGGAGGTCCCCGAGGATCTTGTGGTCGGGATGACCTATTCGGTCGAGCTCGCGACCGAGGACGGCGAGTTCTTCGCAGAGTCCGAGGTCGAGTTCGTCGCGCTCGATCCCTCATCCCAGGTAGTCAGCTTCGGCGACCTCGGATACAGGAAGGACGACTCGCTGCGGCTGATCCTTCGCGACCCGCTCGACAACTTCATCACCGACTTCCGCCTGCCCAAGGGTCAGCGCTACGTCGAGTCGGTGACCTTCGACAACGCGAAGCTCGAGGCCGAGGGTGGTGCGCCCGTCACGCGTGTGGACGTCGAGTGCCTGGATCCCGGTGACGACGAAGAGTGCACGTACGGCATCAGCATCCAGAACGCGACGCTCGACCTCCTGAGCGAGCCCGGCAACGAAGGCCTCGTCTCCGACTCGAGCAAGATCGACCCCGACACGAACGACACGGTGCGCTACGGGGTGAACCCGCTACTGCCCTGAGCGGGCCGGGCTCCGAAGCGCTGGTCCGGCCGATCCTCGCCCCATCCCATGCGGTGCGCCAAAGCCGCTGCAGCGCTCTCGGCCCTCTCGGGCATCGGCTCGCCGAGAGAACCGCCGCTCGCCGAGTGGAGCACCTCCCCGTCGGCGCCCCACACGCGCCACTCATGGAGACCAGGCATCCATCCTCTAGATTGAGACCGTTGGGCGGGTCGCGGCCGTGCCCGCGGGGGCCGGGGGCCGGGCCCGGGTGGGGGGGGGGGGAATTGGGGG
>CAZQMY010000636.1:0-2921 GCA_964594405.1 uncultured Spirochaetaceae bacterium | reverse complement strand
AGCTGGTCGGCAGGATGCCCCGTGTTCGCAAGTGGCTGATGATCGACGACGTGAGCGACGGCTACGAGTCCTACGAGGAGGCGGGCGCCGCGGCCTCCGCGGAGCCGATGCCCGATCGGGTGGCCGGCTTCGACATGCTCTACAGCTCGGGCACCACGGGACGGCCGAAGGGCATCCTGCCGTCCAGCGAGCCGAAGCCCCTCGAGACGGCCGGGTCCATGGTCTCGAATCTGGGTGTGCTCTTCGCCATCGACGAGACCTCGGTCTACCTCTCCCCGGCGCCCCTCTACCACGCGGCTCCGCTGCGCTTCTGCATGGCCCTGCACATCACCGGCGCGACCACCGTGGTGATGGAGCGCTTCGACCCGGAAGGCTTCCTCTCCGCGGTCGATCGGTATCGGGTCACGCACTCACAGCTCGTTCCCACCATGTTCGTGCGCATGCTGAAGCTGCCCGAGGAGGTGCGGGCGCGACACGACGTCAGCTCGCTGAAGGCGGCCATCCACGCGGCAGCACCCTGCCCCGTCGAGGTCAAGCGCAGCATGATCGACTGGTGGGGCCCCGTGATCCACGAGTACTACGCTGGCACCGAGGGCAACGGCTTCGTCTACTGCAACAGCGAGATGTGGCTCGAGCATCCGGGGACCGTGGGCAAGGCGATCCGCGGCGAGGTGCACATCGTGGGCGAGGACGGCGAGGAGGTCCCGATCGGCGAGGAGGGGACCGTCTACTTCGCGGGCGGAGGCACGTTCGAGTACCACGGGGATCCGGAGAAGACCGCAGCCTCACGGCTCGGCAACGGTTGGTCGACGCTCGGCGACGTCGGGCGGCTCGACGAGGACGGCTTCCTCTACCTGACGGATCGCAAGGCCTACTTGATCATCTCCGGCGGCGTCAACATCTACCCCCAGGAGGCGGAGAACGTGCTCACCATGCACCCGAAGGTGCACGACGTGGCGGTCTTCGGCGTGCCCAACGACGACTTCGGCGAGGAGGTGAAGGCCGTGGTGGAGCCGGCCGAGATGCCGGCCGACGACGAGACGGCCTCGGCCCTCGAGCACGAGCTCATCGCCTACTGCCGCGAGCACCTGGCCGACGTCAAATGTCCGCGCAGCGTCGACTTCCGCGAAGAGCTTCCCCGCCATCCCACCGGCAAGCTCTACAAGCGACTATTGAAGGACGAGTACTGGAAGGAGGCGGGGCGCAGCATCTAGCTTCCCGCGCTCGATGGTCCCGGTGGCGGCCTCGTGGATGGCCCGGGCCCGTCCGCACCCACCTCCACACCCGAACGGGCTCAGCCGACCACGCCTGGATCCCCGATGTGTCGCGCCACGAGATTGGAGAAGGCGACTCGGCCGTGACCGTACTTGATCAGATCGGCCTTGGCGTAGAGTGCGGCTTCGCGACCGATGGGCCTGGCATCCCGCGCCTTCATGTGGGCCTCGGCCACGCGCTCCATCACGACGAAGTTTCCCACGGCCTCGTCCACTCGGGCGGCCGCAGTGAGCAGCCCGTGGTTGCGCAAGATGACGGCGCGATGTCCGCCCAGCGCCTTCGCGATGCGTCGACCGCCTTCGGTGTCCTGGATCTGCACCTCCTCGTCGTCGAAGATGGCATGGTCCTCGTAGAATACGCACGCCTCCTGCGTGATCGGCTGGATGGGTCGGACCTCCGCGGAGAAGGGCGTTCCCCAGCCGGTGTGGACATGGCACGCACTGTTGGCATCCGGACGAGCCTCGAGGATGGGATGGTGGATGTAGTAGCCGGCCACGTTGATGTGGCCTTCTCCTTCGACCAGCTCGCCGTCGGGCCCGACGAGCACGAGGTCGTCCACGGTGACCGCATGGTAGGAGACGCCGTAGCGGAGCATCCAGAAGCAGCCGAGACGCTCCGGATCGCGAGCGCTGATATGCCCGTCACCCACGTCGCCCCAGCGCATCGCCGCCAGGATGCGATAGCCGAGGGCGACGTCACGCTTGCGCCGGACGCGCACCTCGGCGGGATCTACGGCTGAGTAGCTGGGCGCTGCGGCCATGCTCTTCCTCCTCGCGATGCGTCGACGAGCTTAGCCCATGGCTATTCTCCGTCGCCCTTCGTGCGGTAGTCGCCGAACTGGCCGTCGCGATGGTCGAGCGCCCCGGTGACGCCCTGCGTCAGCTTCCTGAAGTAGGCCTTCGACGAGGTCTGGTGGAAGCCCATGGCCTGGATCTCGGTGCCGGCCCGGAGCGCCGTGCGCATGCCCATGTGCTCGAGCGCCCGATGAACGCTGCGCTTGTTGAGCTGCTGCAGGTCGGAGGGGATGCGCGCCACGCGACCAGCGATCTCGAGCACCCGCTCGTCGAGCTCCGCCGCGGGGAAGGCACGGTTGGCGAAGCCCATCCGGACCGCCTCGCTCCCGCTGATCGCGTCCCCGGTCAGCATCAGCTCCATCGCGTTCCGCATGCCCACCAGCCAGGGATGGAACTGCATGTCGGGCGGGCTCATCGAGCGAACCGGCGGGTAGCCGATCTCTGCATCCTCGGCCACGTAGACGAGATCGCAGGAGGTCGCGAGCTCACTTCCGCCCGCGAGGCAGTAGCCGTGGACCTGCGCGATCACGGGCTTGCACAGATCCCACACGCGAAAGTGTCCCTCGACCACGTGGCGCGACCAGTTGCCGTCGCCGCGCGCCGTATGCCAGGGCTGACCCAATATCGTGTTCGACGAGAGGTCGTAGCCCGACGAGAAGCACTTCCCCGCGCCGCGAATGATCGTCACGGCGATCGAGTCGTCGATGTCCGCCTCCTCGAGCGCCCGATAGAGCTCGGCGCGCAGCGCATTGGAGAGAGCGTTGCGCTTCTCGGGGCGGTTGAGGGTGATACGACGGATGCCGGGCCGGGGCTCGTCGACCCACGAGATGTTCCCGCCCCAGCACCAGGACT
>CAZQMY010000635.1:0-2951 GCA_964594405.1 uncultured Spirochaetaceae bacterium | reverse complement strand
ACGAGATCCAGCGCAACATCATCGCCGAGCGCATCCTCGGCCTGCCGCGAAAGTAGCGCGCAGCGGCAAAGAGACGGAATCGAGTCATGGACTTCAGCTTCAGCGAAGATCAGCTCCTGCTCCAGCAGACGGTGCGCGACTTCCTCACGGGCGAGTGCACCGCCGATCACGTGCGCGGCCTCTGGGAGACCGAGACCGGCCGGTCGCCAGACTTCTGGGCGAAGCTCGCCGCGATCGGCGTGCCTGCGCTGCTCGTCGCGGAGTCGGCCGGGGGCATGGGCCTGGACGAGCGCGACCTCGTGCTCGTGCTCGAAGAGGCCGGCCGAGCCGCCCTGGCGGAGCCGGTGGTCTCCACCGCCGCCGTCGGCGTGCCCCTGCTCCAGGAGCTGGCTGAGGCCGGCCGGCCCGGGCTCGCGAACGACTGGCTGGGGCCGGTGGCCGAGGGCGCGGCGATCCTCGCCGTCGGGCATGCCCAGAGCCCCTTCGTGAGCGACGCGCACGTGGCCGACCTGTTGATCCTCCCTCACGGCGACGAGATCCACGCCCTGCGCCCTTCGGAAGCGAAGCTCACGGCGCAGCAATCCAACGACCAGTCCCGCCGCCTCTTCGTCGTGGACTGGACGCCCGGAGAGAAGAGCCGCGTCCTGAGCGGTGATCCGGCCCGCAGGCTGCTCGATGCCGCCTTCGACCGGGGTGTTCTGGCCTGCGCGGCCCAACAGCTGGGCGTGGGCACGCAGCTCATCGACATGGGCGTGCTCTACGCCACCCAGCGCAAGCAGTTCGGGGTGGCCATCGGCACCTTCCAGGCGGTCAAGCATCGCCTGGCCAACGCCAAGGTGAAGGTCGAGTACGCGCGCAGCGTCGTCTATCGCGCGGCGCACTCGGTGGCGACGGGCGCACGGACACGCGCCGTCGACGTCAGCATGGCGAAGGTGGCCGGCGGCGAGGCCGCCATCTTCGCGAGCAAGGAGTCGCTGCAGGTGCACGGTGCGATCGGCTACACCTACGAGCAGGACCTGCACGTGTGGATGAAGCGCGCCTGGTCGCTGGATCTGGCGTACGGCACCGGCGCGTGGCATCGCAAGCGGGTGGCGGAGGCCGTCATCGACGGCGCGCTGCCCGCGGCGAGCTTCGGGTACAGCCCGCCCTCCGCGGCCTGACGGAAGTCGCATCGAAGGAGACCGGAAGATGGCCGAGCGCAAGACCCAGCCCACCATGGAAGGCTGGTTCACCACCGACGACGAACCGCACCTGATCGGCACCCAGTGCAGGGCGTGCGGGACCTACTTCTTCCCCAAGGTCGAGCTCTACTGCAAGAACCCGGCCTGTCAGAGCACGGAGTTCGACGAGGTCGAGCTCTCGCGGACCGGCAAGATCTGGTCGTATACCGAGCACTACTATCAGCCTCCGGAGCCCTACGTCTCACCCGACCCCTTCGAGCCCTACGCCATCGCGGCCGTCGAGCTCGAGAAGGAGAAGATGGTGATCCTCGGCCAGGTCGCGGAAGGCGTTCCCCATTCGAGCCTGAAGGCGGGGATGGAGGTAGAGCTGGTCGTGGAGAAGGTCTACGAGCAGGACGACGTCGACTACACCGTCTGGAAGTGGAAGCCCGTCGCGGCCTAGGGTCGCGCCCGGTTCACGCATCGCAAGGTGACGGCCGGACGTCACCACAGGAGCAGCAGCATGGCCAGAGAAGTCGCGATCCTCGGTGTCGGGATGCACCAGTGGGGCAAGTGGGGCAAGAACTTCGTCGAATACGGCCTGAAGGCCTGCAACGACGCGCTCAAGGACGCAGACGTCGAGTGGCAGGACATCCAGGTCGTCGCCGGGGCCGAGACCGTGCGCAACGGCTACGCGGGCTACGTGGCGGGGTCGACCTTCGCTGAAGCCCTGGGCTGGAGCGGCGCCCGCGTCTCCACCTCCTATGCGGCCTGTGCCTCGGGCTCCCAGGCGCTCAACAACGCCCGAGCCATGATCCTCGCCGACATGGCCGACGTGGTGCTCGTCGTCGGCGCCGACACCACACCGAAGGGCTTCCTCGCCCCCAACGCCGGCGAGCGCTGGACCGACCCCGACTGGCTGCGCTTCCGCTTGATGGGCTGCACGAATCCCACCTACTTCGCCCTCTACGCTCGCCGCCGGATGGACGTCTACGGCGCCACCGAGGAGGACTTCGCCGCGGTCAAGGTGAAGAACGCGAGGCACGGCATGGCGAATCCCTACGCGCGCTACCACAAGGAGTTCACCATGGAGCAGGTGCTGAGCTCTCCGATGGTGGCCGACCCGCTTCGCCTCTTCGAGATCTGCGCCACCAGCGACGGCGCCGCCGCGGTGGTGGTCAGCAGCATGGAGTACGCGCGCAGGAAGAACGTGGATCCGGTGAAGATCGCGGCCGTCTCGACGGTCACGCCGACCTATCCGCAGACCACGCTGGACATGCCCTACTTCTCGACGGACTCGGCGGCGGTGGTGCCTGCGCCGGCGCGCAGCTTCAAGGATTCGATCGCCTACGCGGCCTACGAGGAGGCGGGCCTCGGCCCCGAGGACATGTCGCTCGCCGAGGTCTACGACCTCTCGAGCGCCCTCGAGCTCGACTGGTACGAGAACATCGGCCTGTGCCCGGAGGGCGAAGCCGAGAAGCTGCTGCGCGGCGGCGACACGAAGATCGGCGGTCGCATCCCGGTGAACGCGAGCGGCGGGCTGGCGTGCTTCGGCGAGGCCGTCCCCGCCCAGGCGCTGCAGCAGGTCTGCGAGCTGACCTGGCAGCTGCGCGGTCAGGCCGGCGGGCGGCAGGTCGAGGGAGCCAAGGCCGGCATCACCGCCAACCAGGGCCTCTTCGGCCACGGCTCGTCGGTGATCTGCAAGCTCAGATCGTCGCTCGCACCCCAACCACTCACTGACGGAACCTCCAAGCAGCGGAGAACACCCTGGCCGAGGCCTACATCGTCGAC
>CAZQMY010000634.1:0-2981 GCA_964594405.1 uncultured Spirochaetaceae bacterium | reverse complement strand
CCAGGGGCAGGCGGCCACGAGCTGCGAGGCGACGATCAAGTCACCCTGCTCGCCGTGCAGGAACTGCGAGAGCTGCAGCGAGATCTGCGCATGCTGGAGGCGGACGTGCTCCTTCTCGCTGAGCTTCTGATGCGGGGCGTAGTTGGCCAGGGGATTGACCGTCATCGGAATGATGGGCTTCTCGCAGTCCACATCCGTATCCCAGGCCAGCTGGGTGGTGCTGTTCCACTGCTCGCGCTTGGCCTTCTCGTAGAGATCGGCGAGCCCGTCCTTCACGTGGCCATAGTTCCAGACATAGTTCGTATCGAAGGATGTGAGGATGGTCTCGAGCTCGTCCTCGGTGCTCGCGGGGCTCTGCTCGGGCGTCGTTGCGGGGCTGGCCATGGCGTCTCCTCGACGTGGTCTTGCGCGGCGCCGCGGTGGGCTGCTGGAAATCCCGGAGAGAGGCGGAGCCGCGCGCGATGGATTGAAGCTGCTCTTCGGTCCGGACCCGCCGGACTTGATGTCTAAATATGACGTCGACTTCATTTTTTGGCAAGAACGCTCGCTAATCCGGTAAGATCCGGGCGATGAGAGCCCGCCCGGAGAGCGCAGGTGACGCCGGATCCGCCGCAGACGCCGGCCCGGGGCCCGCCGCCGGTCGCCGCGGCGTGCGTCAGCCCAAGCAGGCGCGCAGTCGCCTCACCCGCGAGCGGGTGCTCGAGGCGGCGGTGGGATGCTTCGAGCGCTCCGGATTCGAGGAGACGACCACCGCGATGATCGCCGAACATGCCGGGGTCGCCGTGGGCACGGTCTACGGCTACTTCCGCGACAAGCGGGAGATCCTGCTCGAGCTGCTCGACACCGAGGTGGCGGAGGAGGCCGAGCAGGTGATCGAGCAGCTCGATCCGGCGAGCTGGCGCGGCACCGATCCCCGGGAGCGGACAAGGAGCCTGATCGATACGATCTTTCACACCACGCGGCTGCGGCCGGGCCTCCAGCGCATCCTGTGGGAGCGCTACTTCAAGGACCCGGCGTTTCGCGAGCGCTTCGATGCCATGCGCGGTCGCGTGCGCGAGGCCATCGACGCCTTCATCGATGCGCTGGAGCAGGAGGGCGTCTGCCGCCCGCTGATGGACCGCGAGATGGCGTCGTTCGTGATCCTGAATGCCGTGCAGTGGAACTCCACGCAGAGTCAGCTGCGCGGCGAGCCGGAGATGATCGACCAGGCCGCGCACGCGACGAGTGAGATGATCACCCGCTACCTCTTCAAGCAGGACGGGTGACGCGCTCGCCTCGGCAGGGTCAGGGGCGCGCGCGCACGATCCATGCGGCCGCGTCGAAGTAGCTCCCCTCGCCGCGCCGACGCGACTCCAGCAGCTCGCGCACGGACTCGCGCACTCTGGCCCGGGTCGAATCGTCGGCCTCGGCCAGCATGCGGAGCGTGGGTCCCATCTGCAGCATGAAGTCGAGGGCCTGCTCCCAGGAGCGTCCGCCGATGACGTCGACCTCGAGCGCAACGGCATCCAGCTCCACACCGGAGTAGCCCGCAGCCTCGAGCAGGCCGCTCAGGTGGTCGGCATCGCTCAGCGAGAAGGGACCGGGTGCGCCGGGAGGCGGCGGTTCGGGGGCGGGCACGTGCTTCGCGGCGGCCGCGGCCGGGCCGATCATCCAGGGATTGAGCTCCGGCGCCTGCCAGCAGACGAAGACGAGACGCCCGCTCGGTTGGAGCGCGCCGCGCAGATTGCCGAAGGCCGCCGCCGGGTCGGCGAAGAACATCACGCCGAAGCGGGAGAAGACCAGGTCGAAGGGGGATCCGGAGAAGTCGTGGACCTGTGCATCGGCCTGCAGGAAGTCCAGCTGCGGGAGGCCCGCGCCTCTGGCCCTGGCCACCCCGAGCATCGGACCCGAGACGTCGATGCCGAGCACCCCCCCGGACCCGCCCACCGACTCTGCCAGCGCCGCCGTCGTCGGCCCGCAGCCGCATCCGACGTCGAGGACACGCTCGCCGGGCGCCGCCGCGGCGGCCTCCAGCGCACGATCACCGAAGGGCGCGATCAGTGCGTCGATGTCATCCGAGAGCTCGGCCCACTTCGGGCCGGTGACCTGGTCCCAGTACTCGATCTGCTCTGCGTTCGGGGATTCCTGCGCCACTTTTGTCGACCTCCAATCCGATTCGGGGCACTCGATGCCCACTTCATGTGAGCGGTAGACCGCCCCCGACGATCTGGCCGAAGCCGAACTGCATGGCCGCACCGCTGCGTACGAAGCCCGCGCGCCGGGCCACCGCGATGCTCGCGAGGTTGTCCGGCGTCGTCGACCAGCAGGGGATGTGTCCCCGGGCCAGGATGTCGTCGATCAAGGCGGAGGCGCAAGCGGTGGAGAGGCCCCGTCCGCGCGCCGCAGCCGCGGTCACGACGCCGATCTCCTCGTAGCGACGACCCAGATAGAAGGTTGCAGCCACCGAGAGGAGTCTATCCCCGTCGAAGGCGCCGACGGCGATGCCCGAGCCCGCGAGGCCCCGGGGCCCGCCCCAGGTATCGTGGATCCAGGCGATGTCCCCCGGAAGAGCGGCGAGCGCGGACGCGTCGCTCGGCCCGATCAGGCGGATGCTGCCCCGGCCTTCGGCGATGCCCGCTCCACCGCCTCGCGTTGCGGGCCACTCGAAGTGGATGCGTGGCCACGCGAAGAGGTCGTCGCGGGCCTTTCTCACGCCCTCCGCGAAGGGCGCCGGTGGGTCGATGAAGACGGTGGGCCACTCGGGGGCGAGCGCCTCGAGGACATCGGAGACCTCGCTCGGGTCGAGGGCATCGGCGTCGCCACCGAACGAGAGATTGCCGCCGGCGAAGAGGGCCGCCCAGCGCGGCACCTCCGCCTCGTCGCAGAAGACACGGCCACAGCGGGTGTTGAGCGGGTGATGGGGAATGATCGCGCAAGGGGCCTCGTCGGCGCCGAGCCCGCGCACGGCTTCGAATCGATCCGGATCGAGCTCGACCATCGCG
>CAZQMY010000633.1:0-2987 GCA_964594405.1 uncultured Spirochaetaceae bacterium | reverse complement strand
GACTTCGAGGTGTGGGCCCATGTCGACGCGGTGCCGAAGGTGGAGCAATTCAGCGTGGCGCTCGACGAGCGCATCGACGACACGACGGCGCTCTTCTCGGAGTACGGCGTTCCCCCAGCGGTCCTCGACCGATTGGTGGAGGCGCGCATCGCGCGGCTGCGGAACGAGCCCGCGATGTGCCGTCCGACCCGCATCGACCGGGTCCTGCGCGCGGCCGATCGCATCTCGTTCAAGGACATGGAGCTCGAGGTCATCCACGCCCCGGGGCACACCGCGGGCCATATCCTGCTCTATGAGGCTTCGAGCCGGGTGCTCTTCAGCGGTGACCACCTCATGAACGGCGCGGTCCCCAACACCGAGAACTACTACGTCGATGGGCTGCCCGATCCCGCCGACCCGCTCCGTCGCCGACCCCGCTTCAAGGGGCTCGTGCTCTATCGCGAATCGCTGCGCGAGCTGCGTCGCCGCCCGCTCTCGCTCGTGCTGCCCGCGCTGGGCCGACCGATCCGCGCCGGCGACCGCTCCGTTCGAGACGCGCTGCTCTATTACGACGTGCGCATCCAGCGCATCGAGCGGAGCCTGCGCTCGGTCACCGCCCTGGGCCAGGCGGTCACGGGCTACGAGCTCTACGACGGTCTCTTCCCCGACGCGGACGTCGTGAAGCAGTTGAAGACACGCCTGCTCATGGTGATCGGTGCCCTCGACGTCCTCGAGGAGAGTGGCGCTTGCTCGACCGAGCGCCGGGCCGACGGGGTGCTGGTCCACCACCACGCCAGCTGATCGGGCTTCTCGCGACGCCCGGCCCGCTGTCTTCGGCACGGGCCGGGGACGTTCGTTGCCCTCCGGGTGAGGTGGTCGAACGAACGGGAATCCGCTTCGAAATCGGGCTATTCCCATGGGGGGGTATTGACTTGCGCCTTTCATTGTCGGATACCTTCGCTTCCCCAGACGAAGGGCATGCATCATGAGCAGGATTCGAAAAGGCGACCTCGTTCAGGTCGTTACGGGTGCTGAGCGCAGCAGCGGCAACAACCAGGGGCGCGTGATCGCCGTCGACCGCGAGGCCGGCCGCGTGCGCGTCGAGGGGATGCGGATGCGCAAGCGCCACCTCAAGCCGGGCCGCGCCGGCGCGCAGCAGGGCGGCATCGTCGAGGACGAAGGCTACATGGACATCAGCAACGTGATGCTCGTGAACCCGGCCGATGGCAAGCCCTCGCGCGTCCGCATCGAGGAGCGTGACGGCAAGCGCGTGCGCGTCTTCGCACGCGGCGGCGATCCGGTTCCCGACCCGGTGGCCAGCTGAATCGAGCCACGCGTCCACCACGGCTGCGACCGTCACGACTCTGACCACGGCTGCAATCACAACCATTCCAACCACGGCTGCAATCACAACCATTCCGACCGCGGCTGCAATCACATCGATTCCTCCACCTCCAACGCGACGATCCAAGTGGGCGACGCTTCAGATGCCGCGAGCGGTGTCCGATCAGCCCCAGGCAGGTTCTCATGGCCAAGAGCAAGCGAGAGAAGATCAAGCTCGAGTCCACGGCGGGCACCGGTCACTTCTACACCACGTCGAAGAACCGGACGAATACGCCGAACAAGCTCGAATTCAAGAAGTACGACCCGGTCGTACGCAAGCACGTCATCTACAAAGAGACCAAGCTGAAGTAGATCGTGAGACCGGCGCTGCCCGCTGGTCCTGGTATTCTGATTTGAGGAGGGAGTGAGATGGCCTGGGTGATCACCAGCCTGTGTCGAGACAACGTTGATATGGCCTGCGTCGAGGTCTGCCCCGTCGACTGCATCGTGCAGTACAAGGGCGACGATTCCTCCGAGTGGCCGAATCAGCTCTACATCGACCCGGAAGAGTGCATCAGCTGCGGCGTCTGCGAGCCGGAGTGCCCCTGGGAGGCGATCTTCGAGGACGAGCAGGTGCCGGACCTCTTCGAGGCGGACACCGCACTCAACGCCAAGGTGGTCGATGTGCGCGACGAGTTCGAGGTGCCGGAGAAGCCCGACACCGAGGCTCCGACGCCCGAGCAGGTGCAGGCCAACAAGGAGAAGTGGGGCTTCAACGGCTGAAGGCCCGCTCCATGACCTCCACGGGCGCGGCGCGCCCGCTCCAGATCTCGAACTGGGCGGCGGCCTGGTAGACGAGCATCCACTTGCCGCCGAGGGGCGTGGCGCCAGCGCGCCGCGCGTCGGCGAGCAACCGCGTGGTCTCGGGATCGTAGACCGCGTCCATCACGACGCTCTCCGACCGGAGTGCGCGTGAATCGACGGGCGATTCGTCGCTCTTCAGGCCCACGCTCGTGGTGTTGACCAGCACCTCGTGCGGGAGATCCGCCAGCGACTCGAGCGGGCCGAATCCGCTGGCACCGAGGTCTGCACAGAGGGCCTGGGCGCGCTCGGCGGTCCGGTTGAGCAGGTGCACCTCGGCGCCGGCGCGCATCAGCCCGTAGACCAGCGCTCGCGCTGCTCCGCCCGCGCCAAGCACCACCGCCCGCTTGCCCTCGAGTGTGGTGACCCGCTCGAGCGCCCGGATGGCGCCGAGCCAGTCGGTATTGCTGCCGACGAGCTCGTCTCCCATCCGAGTCACTGTGTTGACGGCGCCGATCTCGCGCGCCACGTCGTCCACCCGATCGAGATGTGCCATCACGCTCTCCTTGTGCGGGATGGAGACCGCGACCTGGCGAACACCGAGGGCGCGCAGCCCCGCCACCGCGTCGCCGAGCAGGTCCGGGAGCACGTCGAAGGCGTGATACACGGCGTCGAGATCCAGCGCGTCGTAGCAGGCGTTGTGCATGGCGGGCGAGCGGGTGTGTCCGGCCGGATGGAGGATGATTCCGCAAACCGTCGTTTCAGCGCTGATCGGTTGGCGCAAGGTGGGGGCTCCTCTGGCTTCGGGATGGGCTGGCTGAGGATGGTGGAGGTCGGCGGGTGAGCCGCCACCCGTCGGCGGTCGATTGTAGTGAGCCTCGTGC
>CAZQMY010000632.1:0-3004 GCA_964594405.1 uncultured Spirochaetaceae bacterium | reverse complement strand
CGAGAAGGCGTTCACCACAACGCTGGTTGCCCAGGATCTGCCCAAGCCTCGCCCGACGCGTCTCTTGCAACGCGGCGAATACAATCTCCCCCCCGGTGATCCGCTCGAGCCCGGGATTGTGAAGGTCGTCAGTTCCTTTCCCGAAGGAGCCCCGAGAAACCGGCTGGGGCTGGCTCAATGGCTGACGTCTCCCGACAACCCGCTGGTCACACGTGTGCTCGTCAATCAGATGTGGCAGCGGACCTTCGGCCACGGGATCGCTGGCGGCCTTCGCGCTGGCGCAGGCCTTTGCCGACGGCCACTGCTTGTCGAACTCGGCGGGGATCTCGATGCGAACGCGCGGATCGCGCTCCTTCTTCGTGCGAAGCTCGTGGGCCTCGCAGATGCTGCCGGCGACGAGCACGGGGCCGGTCGGTGTGGGTGCTTCTTGCGCGGTCTCCTCGCCATGGGCGTCGTCAGCAGCGCTGGCGGCGCCTCCGGAGGCCATGAGGGCGAGGCCGGTCAAGAGAGTGAGAAGCAGGATGCTCTGGTAGGCACCTGACCGCTGTCGACGCGTACGCTGATTCAGGCTCATGCGCGAGATGGTTGCCCCTGAAGAAGCCGTCCCGTGCGCGGGGCCCGCGCCAGGGAACGGTGGCTCATGAAACGATGGAAGAGAGGAGAACGAGCCGAGGGTTCGATGTCCGGGCGCTCGACCCGTTCGACCCGCCCGGCCATGTCTTGGTCTTGCGAGCCGGCCGGGCGTCCCTCCACTCGGCTCCCGTCGAGCCCGGGATTCCGCCTCTGCGGCATCGCCCCCGGCGTTCTTCGATCGCGACGTTGGACCAGTGGACTGATTATTCATGCTGACAATGATAACGAGCGGAGCCGCGACTACTCGATTGATCCTCGAAGGACGACAGCCCCGCCTTGCTCGCCTCAGCACCCGCACACCCTACGTTGCACCCGCTGCAGACCAGGAACCGATACCCGGCGCACCGCCTCCCGGCTCCGCCGCGTGTCCGCGCCGGCCGCTTGCCGACGTCTTTCAGGGGGGGGGTCGGATCGGTGCACTGGGCCGCTACCACTTCGGCAGTCAGCAGAGCGCTGAGAAGTCGCGCGCTTGATTACAACGACCCCAAGGCCGCGTCAAGTTTGCGCTCCCGGAGTTTCGCGCAGCGATCCGAAGCCTCGACGCATCGAATGGTTGCGTCGAGACGACCTCGTCGCGCTTCCGTGTTCGGGTCCACCTCGAGCGGTCGAATGATGTGTCGGGAACGCGATCATGGAGAGCCCCGAAGATCCCCCGGATCAGCGATCGCGATTTCGCGGCAGTTTCGCTCCTGCAGACCGCGTACTCCGAAGCATGTCGCCGCTCGCCGGCGAGTGCGTTCTGGACACCGGCCCGTCCGCAATGTCCAAGGCGACGCTTCTGTGCGGCTGGTAGCATCGCCGCGCCCAGCGGGCCGCCGTCGGCCCTGTCTCCTCCATTCCACGCTTCAGCCGCAAAGCAGCCCCGAGGCGATCAGCACACACCAGCCACCCGTCCTGCGGAAGCTCCCGGCAGCGCGCTTCGAGCCCGATCCGGCGCATTCGGGTCGGCCGAGATCGGGATCTGGACGAGGGACTGGAAGAGGATAGGGACAAGAGGCGATGGAGAAGGAAGGAGAGATCCCAGCGACATGATGGACTTCGAGCCCAACGAAGAGCAGGCGCTGATCGTCGAGACGGTGCGCCAGTTCGCGGAGAACGAGATCCGACCGAAGGCCCGCGAGGCGGACGAGGCGAATGCCCTGCCCATGGATGTGCTCGGCAGCGCACACGAGCTGGGCCTCGTGGCCAACGGGCTGCCCGAGGCCTACGGCGGTGGTGGAGAGGCTTCGGCCGTCACGAGCGTCCTGATCGCCGAGGAGCTCGCCTGGGGCGACCTCTCGATGGGCCTCTCCATCCTCAGCCCCGCCCTGCTCGGTGTACCGGTCGCACTCCAGGGCACCGACGAGCAGAAGTCTGCCGTCCTGCCCACGCTGACCGGGTCAGGCTTCGTGCCCGGCGCGCTCGCGATCACCGAGCCCCGCTTCGACTCCGACCCGCATCGCCCCCAGACCATCGCCAAGCGCGACGGGGACGCATTAATCCTGGACGGCGCCAAGGCGCAGGCCCGTGGATCGAGGGCGGGCAGACGGTGCTCGTCACGGCGGCCGAGGGAGAGAGCGTGCAGGCCTATCTCGTGCCCCGCGATGCGGCCGGCCTCCGCGCAGGGATCGAGAAGAATCTGGGCACGCACGCGATGCCCCTGGCCGAGCTCACGCTCTCGGGTGTTCGCGTGCCTGTCAGCGCGAGGCTCGGCGGCGAGGCGGGCGCCGACGTCCCGCACCTCATCGACCGGGCGCGCATCGGCCTCGCGGCGGCGGCGGTGGGCATGAGTCGCGCCGCCTTCGAGGTCGCCCGCGACTACGCAAAGGAGCGCGAGACCTTCGGCCAGCCCATCGCGACTCGGCAGTCCATCGCCTTCAAGATCGCCGACATGGCCATCGAGATCGACGGGGCGCGGCTGCTCACCTGGGAAGCCGCCGCCGCCGCGGACCGCGGCGAGGACATCCACCGCTACGCCGCCCTCGCCTACAGCCAGGCCAGGCGCACCGCCCTCCAGGTCGCGGACGACGCCGTCCAGATCTTCGGCGGCCACGGCTTCATTCGCGACTACCTGCCCGAGATGTACCTGCGCAACGCGGCCGGCTTCACCAGCAGCTTCGAGGGCCTGACGCTGGTCTGAGAGACCGCGCAGTCCACCCGCAACCCGCTCCCATCACAACGAGAGGCCATATCGTGGCGATCGACTTCGAACTCACCGAGAACAGCAAGATCTCGATGGAGCACTACAACGAGATGGCGCGCCAAGTGATGCGCCCCATCTCCCGCAAGTACGACGAGCAAGAGCACGCGCCCCCGACCGAGTGGGTGGAGTACTGGTGGAGCACCGGACGCAAGGGCGCGCCGGGCAAGCTCGACCGGGATGCCGACGGCT
>CAZQMY010000631.1:0-3009 GCA_964594405.1 uncultured Spirochaetaceae bacterium | reverse complement strand
GCTGCGCCCGCGTCTAGCTCGCGCGCTCGGGCTAGGGCCAGGGGGCGGACGCCGCGATGGTCGACGGCGCCAGCACCCTGATGGCGATGATGTATGGCATGAAGGCCATGGGCATGTGGCAGGACGAGCGCGGCGTCAACCTGCTCGACACCGGCGCGCACTTCTACGACACCTTCGAGACCAGCGACGGCAAGTACGTGTCCATCGGCTCCATCGAGCCGCAGTTCTACGCGCTGCTGCTCGAGCAAACGGGCCTCAAAGACGAGGATCTCCCGCCGCAGATGGATCGCACGCAATGGAAGGCCCTGAAGCCCAGGTTGGCGGAGGTCTTCAAGACCAGGACGCGCGACGAGTGGTGCGAGATCATGGAAGGCACGGACGTCTGCTTCGCCCCGGTGCTCAGCATGGACGAGGCTCCGGAGCACCCCCACATGAAGGCGCGCAGCACCTTCGTCGAGCACTCGGGCATGATCCAGCCGGCGCCCGCACCGCGCTTCGATCGCACGGTGCCCGAGATCAGTCGCCCGCCGGTACATGCGGGCCAGCACACCGACGAGGTGCTCGGCGAGTACGGCTTCTCGGCGGACGAGATCGCGGCGCTGCACGAGGAAAAGGCGATCGTCCAGGGCCGGCGCTGAGTCTCGACGCGCGCAGATCGGGTCGCCGGCCCTGGGGAGGATGCCCACGAGCCGGCGATTCCTGTTTTCAAGCGTTACATTGCGGGTATGCGGAGGGGGGCCGCCGACCGGCACCCCGTCCAACCAAGGGGGGTACGCATGAATCCGCGAACGACTGTCCTGATCATCGCCGTCCTGATCATCGTGATCTTCGGCCGCCAATTCATGCATCAGGTGCCGGCGGGTCACGTGGGTGTCGCGATCCTCTTCGGTGAGGTGCAGAACGAGCCCTATGCCGAGGGGCTCCAAATCCCCGTCAATCCGCTTCTCAGCTGGCAGAACGTCGACGTCCGCCAGAAGTCGAACAAGCTGACCGGCGTCGACGTGCCGACGCGGGATCAGCTGCTCACGAAGATCGATCTCTCGATCCAGTATCGGCTCAACGGGCAGATGGCGCCGCAGATGATCCGCGACACCGGCGACGAGAACGCCATCGTCTCCGTTCACCTCATCCCCAAGGTCCGTTCGCTGGTTCGCGAGGTGGGCACCAAGGTCACGCGTGCGGAGGACTTCTTCCTCGAGGAGACCCGCGACCGCCTGGCCTCCGAGATCCAGGCAGGGCTCGCCGAGTACGTGGCGACCAAGGGCATCATCATCGACTCGGTGCTCATTCGCGGGATCAACCTGCCGCCCGTGCTCACCAAGGCCATCGAGCTCAAGAAGGAGCGTGAGCAGGCGGTCGAGCAGCAGAAGGCCGAGCTCGAGCGAATCCGGATCGAGCAGCAGCAGCAGGTCGCCGTGGCCCAGGCGGCGCGCGTAGCGGCCGAGGAGGAGGCGAAGAAGGTCAAGATCCTCGCCGATGCGCAAGCCTACGAGATCGGCGTGGTGGCGAGGGCGGTGGCGAAGAACCCCACCTACATCCAGCTCAAGTCGCTCGAGGCGCTCAAGAAGATGAGCGAGGACCCGGCCGCCAAGCTCTACTTCATGGACTCGCAGAGCACCAACCCGCTTCCGCTGCTGCACCTGGGCCAGGACAGGTAGGGCG
The DNA here is from genome assembly GCA_964594405.1 of uncultured Spirochaetaceae bacterium. Lineage (GTDB taxonomy): Bacteria > Myxococcota_A > UBA9160 > UBA9160 > UBA4427 > CAZQMY01. The sequence goes on along the minus strand of CAZQMY010000631.1, from coordinate 1,347 downwards.
CCTCGCGCAGCGCCTTGCCGGGGCGTCGAGCGAGCGGGTCGAGGAAGTCAGGCCACCGGGGTGGGGTGTTCTCGCTCTTCGGCTCGATCGCTGGGCTCGGGCGCATGGGAGGCCATCATCCGGGCCATGGCGCGCTTCCTTGCCGTGGTCCAGCGACCGGTGGCGACCCAGGAGCCTGTAGCGAACGCGGAGAGCGTGACGCCGATGAACTGGGCGAAGAACAGACCGTCCGGTCCCAACCCTCGAACCATCGAGAGGTAGTAGCCCAGCGGCAGCGAGATCAGGACCGAGTTCGCCAGCGAGAGCGCCATGGGTACCACCACGTCTCCCGCGCCCTGCAGCGAGCGCATGAACACGAACATGAAGCCCATCATGAAGAACTGGGCCGACTGCCAGGCCATCATCCGCTCGCCGATGGCGATGACCGCGGGATCCTGGCTGAAGAAGTGGATCAGCTCGACGCGGTAGACGAAGAAGAGGAGCGCGATCGTCCACATCATCGTGCAGTGCACGAGCAGCCCCACGCCCATGGCGCGCCAGGCCCGCCGGGTATCCGAGGCGCCGATGGCCTGGCCGACCAGCGTCGCCACCGCACCAGCGACGGGAAAGCAGATCATCGGGCCGAGCATGCCCAGCCGCAGCCCGATCGAGTAGGCGGCCTGGGCCTTGTCGCCGAAGTCGCCCATCAGGCGGATGAAGAAGACGGTGACGAGAAAGCCGCCGATCATCTGAAGCGCCGGCGGCCAGGCGAGCGAGATGATCTCGCGCATCACCGGCCAGTCGGGCTTCATGTGGCGCAGGCGGACGTGCACGCGGGCGCTGCCCCCGAAGAGCACGCGACTCATGATGAAGATCGCGGCCAGCTGCCCCGCGAATGCGCCGAGCACCACGCCGCGGATCCCGAGCGCGGGCAGGCCGAAGTGGCCGTAGATCAGCGTCCACTCGCCCATCAGGCCCAGACTCGTCGTCACCAGCGCGATCAGGAAGGGCGTGGCGGTGTCGCCGGCGCCGTTGAGGATGGCGTTGAAGAGGTTGATGAAGACGAAGCCGAAGTTCAGCGCGAAGACCAGGCGAACGTAGGGGATGCCGGTCTGCAGGACGGCGTCGGAGACGTTCATGCCCCCGAGTAGCACGCCGGGAATCGAGACGCCGATCACTGCCACGGCTGCGCTGAGCATCAGCCCGAGCATGACCGTCTGACCCGCCACGTGGTCCGCGGCGTCCGACCCCTGACCGACACTCCTCGCGATCAGTCCCTGAGCCCCGAAGCTCGCGCCCATCACCAGCATGAAGAAGAGCTCGCGGAGGGACTGGTTCGTCACCACCACCGCGGTCAGCGCGTCCTCC
>CAZQMY010000630.1:0-3024 GCA_964594405.1 uncultured Spirochaetaceae bacterium | reverse complement strand
CGGGCGCGTTCTCCACGTCGCCCTTGGGCAGGTAGATGTCGAGCTGATTGCGCTGGCCGCCGCCGGGCACGTACTCGATGTCACGGGTGACGGTGACGTCGGGGTGCATGAACCTGAAGGGGTGGAGGGGCGTCGGGCGTGGACCGCCCTCGTGGTGCTCGAGCGCATGCCGCTCGGCCTCCGGGATCCGCTCTTCGTAGTCGGGGCCGAGGCCGGCGACAAGGGCCGCGTTGAAGACGTTCTCGGAAGCTCTGGCCAGGGGCACCATCGCCAGCAGTCCCGCCCAGGACACCAGCGTGATGCCGAGGCCGACCTGTCCGGACGCCGACTCGAGGGCCCCGGCGAGCACGAAGAGCACCGTGGCCGCCGCCTGCCAGGCCACGTGCTGGATGGGCATCTCGGCCGTGAGCCAGCCGGCGAAGAAGCTGGGGACGATCAGTGGGCCGGTGCGTCGCTGAGGCAGGTAGGCGTTCAGGGTGTAGAGTGCGCCGCCCACCGAGACGATCAGGAATAGCCAGGATGCCATGATCGGGATGTCCTCCTTGATCTATCATACCTCCGCGCCGCTTCCTCCGTCATGCCTCAGAGCGTGCCATCCAGACCCATGTCCGATCGCGTTCTACACACCCGCGTCTGTGAACAGCTCGGCGTCGAGCTGCCGATCGCCTGCTTCACCCACTGTCGTGACGTGGCCGTCGCAGCCATCGAGGCCGGCGGCTTCGCGGTGCTCGGTGAGGCGATGCACCCGGCCGAGAAGATCGTGGACGACATCCGCTACATCCGCGATCGCGTGAGCGGGAAGCCCTTCGGGATCGACCTCGTCCTGCCGGGCTCGGCGCCGCCCGAAGGGACCGCCGAGGAGCTCTACGCGAAGATCCCGCGGAGCCATCTCGAGTTCGCCGACCGACTCAAGCGGAAGTACGACGTCCCCGAGCCCAGCAACGAGGTGGCCCTGCGCAAGTGGGGGGGCATGAACAAGCGCCTGGGCGCCGATCAGGTGGATGTCGTCCTCGATGAGCGCGTGCCGGTGATCGCCTGTGGACTCGGTGCGCCCGACTTCCTCTTCGAGGCCGCGCACGCGCGCGGGACCCTGGTGTACACGCTGGTGGGCAGGAAGAAGCAGGCCATCCGGCAGCTCGAGCGTGGCGCGGATGGCATCGTGGCGCAGGGCTTCGACGCCGCTGGCCACACCGGGGCCATGGGAACGTTCTCCATCGTACCCGAGGTGGTGCGGATCGCCGGGGGCAGGCCGGTGCTGGCCGCGGGGGGCGTCACCACGGGGCGTCACCTGGCGGCGGCGCTCTGTCTCGGGGCAGACGGTGTGTGGGCCGGCACGGTCTGGCTCGCCGCTCTCGAATCCGACGTCGACGAGGTGGTCGTCGAGCGGATCCTCAGCTCGGACGGCGACGACACGAGCCGCACGCCCTCGATCTCGGGAAAGACCATGCGGGTGCTCAAGTGCCCGTGGACCGACGAATGGGATCGTCCCGGCGCGCCCGAAGTCCTGGCGAGTCCCTACCAGATGCTCCTGACCTCGAACTATCTGCAGGGGGCCAACGACGCGCGCAGGCCGGATCTGATGACCGAGGCCGTCGGGCAGGGCGTCGGATTCGTCGAGCACCGTCGTCCAACGAAGGACATCATGGCTGCGTTGGCCGACGAGGCGCGCTCTGTTCTTGCGGGCTTCGCGGCGCGCGCTGACTGATCGGTGCGCCCGCGGCGGAAGCGGCCCTGGCCGGGGAGCCTCCCCCAGGCTTCGGACGAGCTATGCCGGCGGCCACTTGTGGTAGGTTCCCGACGCGCGGGCCACGCAGACGGAGCGGGCATTGGGGGGAAGCATCGTGATGAACAGGGCTGGGCGAGGGCAGCTCCTGGCCCCCGCGATGTGGGGGGTGCTGGTCGCTCTCACACTGGCCCTCATCCCGCCGGCTCGAGCGGAGGACGTCGAACTCCCCTCTGATCCCACGCGAGAGCCCCGACCCTTCGCACCGCAGGAAGCGGACGGTCGCCCGCTCGGGATGGAGATCGGCAACATCGCCGACGTCGACCTCGACGCCATGCGACGGATCATCGACGCCAGCGACGGCTTCGGTGCGCCGGTGGCGCGAGAGACCCGCCCCCTCTCTCTGGAAGAGGCGGTGCGGGTCGCGCTGGAAGAGAACCTCGATCTGCGTGTCACCGTCGTCTCCGTCGATCAGGGCGAGCAGGACATCCGGGAGGCGCGCGCGAAGTTCCATCCCGCGCTGGGCATCGGGGGCGATGCGTATGGCAATCGGCGGGCCAACGACGATCGGCCCGCCGAGGACGAGGACCATCAGACCGTGCAGATCACGGTCGATCAGGAGCTGCCCACCGGAGGTCGCGTCCAGCTGGGGGCGGGCTATCAGCGCGACGCCACCAACACACTGCTGAACGACGAGCCGGGAGAGGATCTCAATCTGCGGGTCAGACAGCTCGCCGGTCTCTCGATCGAGGTCCGCCAGCCGCTGCTGCGCGGTGGGCGCGTATTCGTGGCCCGACGCAACATCCTCCTCGCCCGCTACGACGACGAGATCAACCGGGCGACGCTGAATGGCGAGATGCTGAGGGTCACGGCCGAGACCAAGGCCGCCTACTACGACGTGGTGCGCGCCTATCGTCAGATGCAGGTGATCGAGAAGGGCCTCGAGCGCGATCGCGAGCTGCTCCGCGCCTCCAATGCGCTCTTCGAGGCCGGTCGCGTGAGCAAGGTGGACGTCTACAGTGCCGAGATCCGCCTCTCCAACGACCTCTCTCGCCTGGCCACGGCGAAGGCCGAGTACGAGGCAAGCCAGAACAATCTGCGCCAGGTGATCGGTCTCCCCATCGACGTGGCCGTCGAGGTGACCTCGAGGAAGATCCCCTTCACCCCCATCCGCATCGAGCTCGATCGCTGGATCGAGCAGGCCTGGGAGAGGCGCCCGGAGCTGATCGGGCTGCGCAGCCAGATGGAGAAGGCGGGCCTCGCGGTCCGCCACGCCCGCAACGACCAGCACCCCGACCACA
>CAZQMY010000629.1:0-3034 GCA_964594405.1 uncultured Spirochaetaceae bacterium | reverse complement strand
GGGCCCCGCCCTGGCCGGTGTCGACACGGCCTACTACCTGATCCATGCCATGGGCTGCACGGATCGGAAGCGCTTCGAGACGCAGGATCGCGAGGCTGCCCGGAACTTCGCCCAGGCAGCCCGCGCCGCAGGCGTGCGCCAGATCATCTATCTCGGTGGCCTGGGCGAGGACGGGGATGAGCTCTCCGCCCATCTGCGCAGCCGCCACGAGGTCGGGCGCATCCTGCGCGAGTCCGGGTCGCGGGTGATCGAGTTCCGGGCTTCCGTGGTGATCGGCTCGGGGAGCCTCTCCTTCGAGATGCTGAGCGCGCTCGTGGAGCGTCTCCCCGTCATGATCACGCCTCGCTGGGTCCACGTGCTGGCCCAGCCCATCGCCATCGCCGACCTGCTGGACTATCTCGAGGCCGCGCTCGAGCTGGAGGGAAGCGATGACCGGGTCTACGAGATCGGCGGCAGCGAGAGGATGACCTACGGCGATCTGATGCACGCCTACGCGCGCCAACGCGGGCTGCGCCGCGTGATGTTGCCAGTGCCCGTTCTGACACCGCGCCTCTCCAGCCTCTGGCTCGGGCTCGTCACCCCGCTCTACGCGCGGGTCGGACAGGTGCTGGTCGAGAGCATCACGCACGAGACGATCGTGCGGAACGATCTTGCCCAACGCGACTTCGCCATCGAGCCCATGGGCGCCACTCAGGCCATCGAGGCTGCGCTCAACAACGAGGATCAGGAGTTTGCGGAGACGCGCTGGTCCGACGCCCTCTCCTCCGGCGGGACCGAGCCGGAGGCGCTCGGCGGATATGGCGGAACGCGCCGCGGCCGGCGACTCCTGGACACCCGGGATTGCGAGGTGACCGCATCCCCGAGCAACGCTTTCGCGTCGATTCAGTGCATGGGCGGCGAGACGGGCTGGTACGGAGTGAACTGGCTCTGGCGAGTCCGTGGCTTCTTCGACCTGCTCGTCGGAGGCGTGGGCGCTCGCCGGGGCCGCGTCCATCCCACCGACGTGGCCGTCGGCGATGCCATCGATTGGTGGCGGGTCGTCCGCTTCGAGCCCGGCCGGTTGCTGCGACTGCGCGCGGAGATGAGGCTGCCCGGCCGCGCGTGGCTCGAGTTCGAGGTCGAGCCGACGCTCACGGGAAGTCGCATCCGCCAGACCGCCGCCTTCGATCCCAGCGGACTGGGCGGGCTGATCTACTGGTACGGCATCTACCCGCTGCACGCGACCACCTTTCGCTCCATGCTGGCCGGAATCGCCGAGGAGGCGCTGCGCCGCGAGCGGGCAGACGCCGAGCTCGAGTCGAAAGGCGGCCGGCCGAGGGAGGCGCAGAAGGTGCCCGGCTGAACACGAGCAGGCGCGAGCACTCTCGGAGCGCGCCGAGGTGCTGCGCTGAGCCCGTGGCCAGAGCCGGACTCGACTACTCGCCCGGAATCGGGTTCGCTGCCTCCAGGAGCTCTGCCAGTGTGGCGTGGACACGCCTCACATAGACCTTCGCGCGCTCGCGCTCCATCATGCTGAGGCAGGGCCCGAGGGCGGGATCCTCGTTGTTGATGGCAGCCCAGAGGCTCTTGTCCAGGACATCCATTCGCTCCATCGAGTCGGGATGGAGCTCGGGCAGCGTGATCACGCTTCCGCCCCCCTGCTCGATGCGGTTGCGCAGCTTGGACTCTTCGAAGAGGCGCAGGCTCCGGGCGCGACCTTCATTGGCGACGCAGATGACCTCGATCGATCGGTGGACCACGCCCAGGAAGTCCTCCAGCGAGAGCTGGGAGTCCTTCGAGCCGTCGACGACGAACCAGTACCAGACCGGGTGTCGGAGCCGATGAAGGAGCTCCGGGACGTCGCCCTGCCAGAGCCATTCGAAGAGCGGCGCCTGCGATTGCCCTGCCAGGTCGACGATCACCTCGTCGACGCCCTCCTCCAGGGTCTCGACGATCTGATCGAGGTCGGCCGCGGAGTGGACGTCGAGCGGGCGTACGCGATCGGCATAGCAGCGGCGCAGGCTGCCGTGCGTGCGATCGGTATCGAAGACCGCGACCGGGATCACGCGATCGATGAAGTATTGAGTGATCAGCTTGGCGAGGAAGGACTTGCCGACGCCGCCCTTTTCGCCACCGACGAAGTGAAGACGCCCCATGACGCCACCGTAGCAGGCGTGCGCTCGCGCCCCTCGTGTCCAGCGCCCGAAGCCCGCGCGCGACGACGAACATTCACGAATCCTCTACGCATTCATGCGCTCGCCTGAGCACCCCGTGACACAGATCCGGCAGCTCTCGTGCAGCAACGCGTGAGACCCCGAACGGGATTGCGGCGAGACCGCGATCGAATGGCTAAACATGAAGTTCCGTTCCCCAGGCACCGGAGTCATTGTGGCCATTCGCGTCGCCCTCCATCACACGACCCGCTACCGCTATGCCAGGCCCGTCGGTCTCGGACCCCAGGTCGTCCGACTCCGGCCCGCGCCGCACAATCGTACGCCCGTCCATCGCTACTCCCTGGACGTGCGGCCCTCAGGCCACTACATCAACTGGCAGCAGGACGTCCACGGCAACTATCTCGCTCGGCTGGTCTTTCCGGAGAAGACCGACCACTTCGAGGTCAGCGTGGATCTGGTCGCCGACCTCGAGGCCTACAGCCCCTTCGACTACTTCCTGGAAGAGTCCGCCCAGGAGTGGCCTTTCGAGTATCACGAGGAGTACACGGAGGATCTCGAGCCCTATCTGGCGCCGCTCCCACTCACACCGCTCCTCACCGAGTTCCTCGATGGCCTCGATCGATCGCGGCGCGAGACGAACGACTTCCTGGTCGAGACCAACAGGGCGGTCCACGCGGCCGTGGACTACGTCATCCGGATGGAGCCGGGTGTCCAATCACCCGAAGAGACTCTCAGCCTCGGCAAGGGCTCGTGCCGCGATTCGGCCTGGCTTCTCGTTCAGGTGCTTCGACGGCTGGGCATCGCCGCGCGCTTCACCTCCGGCTATCTCATCCAGCTGACGCCCGATCAACGCCCCATCGATGGACCCGCAGGTCCCGAGG
>CAZQMY010000628.1:0-3035 GCA_964594405.1 uncultured Spirochaetaceae bacterium | reverse complement strand
GCGACATGTGCCAGAAGGTGATCGTCGTCGGCTCGAACGACCTCCAGTCGCTCTATGTGGCGAACAACGTCTGCTCCGCCGTCCAGTACTTCCGAAAGCTCGGGGGCAACGTGGGCGTCGCCGGCATGGTCATCAACAAGGACGACTCGACGGGCGAAGCCCAGGCCTTCGCGGCCGCAGCCGGAATTCCGGTGCTCGCGGCGATCCCCGCAGACGATGACATCCGACGAAAGAGCGCCAACTACGAGATCATCGGAAGAGAGGGCTCTACCTGGGCACCACTCTTCGCGCAGCTGGCAGAGAGCGTCGACAGCGCTCCGCCGGTACAGCCGTCGCCCCTGGATCAGGACGCGCTGCTCGGTCTCTTCGCAGGCGAGGAGGTCGGTCGGGACGTCGTGCTCGAGCCGGCCACACAGGCCGACATGCGAGGTCACGTGATGGTCGAGAAGCCGTCGCTGGAGGTCGTCTACGACGATGTCTGAGAGCCATGCCGACCCTGGAATCGCCCCCGACGCGGCGTCCGGTGATGGCCCCGTGGCCGCTCGAGCGACGAGTGGCGGGTGTCACGCCGGCCGCGAGACGCTGCATCGCGCCGCCGCGGCTGCGGGCAAGAGCGAGGTGCTCGAGCGCTTCGCCAACGACTATCCCACCGGCCCGCACGATCAGCCCCAGAGCATGTGCCCTGCCTTCGGCTCGCTGCGGGTGGGCCTGAGGATGCGACGCACCGCCACGATTCTCTCGGGCTCCGCCTGCTGCGTATACGGGCTCACGTTCACCTCGCACTTCTACGGTGCGCGTCGGACGGTCGGCTACGTGCCCTTCGATTCGGAGACGCTCGTCACCGGCAAGCTCTTCGAAGACATCCGAGACGCCGTCCACGAGCTCGCAGACCCGGCCAAGTACGACGCGATCGTCGTCACGAACCTGTGCGTCCCCACGGCCTCCGGTGTGCCGCTGAAGCTGCTCCCGAAGCAGATCGACGGCGTGCGCATCATCGGTATCGACGTTCCGGGATTCGGTGTGCCCACTCATGCAGAGGCGAAGGATGTCCTGGCTGGTGCGATGCTCGCCTACGCGCGCGCCGAGGCGGAGAGCGGGCCCGTGCTGCCGCCTCGCGGAGGTCCAGAGAGCCGCCCGACCCTGACTCTGCTCGGCGAGATGTTCCCGGCGGATCCGATCGGGATCGGCATGCTGCTCGATCCGCTCGGGATCGCGGCGGGGCCGACCGTGCCGACGCGCGAGTGGCGCGAGCTCTACGCTGCCCTCGATGGCGAAGCCGTGTCCGCGATCCACCCCTTCTACACGGCCTGCTGTCGGGAGTTCGAAGCCGCTGGCCGATCGATCATCGGCTCGGCGCCAGTGGGTCTCGAAGGCACGGCGGATTGGCTGGACGCGGTGAGCGATGTATTCGGGGTCGCGCCCGGCCGGGTCGCTGACGCGAAGAACAGGTTCCTGCCGGCCATCCGCGCCTCCCTCGAGGCCAACCCGATCGGGGCACGCGTGACGCTCTCGGGCTACGAAGGATCGGAGCTCCTCGTCGGCCGATTGCTCATCGAGAGCGGCGCGGACGTCCGCTACGTCGGCACGGCCTTGCCTCACACGCCCTGGTCCGAGCCGGATCGAGCGTGGCTCGAGGCGAAGGGTGTCCACGTCCAGTATCGGGCCTCACTCGAGCAGGACGTCTCCGCGATGCTCGAGCACGAGCCGGACCTGGCCATCGGGACCACGCCGGTGGTCCAGAAGGCCAAGGAGCGCGCGATCCCGGCGCTCTACTTCACCAATCTCATCTCCGCGCGGCCGCTGATGGGAGTGGCGGGTGCCGCCTCCATCGCGCCCGTCCTCGGCGCTGCGCTCCGCGGCGGCGAGCGCTTTGCGGAGATGCGTTCGTTCTTCGGCTCCGTGGGCGACGGAGAGTCGGCCGGCGTCTGGTCGGAGCCGCCGGCAAGCGCGCTCTCCCATCCGGATCAGCAGCCGTCGACCGCGCCAGGGGGAGGCGCCTGATGCTGGTCCTGGATCACGATCGCGCGGGCGGCTACTGGGGCGCAGTCTACGTCTTCACGGCCGTCAAGGGGCTCCAGGTGATCATCGATGGCCCCGTCGGCTGTGAGAACCTCCCCGTGACGTCGGTCCTGCACTACACGGACGCGCTGCCGCCCCACGAGCTCCCGATCTGCGTCACGGGCCTCGCGGAGGAGGAGCTCGGTCAGCACGGTACCGAGCAGGCCATGAAGCGGGCGCACGAGACGCTGGATCCGAAGCGCCCGAGCGTCGTGGTCACCGGTTCGATCGCCGAGATGATCGGCGGGGGCGTCACGCCCGAGGGCACCCGCATCCGCCGCTTCCTGCCCAGGACGATCGACGAAGATCAATGGCAGAGCGCCGATCGCGCGATGAACTGGCTCTTCGACGAGTTCGCGCCCGAGCGCAAGCGGAAACGGCGCCCGCGCGCACCTGGCGAGGCACCGAAGGTCAACATCATCGGACCCAGCTACGGCATGTTCAACATGGCGTCCGATGTCCACGAGATCCGTCGGCTGGTCGAGGGGATCGGCGCCCGGGTCGATCACGTCTTCCCGCTCGGTTGCCACATCGACGACATCCCGCGGCTCGTCGACGCCGATGTCAACATCTGTATGTATCGCGAGTTCGGCCGATTGCTCTGCGAGAGCCTTGGCCAACCCTACCTCCAGGCCCCGATCGGGCTTCACAGCACGACGAAGTTCCTGCGCTCCCTGGGCGAGCTGCTGGAGCTCGATCCGGAGCCCTTCATCGAGCGGGAGAAGCTCACGACCATCAAGCCGCTCTGGGACCTCTGGCGATCAGTGACACAGGACTTCTTCGGTACGTCCAGCTTCGGCATCGTCGCCAACGAGACCTACGCGCGTGGGGTTCGACACTTTCTCGAAGACGAGCTCGGCATGCCCTGCGCGTTCGCACATCCGCGCCGACCGGGCGTCAAGCCCTGCAACGACGCCGTTCGGCGTTCACTCGACGAGAAGCCGCCCGCCGAGCTCTTCGGCAGCTACAACGAGCGG
>CAZQMY010000627.1:0-3036 GCA_964594405.1 uncultured Spirochaetaceae bacterium | reverse complement strand
GCATCCCCCAGGCCATCGCACGCTTCGTGCCAGGCCCATTCTACGGGTCACGATCAGAGGGCCGCCCCCGGCCGCCGCTACTCGAAGCGTTGGGCGGTCCGGGTGACCTCGGCCTCGGCGCGCCGCACGTAGCGCGGAACGAGCTCGGCGGCGCTTCGCACGTCACCCGCGTCGCGCCGCGCGACTGCCAATCGTGCCAGCGCACCAGCGGTGGGCACGCTCGTCGGCTCCGCCTCGAGCACCCAGTCGGAGCGGGGCGCCGCTTCGAGGGTGGCGCGAACCACGGGCACCCCCTCGCCGACCAGACAGGCGGGCCCTGGCGGCAGGGCGAGGGCCAGCTCCGCCGGCGTGTAGACGCACTCGATGGGCTTCGCCGGCGTCAGCGCATCCCCCGTCCCGACCCGCTGGCCCGCGGCGTAGACCTCGCCGCGGCGAGCGTCGAGACAGGCCACGATGCATCCGCCGACCTGCGGTCCACGCCCCGCTTCGAGGGCGGCGCGGGCGAGCACCTCGAGGGTCGAGACGGCCACGACCGGGGCCTCCGCGCCGAACGCCAGACCCTTCAGTGTCGAGAGCCCGATGCGCAGGCTCGTGAAGGCGCCGGGCCCGATGGAGATGCCGAAGGCGTCGACCTGGGTGATGCCGATGCCGACCTCGCGCAGCATCTCGTCGATCAGCGGCAGCAGCCGCTCGGAGTGGTGCTGGCCAGGGCCGGCGCTGCGCTCGAGCACGACATGGTCGCCCCGCGCGAGCGCGACGCTGGCCAGCGAGGTGGCCGATTCGATGGCGAGCAGCCAGCCCTCGCTCATCGCGGGGCTAGCCCTGGTTGCCCAGCCACTGGACGAACTGCTTCCACTGCCCGGAGAGATCGTTCCAGAAGGCGAGCCCCATGATCATCACCAGCATCACGAAGCCGACCTGCGTCACGAACTCACGGGACTTGAGCGAGAGCGGTGCCCGCTTGATGCCCTCGATGCCGATGATCAGGATCTGCCCGCCGTCGAGCACGGGAATGGGCAGCAGGTTCAGCACGGCCAGGTTGATGCTGATCAGGATCATCATGTTCAGGTAGGCGGCCCAGCCCACGTCGAGCGCACCGCGCGCCAGCTTGAAGATGGTGAGCGGCCCGCGGACCGAGTCGCTGCGCAGCTCGAAGCGAAGCAGCTTGACGACGCCGGTGATCATCATTCCGGTCTTCGTCAACGTCTTGTCGATGGCGAGGGGAACGGACTCGCGCGGATCGCGGGCGCGCTCGAGGCCCATGGCGCCCAGGCGGATCGCGTTGTCGGCCTGCAGGCCAATCTGATAGACGCGCTCCTGGATGTCGGCCACGCCGGTCTCGGCGTCGACCAGTCTGGCCTGCAACGCGACGGTGCGCACCTCGCCATTGCGGGAGTAGCGGAGCTCGAGGGGCTCGCCCTCGCTCGCGCGGATCGCGTCGCGGAAGGCGATGAAGTTCTCGACGGGCTGGCCGCCGAGCTCGATGACCAGGTCGCCGGGCTCGAGCCCTGCCTCCTCGGCCGGTGTGCCCGGCTGGATCATCGTCACCAGCACGTGCGCGGTCACCACGCCCAGGGCCTCGAGATCGCCGAGGGCGGGAACCTCTACGTCGAGCTCTTCGAGCGCCGAGGGGTCGGGCCCGCGGCCGACCCGGAAGACCACCGGATCACCACTGGCGCCGGCGCCTTCATAGGCGACCCGCAGCTCCTCCCAGGAATCGACGTCCTCGCCGGCCACGCTGAGTACGAGATCGCCGGACTTGAGCCCGGCCTCCGCCGCCGCCGCGTCGGCTCCGGGGATCCCGATCATCGAGAGCGGTCGGTTGTGCCAGATGCCCACGCTGCCGAGCTGGGTGCTCTGCCCGAAGGCGTTCTCGCCGGGCCGCGCGGTGGCCGGCACCTCGACGACGCGCGACTGTCCGTCGCGCTCGTACTCGATGAGGACTTTGCCGGCGGTGCGCGCGGAGATCAGCGACGCCGTCTGATCCCACCACTGCACGGCCCTCCCGTCGACGGCGGTGATCCGATCCCCGGGGCGAAGGCCGGCCTCGGCCGCGGCGGAGTCGGGCGTCACCGAGCCGACTACGCTCAGCGGGCGCGGGATTCCGTTCCAGAGCAGGACCACGAAGAGCAGGACCGGCAGAACGAAATTCATCCCGGGGCCAGCGAAGTAGATGGCGAGCTTCTGCCAGGTGGACTTGCTGTCGAGGAACTCCTCGGGCCGTGCATCCTCCGGGATCGGCATCGCGACGGACTCGTCGCCGGGCAGCTGCTCGCCGAGCATCCGCACGAAGCCGCCGAGCGGAAACCAGGCGACCACGTACTCCGTCCCGTTGCGCTCCCAGCGGAGCCGGTGATCGCCGAAGCCGATCGGCGGGCCGAAGCCGATGGAGAACTTCAAGACCCGGACGCCGCACATCTTGGCCACGATGAAGTGGCCGAACTCGTGCACGAAGATCAGGACCCCCACCAGGGGAATGGCGGCGAAGAGGACGTCGAGGATCGCCATCAGACGCCCTCCCCGGCGGCGGCGGCTCCCGACTCGAGGCCGAGGTGATCACGCGCCGCATCGCGCGCCCAGGCGTCCACTCGCATCACGTCCTCCAGGCCTTCGAGGCGGGCTCCGCGATGCGCGCGCAGATGCGCCTCCAGCACCGCCTCGTTGGTATCGGCAATGTGACCGAAGGGAATGAGCCGGTCGAGGAAGGCGGCCACCGCCACCTCATTGGCCGCATTCAGCACGGCCGGCGCCTGCTCGCTCCCCCCAAGGGCCCGGTAGGCGAGGTCCAGGCAGGGGAAGCGCTCCCGATCGGGCGCCTCGAAGTCGAGCCGGCCCACCGCTGCGAGGTCGAGCCTCGGAATGTCGAGGTCCACGCGCTCGGGATGTGCCAGCGCCACGGCGATCGGCACGCGCATGTCGGGCAGGCCCAGCTGCGCTATCACCTTGGTGTCGCGGTACTCTACCATTGAGTGGATGATGGACTGCGGATGTACGACGACGTCTATCCGCGACTCCGGCACGTCGAAGAGGAAGCGC
>CAZQMY010000626.1:0-3037 GCA_964594405.1 uncultured Spirochaetaceae bacterium | reverse complement strand
ACGTGGATCGAGTGGGGGTGCTCGGGGGGAAGACCGAAGGTGCGGGGGAGCTCGTCGTTGATCTCGACGATGAGGGTCCGCTCGGGGTCCGCGGCGCAGCGTCGGACCTCTTCCAGCGTGGCGCCGGCGTGCAGGGAGAAGCTGATCCGCCCCTGCTCATCCGGCGGTGCCCCATTCGTCGCCATCACCCTCGGCGAGAGATGGCGCGCGATCGCCGTGAAGCGGCGGAAGTCGGCGGGCACGAACTGCACATCGTGACCGGCGCCCACCAGGGCGCGTTCGACGGGACCGAAGAATCCACTGCGCAGTGCAACGCCCGGCTTGGTGAAGAGGGGGTAGAAGTCGACCAGCAGCGCGCCGAAGACCACCAGATCCTCGAAGTCGTCCCGATGATCGAGGGCATGGAGCAGCGTCCCAGGCTGCCCTGGACCGAGGGGAATCGCCAGCCGGTCGACCGGTCGGATCAGATCCGCTGCTTCCTTGGCGCTCAGCTCCCGCATGATGTCTCGCCCTTCCTCTGGTGCGCCGGCGGCATCAGCCCGCCGGGTTGGCCGCCAGGTGATCGAAGCGACCACCGGGGCGGGTTCGCCGATACACGTCGACGATGGGCTCGAGCTCCGTCGGGCTCGCGCCGTGCAGGATCACGCCATCGCAGCCGAGATCGAACTGCTTTCGGATCGCCGCGACGCACTGCTCCGGGCTCCCCGTCGCCGACGACGCCAGCCACTCGTCGGGCAGCAGCTCGGCGAGGTGATCGAGCTGCGCGGGATCGGCGAGCTGGTCGAAGGCGCCACGGAACGACTGCACCAGCGAGTCCGCCCGAAAGCGCTCGAGCACGGCCGGGTCCCAGCCATTCGTCTCCACCATCAAGTCTCCGTAGCCCTGGAGGTAGGTCGCGAGGCGGCCCACGGTCTTCTTGAGCCGAATGGCCTCCGGGAGATGATCCCCGACCGTGGCGAAGCAGGACCAGACCCGCACGCTCGCGGGGTCGCGTCCCGCAGCTTCAGCGGCACGCTTGACCGCCAGGGCGCAGCGCTCGGTGGTCTCGTCCGTGAAGAAGGTGTGGAGCACGACCGCGTCGAAGGCCCGACCACCGAGGGCCAGCGAGTTGGGTCCGAAGGCCGTGAAGGTCATGGGGATGTGGTCGTCGTAGGTCGGTCCCATGGTGAGCATCGGATAGCGCCCGGCCGGCCCGTCGTGCCCGACGATCACCTCGCCTCTCCAGATCCGACGCATCAGCCCCACGAAGTCCTCGATCTCCGCGGTCTTGATCCGGGGGAGACCATAGGCATCGAAGAGCGGAGCGATCCCTCGACCGAGCCCCAGCGAGAAGCGCCCGCCCGTGAGCTTGTGCATGGTCATGGCAAAGGCAGCGGTGATCATGGGATGGCGCGTGTTGTGATTCGTGGCCGCCGTCGCGACCCCGATCTCGCGAGAGACCGCACCTGCCGCTCCTGAGAGCGTCGCCGCCTCCTTGACGTTGAAGCGCTCGGAGATGAAGGCCGCGCCGAGCCCCATCGACTCGCCCTGCACGACCTCGTCGATCAGCTCGCGCGGTGACTCGGGGGCACCCGCAAGGGTGTAGAAGGCCAGCTCGTTCATTCGCTCCATGGGCACCATCCAGGATCGTGGCGCGGACCCCGGCGACGCCCCGACCCGCGCTGGCCCGGTCGACGCCGAAGATCCGGATCCTTGGAGCGTATCAGACCGGCGGCGGCGAAGGTCTCAGTCGAGCTCGCCGTCGGCGATGAGCTGCACCAGACGCAGCCCCGTGAGGATCCCGATCAGCCGACCGTTCTCGACGATCGGAAGGCGGTGGATGTTGTGATCGACGAGCTTGCGGGCCGCTTCCTTGAGCGAGGCACTGGACTCGAGCGTGATCACTTCCTTGACCATGACGTCCGCCACGCTCATGCCCTCGAGGCGTGCCCCGACCTTGGCCCCGAGACGAATCATGTCGTCGGCAGCCACCTCGTCGGAGCTGGAGATCTGTCGATAGAAGTCCGAGAACTGGGCTTCCTGGGTGCGCTCCACTTCGAGCTTGCGAATGATGTCCGAACGCGAAACCACCCCGATCAGCTGCCCTCCCTCCACCACGGGCAACCCGCTCACTCGATGGTCCAGCATCATGCGACCGAGCTGGGCCACGCTGGCGGACGCGCCGATGCTGACCACGTCGCTCTCCATGATCTCGCCTACCTGGATTCCCATGGGTCCACCTCCCTGCGTGCTGGATGGAGCCGCACAGCTCACCGCCGACACCATCGTCGACATCGCAAGGCGCCGTGCAAGAGCCCGCACACCCGGATCAGCCTCCGCTCTTCGACCCGCCCCCGTCCGTCTCGCTGGCCTCGTCGATGAGGCGCCGCAGCTCGGCGAGGGTCACGCGGATGTCCGCGGGCAGCTCCGATCCGCTCGCCCCGCCATAGGCGAAGTTCACGTAGCCCTCATAGGTCGCGAAGGCGTCCTCCGCGTGCGAGGCGCCAGGATCCGTGCGGATGCTCGTCTCCAGGTGGAACTCGGCCTGAGGCACCCAGAACGAATCGACGCTGCGCGACTCGATCAGCCCGAGCAGGTAATAGGCCTCGGCGACGCGTTCGTCGCCAGGCGCGGCGCCATCGAGGAGCCGGTGGAGCACGCTCGACGCGATGAGGTCGCGCATCTCCTGTTCACTCGCGCTCGCCTCCGAATCCGCCGCGGAGCCAGCGAGCACGAGGTTGCGGATCTGCGCGAGCTTCGGCGGCGACGTGAGCAGATCGTCGTGCTCTTCGAGCACTGCCCGCCAGGCCTTCAGCTTGAAGGCGATATGCGCCGGCAGGCCATCTCGTCCGAGCAGCTCGTCCATGGTGGCGAGTGCGCGCTCCGCATCACGCTCCACGCGAATCGAGATGATGAGATAGTCGAGCAGGTAGCCGTCCAGGTCGAGCTGGGAGAAGTCGGCGCCGGTCTGCGAGAAGGTGGACTCCCAGAGATCGAGCACAGCGTCGAACTGCCTGGTGGCTACATTGACGTTTGCCTTTTCGTTGGGTTCGAGCAC
>CAZQMY010000625.1:0-3037 GCA_964594405.1 uncultured Spirochaetaceae bacterium | reverse complement strand
AGCACCGACCGATCCTCGAAGGTGTAGTTCAGCACCCTGTACGCCACAGTGTTGGGCGCCCGGCTCAGCGCGGGAATCACCTGCAGGCAGAGGCGACCGAGCGCGATCTCCTCGCCGGGCCTCGCCTGCAGCACCCCCTGGCCCCCCGCATCGTCCACGCGCACCATCGGAAGGACGCGCATCGAGCCCGTGCGGCGCGCCAGCTGGAGCGCCGCCGCGTGACCGTCGCTGGTGGCGCGGGTCTCGAGCGTCCAGGCGAGCTCGAGCCCCAGCTCGTCCAGCGTCTCGATGTATCGGAGGACGAGATCGGGCGTGGGGTTGATGATGGCCGCGGCCGCTTCGTCGCAGGGCGCGACCAGGTAGCTGTGTCGGCCCCCGGCCTTCGAAGCGGTCGAGTCGGAAGCGAAGTGACGAAAGATCATGGGTTCCTCCTCGTGGCGCGCGGGGCGCGCTTGGGCGCAGCAGCACGGGGCGGCGGCGCCGCAGGTGCTCCGTCCCGCCACATCTTCCGTTCCGCCACGTCTGCAGGGCCCGTGCCAGGCGCCGAGGAGATGAGAAACCCTTCGCTTCCAGGACCTTGCGGCTTGTGCCCGAGCTCCGGGAAGCGGTGCAAAAGGGCCTTCGGATGCGCTCCGCCGATGCATATGCGCCGGCTGGGCGGGTCGGAGGGCTGCGCTCTCCAGGATCTGGAGGATCAGCCCTGGTCGAGCGCCTTGCGCACGTAGGGGAGGAAGCGATCCATGGTGCGATCCTCCACCTCGTTGCGGCCCTCGTTCTTCGCGAAGAAGCCGTCGACGGATTGCGGGCGGCCGCGGCTCGTGTTCTGCCGGCGCAGGTGCTCTTCGAGCGACTTCGTGTAGTAGTGGTGAACGCGAAGCTCGCTGATCTCGTCTTCGTTCACGACCCGACCACGGCGCGTGAGTCGGTAGCCCCAGACGTGTGCGCTATTGGTCCAGATCTGGGAGTCGAGGAAGCGGCTGTTGCCTACGTCCTTGTGGTCGCTGTAGCGGGCTTCCCGGCGCGTGTAGGCCTCGGTCACGAGCGCGTCAGGTCGCGTGCGGTGGCCGTTGTCGCCGAAGTTGATGCGGGGGATTCGCAGCCCGCGGATCCGGTTGCGGTCATAGCGGTCGAGCAGATCCGGGACGTTGTCGCCCTCGAGCGGAACGATGAACTCGTCGAGATCGATCTTGAGGATCCAGTCGAAGAGATGCCGGTAGTGGCGCACGGCATGACCGAAGGCCACATGGTTCTTGTTGCGCTGCTTGAGCGGCGTCGGGCCGTCGAAGCGCGTGCCGTCCAGATGGGTCCACGGATGCACGGTCACGATGCCCCGATCGCGGTAGGGCTTCAGGATCTGCCTGGCGAGCTCGCCGCCATCGTTGTCGTAGAGGTAGAAGTGACCGATCCCGACATGACGGTGGTACTCGAGCCACTCGCGCAGATAGGGGTTCTCGTCCTTGAAGATGGCGGCGATGACGAGGCGATGCTTCGTCACGCTTTCGCTCGTCCTGCTCATGATCGGCCTTGGGTTCGGTGCAAGCGATCGACCCGCCCTGTGCGCGTTCATCGGACTTCTCGGACCACCGGGGGCATCCGGTGGCAGACACTAACACGCCCACCCGCGACCCGCCGACGGCTCGCGGAGATCGTGGGCTTCGATCAGGACCGGGCCCCGTGGGGTCAGCGGCTTCATGCCGCGTCGACGCCCGATCGAGCGCTGGCGTTCTGCACCCCGCGCGCGAAGGCAGGCCGAATCCCGCTCACGCTATAGTGCGCCGCTTCGATCGGTTCGTTCCGGCTCAGCGCGCTGGGCCGCATCCCCGTCGAGGAGCCCGTCATGCCCACAGCAGCCATCGAGATCCGCCCGCTCTCCGGCCACATCGGTGCAGAGATCCTCGGCGTCGACGTCGGCGTCGAGCTCGACGACGCGACCTTCTCGCAGATCCACGACGCGCTGCTCGAGCATCAGGTGGTCGTCCTGCGCGATCAGAAGCTCGAGCATGTCGACCAGATCCAGTTTGCGCGTCGCTTCGGTGAACTCGACATCCACCCGATCGCCATCGGGCTACGAGCGCATCCAGAGGTCATTCGCGTCTTCAAGCCTGCGGACGAGTCGGCCTGCTTCGGCACGGGCTGGCACACGGACAACACCTTCTTCGAGGCGCCGAGCCGGATTTCAGTGCTCTACGGCGTGACGATCCCGCCCTACGGCGGCGACACCTTGTGGAGCAGCATGGAGGCCGCCTACGAGGCCCTCTCCTCGACCATGAGGGAGATGCTCGACGGGCTCGTGGCCGTGCACAGCGCATCCCGCGCATACGATCCGCGGACCACCGGGGAGGCGAAGTATCGGGGTGAGGCGGCGATCAGCTACCGGTACTCCGATGAGATCTACAGCGAGGTCGAGCACCCGGTGGTGCGGGTTCACCCGGAGACCGGGCGGCGCTCCCTCTTCGTGAATCCGATGTTCACGCAGCGCATCATCGGGCTCGAGGAGCACGAGAGCCGAGCACTGCTGGAGATGCTCTACGCACACGCCACGCGACCGGACTTCACCTGCCGACTCCGTTGGCAGCCAGGCACACTGGCAATCTGGGACAATCGCAACACCCAGCACTACGCCATGGACGACTACCGGCCCTTCGAACGGCTGATGTATCGCGTCTCGGTCGCAGGCGAAGCCGTCTCTGGAGAAGCACGGCCGCGATGAGCGGACCTGGCGCGCTCGTCGAGTCCCGACCATGAAGGCGCTCCTCGTTCTCGACGCCTATACGAAGGCCGGGCGAGCCGCGCTGACGAATGCGGGCGGAACCGAGGCGGGCGAGCTCTATCGGGCCCTGCTCTCGAGACTCGAGCCGGGCCTCACCATCGATGTCGCCCATCCCGCCGATGGCCCGCTGGCTCTCCCCGGCGGAGTTCGGCCGGTATCAGCTCATGATCTCCGCGGCCGCCCTGTTGTTCGTGCTCAGCGACGGCGGCGTGTCCCATTCCCTTCCCCGCAGCCTGGCCCAGCTCATGGGACACGAGCGGAACCGGG
>CAZQMY010000624.1:0-3041 GCA_964594405.1 uncultured Spirochaetaceae bacterium | reverse complement strand
CACGGCCGGGGCGCTCGCGCTCGGAGTGCTGGCGGGGTTGCGGCGGCGACGCGCTGCCGCCGTGCGATGGAGTCATCAGGATGAAACGCTCTAGCACTGTCGCTCTGCGTGTCCTCCGGGCCAGCGGCTGTGTGGTGTTCGTCATCGCCGCCCTCACCCTGTTCGCGGAGCCGGGCTCGGCCCAGCGCATCGGCGTCCTCACATGGGGAACCGACGAAGAGGCCGAGGAGACCCAACGACTTCTCGCCGGCTCGGGGCAGTTCGATCGGGTCGACGTCGTGAGCATGGTGACGACGCCGAGCGAGGTCGCGCTCGCCCCCTACGACGCGATCATCTACTACGGTCCGGAGCAGCCGGCGGGCACGGGACCGTGCATCGGGGAGACGCTCAGGGGCGTCGTCGAGTCGGGCGACGGGGTGCTCCTCGCCCCCGTCGTGCTTCCCTGCGGCCCCTTCTCCAACGTCTGGTCCAACACCTACCGGGTGATCTACCCGAAGCTCGGCAGCACGCTGCCATCCACCGACACCCAGTCGGGCAACCTCTACGTGCCCGGGCATCCGATCCTCGACGGCGTCACGAACGTGGTCCACACGGGCCTCGAGGACATCTGGGATGGCTCCACGCCCGCGCCGGGCGTCCAGATCGCGGACTGGGGCTTCGGACAGACCTTCGTCTCCGAGAAGCTCTACAAGGGCGTGTACCGTGTGGAGACCACCGCCGTCCCCTTGCGAGAACCCATCGGCCAGCTCGTCGCCAACGACAGCGCCCAGCGCTTCTTCGCGAACGCAGTCTCCCGCACTCTGCCTCCGCGCAGCAACGCGCTCGTGAACGGGCGCTTCGAGCTCGTGGAGTCGCTCACGGAGGCCGGCATCCAGCCCATGGCTCCTGGCGATTGGGCGGGTGATCCGGCGGCCATCGAGTTCTTCGAGATCTCCGCGATCGCACCGAGTAGCGGTGACTATCACCTTCGCATTCTGCGGACCTCCGCGAGTGGCAGCGGCGGAGGCGGCGCGAGCGAGATGTACCAGATCGTCTCGCTGGAGCCCTATCGCGATCTGCAACGTGCCGGGCTGCTGAGTGCCCATGCTTCCTACCGGGCAAATCGGTTGGCGGGTGACGCCCAGACCGACAACCTCTTCAACATCTTCGTCAAGGCGTTCACCGGCGACCCGGCGGGGTTCACGAACGACCCGAACGCCTTCATTCGGCGAGTCGGGGGCTCGCTCTTTTCCGACGCCGATCCCGGTACCTGGGAGCTCGTCGAGACCTCGATCATGGAGGTGCCGCCCGAAGCCGATTACCTGGTCTTCGAGATCCACGCGATCGAGAACGTCTTCAACGACCCCATACCAGGCGAGTTCGACTATCACGTCGTAGACGACGCAGTGCTCGAGCTCTTCGACGATGGTGTACGGCGGCCCTCGCTGCAGTCGATCCCGACCGCGCAGATCCTCTGGAAGCACTCCACGGGCGAAGGCGTTCCGGGGGGACCTTCCATCGCCGCTCGGAACGGCGACATCCTGACGGCGGGCGTCTACCTCTCGACGGGCTCCGGGGGGCTCGACGCCTACGACCTGAACGTCTTCTTCGATGAGGCGCTCGACGATGAGCTGGATCTCGTATCCGCCACGGGGCGGCTCGTCGGGCTGCCGAACGCAGTGGGGAGCAATCCGCAGACGGTGATCGAGAGCTCTCCGAGTAGCGCCGGGCAGGTGCTGGGCTTTGCCGCAGAAGAAGCCTACGTCGCCGGGCCCTCCTCCGAGATGTGGGAGGTCGGGACGCTCGTCTTCCGGGTCAGCAACGTGTCCAACGACGGCGTCGACCTGCGCGTGGCAGGACCGAGTGGTGGCGGCCCGGCCGTGGTCGGAGACTTCGGGCAGTCGCTGCCGATCGACTTTCGCACGGCCTCGGTGCAGGGATTCTTCAACAGCTTCAACTCTGCGGATCCCATGCCCGGCGACTCGGATGGCGATGGCATTCTCGACGACGGCGGCGACGCCCCATGCCAGCCCGGCCAGACCCTGAACTGCGACGACAACTGCATCGGCGCCCAGAACCTCGATCAGGCGGACTTCGACGGCGACGGAGTCGGCGATCGATGCGACCTCTGCCGCTACGTCCACGACCCCTTTCAGTACGACACGGATGGCGATCTGCTGGGAGATGCCTGCGATCCGGATGTCGACGGGGATGGGATCGTGAACGACCAGGACGACGACACAGACGGCGATGGCGTGATCGACCACCTCGATCTCTGCCCCCTGACGGACGACAGCCTCGATCCCGTGAACATGGGCGCGCTCCAGGATTGTGTCGATGGCGATGGCGTCGGGGTCGTCTGCGACTGCGACCCCAACGTCGGCTCGACCATCGACAGCGACGGGGACGGCGTCAACGACGGCTGCGACAGCTGTCCCTTCGAGATCGATCCGAGTCAGGCGGACCAGGACGGCGATGGCTTCGGCGACCCGTGCGATGCGTGCCCGACGGTGGCCAGCAGCAGCCAGGCCGACGGGGATGGCGACGGCGTCGGGGATGCTTGCGACGTCTGTCCCGACGTCGCCGATCCCGGGCAGGGGGATGCGGATGCGGACGGCGTCGGAGACGCCTGTGAAGGCGGCTTCGACACGGACGGAGACGGGCTGGGTGATGGCGCCGACAACTGCCCGCACATCGCGAACGGGACGCAGTCGGATTTCGACGGCGACGGTCGGGGCGATGCCTGCGACCCGGTCCAGGTCGATATCGTCGGTCAGGCCGGCTTGGACTGCTCACCCATCTCGTGCCCGTTGGGCGGCTTCCCGACCTACAACAGCTGGGACGACTGGCCCTTCAACGGCGTGCAGTGCAACTTCGCCGCCGACGTCGTGAACTTCGCCTGGATCGATTCGGGGGAGCCCGAGCAGGGCACCTGCATCTTCAACGGTCCGATCTACGACAGCCAGTTCGGCTACGAGGAGATCGTGGGACTCGATCTCTCCTACGCGCCCGCGACCGATGTCGTCGCCGACTGCTGCACGTACCGGGCCTGGGACCAGTTC
>CAZQMY010000623.1:0-3043 GCA_964594405.1 uncultured Spirochaetaceae bacterium | reverse complement strand
GAAGATGTCGAGGATGAGCTGCGTGCGGTCGATGACGCGCAGCTCCATCCGGTCGGCGAGGTTCCGGGCCTGGGTGGGCGAGAGGTCCTGGTCGAAGATCACCAGCTCCACGTCCTGCTGGAAGCAGCGGATCACCAGGTCGCTGAGCTTGCCCGCGCCGATCAGCGTCTTCGGATCGACCTTGGGTCGGACCTGAGTGATCACATCCACCACCTCGACGCCCGCCGAGCGCGCCAGCTCCTTCAGCTCGTCGACGTGCACATCCAGGGTCTCGCGATCGCGGCCCGCCGTGACGGAGACGAGGATCGCGCGCTCGCCCTCGCCGACCTCCTGGACGCGCGTGGTGCGGGCCAGCTCGTTCTCGAGGTCGCGAATCCAGGCGGCGAAGTCGAGGTCGAGCTCGGCGGGGTGTCGGGCGTCGAGCGTCTGCGTGGTCTTGCCGTCCGCGTTGGCGGCGCAGAGCGTCGCGGTATGGGCCAGGCCCGGCAGTCCGTCTTCGCCCAC
The DNA here is from genome assembly GCA_964594405.1 of uncultured Spirochaetaceae bacterium. GTDB lineage: Bacteria > Myxococcota_A > UBA9160 > UBA9160 > UBA4427 > CAZQMY01. The sequence goes on along the minus strand of CAZQMY010000623.1, from coordinate 2,539 downwards.
CCCGATGCTGACCATGGCGTCGAGGCGCAGCACCGCGAGGTCCGTGAGGTCGTCGCGCGAGAGCCCCTCGTGCGACAGATGCGTGTGGATGCAGCGCAGACCGCGCAGGCGGCCGCGGCCGGCGCGCAGGCGGCCCCAGTCGGGCAGCTCGATGCCCGAGGGCCCACCGACCATCACGTGCTGGACGTCGCCTCGACGGTCGACCAGCACACCCACCTGCCGCCGGATCTCCCCGCTGATTTCGCACAGCGCTCGGGCGAAATCGTTATTCAGGAGGCGGTCGGCAGGTAGCCGCCGGCGGAAGAGGCGCTCGAGCGCTTTCACCTGGTTGGCCTTGAGGCCTCGCGTGTTCCCGAATACCTGCAGAGAGGGCTCCGTCGCGCTTCGTGGCGCATGTGGGAGGGCACGTTCCCCGATGGTAGGAGAGGCCGCCGCGCACGGGCAAGATGGAACCTTGCGTCATGGCTGCATCGGGGCCGTACGCGCTGCGCGCCAGCCGTTCCGGATCGGGCGTCGTGCGGAGGCATCGGTTCGACGGACCTGCCTCGCGCCCTCAGGGGCCGGTCCCGAGGAGAAGTGGGCAAGGGCGCGCAAGGGCGCGTTGCGGTTTACAGTTCGCGGCACGCTGCCGATATGATTCTCCGGGGGAGCAAGCCCCGCTCGCCCGGCATCTCGGGATTCGCCGGAATTTTCGTTCCGTCCCACGACTGGTCGGTCACTCACGAGGGTCCGCCGTGCCCGCGGCATCCGCGGACCGATCTTGGAGATCCAAGCCAGATGGAGTCCAGCTCGATGACCTCGCTCCCGCCGCTCGCGGTGGTCGTACTCGCCGCCGGCAAGGGGACGCGCATGAAGTCTGCGCGCTCGAAGGTGCTCCACGAGATCTGTGGCGTCCCGCTGCTCGGCCACATCCAGCGGGTGGCGACGCAGCTCGGCGCCGACCGCTTCGTCGTGGTCGTCGGGCGCGATGCCGAAGAGGTGAAGCGCGGCTTCGGGGATGGCCCCGAGTTCGTCCTGCAGGCCGAGCAGAAGGGCACCGGCCACGCGGTGATGATGGCCCAGCCCGTCCTCGAGGGCTTCGACGGCGATGTCCTCGTACTCTACGCCGATACGCCGCTGCTCCGGCCGGAGACGCTGGAGCACATGCGCGCGCTCAAGGAGGAGAAGGACGCCGACCTCGTCATGCTCTCGGCCTCGGGCGACATCCCCGGCCGCGTCGTCCGTGACGCAGCGGGTCGGGTGGAGCGGATCGTCGAAGCGCAGGACGCGAGCCCCGAAGAGCTGGCCATCGAGGAGCGCAACACCGGCGTCTACCTGCTGGATTCGGCGCTGCTCTGGGAGGGGCTGGCGAACCTCGATACGAACAACCAGCAGGGAGAGCTCTACATCACCGACATCGTCGGACACGCCGTCGCGAAGGGACGGGTGGTGGAGGCTCTGTGGCTGAAGGACGCCGACGAGTGCCTCGGGATCAACGACCGGCGCGAGCTCGCCGAGGCGAGCCGGCTGATGAGGCGGCGCATCAACGACGAGCTGATGCGGAGCGGCGTGACGCTGGTCGATCCTTCGAATACCTACATCGATGCCGACGTGGAGATCGGCCGGGACACCATCGTCGAGCCCGGCTGCACGATCACGGCTGGCAGCGTGATCGGTGATCGGGTCCATATCAAGTCCGGCTGCTACATCGAGAAGAGCCGGCTCGACGACGGGGTCATCTTCGGCCCCTTCTCCCACCTCAGGCCGAACTGCCACCTCATGCAGGGTGTCAAGATCGGAAACTTCGTGGAGGTGAAGAACTCGGTGATGGGACCGGGCAGCAAGTCCGCCCACCTGACCTACATCGGTGATGCCGACGTCGGGGCCGACGTGAACTTCGGCTGCGGCAGTGTGGTAGTGAACTACGACGGCTACGAGAAGAGCCGAAGCGTGGTGCGCGACGGCGCCTTCATCGGCTGCAACGTGAATCTCATCTCACCAGTCGAGGTGGACGAGAAGGCCTTCCTGGCCGCCGGGTCGACCATCACCAGCGACGTGCCGAGGGACGCGCTGGGCGTCGCCCGGGCCCGACAGCGAAACATCGAGGGCTGGGTCGCGCGCAAGGAGGGCCGTGCGCCGTCGCGCCGGCCCGCGAGCGCCGCAGGACGCAGCGCGGCGACGCCGCCGGCAGCGAAGCACACGGACGCGAAGAAGGCGACGAAGCGCAAGGCCGCCAGCGAGAAGGCCTCGGGCGCGAAGGCGACGAAGAAGGGCGGCAAGAAGAAGGCCACGAAGAAGAAGGCCACGAAGAAGAAGGCGGCCAGCAAGAAGACCGCCAGGAACAAGAAGACCGCCAGGAACAAGGCGGCGAGAAAGAAGGCGACCAGGAAGAAGGTCGCGAGGAAGAAGACAGCCAGGAAGGCTTCGCGGAAGAAGGCGCGCGCCTGACGCGATCTTCCGATCGAGGCGAAGAGAGTTCGCCCCCCCGAGAAGAAAGCGAGGAGGGCGGAGGGGGCCGGCGCCCGGGGCGGGGCCGGGGGCCGCAGGCCGGGCGGCCCAT
>CAZQMY010000622.1:0-3044 GCA_964594405.1 uncultured Spirochaetaceae bacterium | reverse complement strand
GCTACGGCATCCACCCCAACGTCGAGCTCGACCTGCCCGCGCTTCGCGCGAAGGTGCTCGGCCTGTTTGCGGAGAACGACGAGTTCGTTCCGCCGGAGGCGGCTCGGTCCCTGGAGAGCCGGCTGCGGGAGGCGGGCGTGGACGTCAGCTTCCACATCTATGTCGGCGTCCAGCACGCCTTCATGAACCACGCCCGGGCGGACGTCTACGATGCGCCCACGGCGGACCAGGCCTGGGGCGAGCTGCTGCCCTTTCTGCGCGCCGAGCTGGAATGAGCGCGGATCGCGGCGCCTCCTACGAGCGGGTGGCGCGATTCTACGATGGGCTGGCGCGCGTGCTCTCGCTCGACGCGATCGGCAGGCTTCGGCGCAGGCAGGCGCGGGGGTTGCGCGGGGGCGAGCGCGTCCTCTACGTCGGGATCGGCGATGGCGCCGACGCGCTGCTCGCCGCGCGTCTGGGCGCACGCGTCAGTGGGGTGGACGTCTCGGCTCGGATGCTGGGGCGGGCGCGAACGCGCTTCGCGCGCGAGGGGCTCGAGGTCCAGCTCGAGTGTCGGAACGTGATGGACGGCGTGCGGGCGCCGGAGAGCGATGTGGTCGTGGCGAACTTCGTGTTGAACGTCTTCGGCCCCGAGGCCGTGGCTCGGGTGATGCAGCAGCTCGCCGACACCGTCAGGCCGGGCGGCAGTCTCCTGATCGGGGACTTCACGCCGCAGGTGCGCGCACGCAGCGCCCTGCGCTGGGCGGAGTGGGCCTACTACTGGCCGCTGGCGCTCGCGGCCGGCGGGCTCGGCCTCTGCGCACTCCATTCCATCTACGACTATGTGCCGCTGGCCGAGCGAACCGGGCTGCGCCTCGTGGCGCGGGAGGGCTTCGCCATGCTCCCGGGCGGCGCCGAAGTCTACGAGAGCCTGCGCTTCGAGAAGCGTCGAGGCGGCTAGTGCCGAAACGTCGTCCACGAGGCCTGCGCGATTGCCCATTCGTGGCTGTGGCGACGGAATAGGATTTCCATCCAGCCATGCGGGATCCAGCCATGCGGGGCCTCGCCCGAGATCTCACTCCAGTGAGATCCCGCATGCGACTGGGCAGGATGCGCTCTCGGCCGCTGCCTCGCGAATCTCGCCGAGAGTCGGGGTTCGAGCCCCGATCCGCTCGACGGCTCAGGGCGAGGACCCGGAATCGCCCGCGCGCAGCTCGGCGGCAAGCACGCGCTGGAGGCGCGCCTCGTCGGTCTGTCCCTGGTCGAGCAGCATCTCGGCGTAGTGATCGATGATGCCCGCCAACGCCTCCGCATGGGCGGTCTCTTCGCCGAAGCCCGCGATGGCCTCACGGTAGATGGGCGCCGCGGCGTCGAACTCGCCCAGCCGGGCCAGGGCCGTGGCCTGGGTGTCGAGCACGGCGCTGCGCGCATGGCCCTCGACACCGAGTCGGTCGAGCGTCTCGATGGCGTGGCCGACCAGCGGGAGCGCGTCGCGGCTCCGCCCCTGCTCCACGAAGAACCAGGCCATCCGATTCTGCACGTCGATGCTGAGCGGACTGTCCGGGCGGCTGACCTCGGCGACCGCAAGCGCCTGGCGGTAGCTCTCCTCCGCGGCTTCGATGGCACCTTCGGCGGTGTTGGCCTCCGCCATCGCGATGTGCAGGTTGGCGAGGGTGCGCGGGGCAGTGTTGGGGTCGGAGCCGAGCTGCTCGAGCAGGCGCTCCATGCGCGGCATCGCCTCGGCGTTCCGTCCGCTCTTCGAGAGCGTCGACGCGAGCTTGTCCTCCAGCTCGAGCATCAGGGCGTCCGAGAGGCCCGGCCTCGGCCGGATCTCGTCGGCCGCTTCCAGATAGGGCAGCGCGGCCGGGAAGTCGCCGTCGCCCGCGACGTGCTCCGCCTGTCGGATCAGCACCGGCACTGCGATGCCGAAGCCGGGCACGCGACCGGCCTGCTGCTCGGCCAGCGCGGCCTGGATCAGCTCGTCGGCCACGCTGAACTGGCCGCGCAGCTGTTGCTGGCCGGCCAGGATGAGCAGGTTGCCCACCGCGGCGCGGGTGCGCGCGTCGTGGGGCGGGAAGGCGTACGAAGCGGCCAGGGCGGCCTCGAAGCGCGACCGGGCCAGCTCGAGGTCACCGGTGCGCAGGGCCTCTCTGCCGCCGCGCGAGAGTGCGCTCCAGGAGTCAGCGCGCTCGGTGGAGGCCGCCGCGCGCGCGGCCTCGGGCTGCGCATCATCGCCGAGTCGGTCCTCGGCGCTGGCGGGCCAGCCGCCGGCGTCCTCCACCGGGCCGGTCTCGGGCAGCTCGGGATAGCTGAGGCTCACGCAGCCGATGGGCGCGATCAGGAGCGCCATCAGCAGGGCGGGCATCCGATGCGCGGAGGCGCCGACGCCGTGCCGCGTGTGGGCCTTGCGATTCATGCACTTCCTTTCATGTCGTGCCGTGTCGACTGCGGAGGTCACGGGATGCATCCCGCACGTCACATCGGCATGCCGCTCCCGGGAATCAAGCAGCGAAGGCCTGGCGCAGGTCTGCGCAAGCCTGAGCCACGGCCTTGCGCCCCTGATCGAGGCTGGCCGGCATGCTGAAGAATCCGTGGAACATGCCGTCGTAGCGGACCAGCTTCGTCCTCGTCCCCCCGGCGATCAGCGCCTCGGCGTAGGCTTCGCCCTCGTCGCGCAGGGGATCGTACTGCGCCGTGATCACCGTGGCCGGCGGCAGCCCCGAGAGATCTTCGGAGCGCAGCGGTGACGCGAGTGGGTCGCCTCCCTGGGCGGGGTCCTCGAGGTACTGCTCCCAGAACCACTGCATGGCGTCGGTGGTGAGCAGGTAGCCCTCGGCATTCTCACGATAGGAATCGGTGTCGAACGCATGATTGGTGACCGGATAGATGAGCAGCTGGTGGGCGAGCTCGGGGCCCTCGCGATCCCGGGCCTGCAGGCACACTCCCGTCGCCAGATTGCCTCCCGCGCTGTCTCCCGCCACGGCCAGGCGGCTCACGTCACCGCCGAACTCGCCACAATGCTCAGCCACGTAGCGCGTGGCCGCGTAGCAGTCGTCTGGGGCCGC
>CAZQMY010000621.1:0-3052 GCA_964594405.1 uncultured Spirochaetaceae bacterium | reverse complement strand
GCTCGCTTGCGAGCCGCGTCATGCGGGGCAGCGGGCGGGCGATCCGAAGGCGAGTAGGAACGAAGGCGAGTAGGAACCGAGGGTAAGGACGAATGGCCGACACGGCGCAGAAGATTCGGATTCGTATGAAGGCGTACGACTACAAGCTCCTCGATCAGAGCGCCGGGGAGATCGTCGATACCGCTCTTCGCACGGGTGCGCGGGTTGCAGGGCCGATTCCGCTTCCCACCAACATCAACAAGTACACCGTGCTCAAGGGGCCGCACATCGACAAGAAGTCCCGCGAGCAGTTCGAGCTCCGCACCCACAAGCGCCTGATCGACATCCTCGATCCGACAGCGCAGACCGTGGATGCGCTGATGAAGCTCGAGCTGGCGGCCGGTGTGGATGTGGAGATCAAGCTCTAGTCATGGCCAGCGTAGACATCGTCAACACGAAGAACGAGAAGGCCGGGTCCGTGGACCTCGAGTCCGGGGTGTTCGAGGCGCAGGTCCGCCCGCACCTCTATCACGCCGAGGTTCGTCGGCAGCTCTCCCTCCGTCGGCAGGGAACCCACTCGACCAAGAATCGGGCGCTGGTCTCGGGTGGCGGCGCGAAGCCCTACCGCCAGAAGGGCACCGGTCGGGCCCGACAGGGCACGACGCGCGCGCCGCAGTTCTCTGGCGGCGGCGTCGTCTTCGGGCCGGTGCCCCGCAACTACGCCCACAAGCTCCCGAAGAAGGTGCGCCGCGCCGCGCTGGCGAGCGCGCTGAGCGAGAAGCTCGCTGCGGGGGATCTCACGGTCATCGAGAGCTTTGGCCTCGAAGAGTTCAAGACGCGCAAGGTGGTCGAGACGCTCGGCAATCTCGGGCTCGCCGGGCAGAAGGTGCTGCTGGTGACGGCGGAGCCGAGCATCCACCTCGAGGCCTCTGCGCGGAACATCCCGGGCGTGGGCCTCGTGCGCCAGGAGGGGCTCAACGTCTATGACCTGCTTCGGCACCAGAAGCTGGTCATCACGAAGCAGGCGCTCGAGGCGCTGCAAGCCCGCCTCACTTCGGGTTCAGCGGGCACGGAAGCCGCTGAGGAGTCGGCCCAATGAACGTTCATGATGTGATCAAGAAGCCGCTGATCACGGAGAAGAGCACGATCGGTCGCGAGGAGTTCAACCTCGCCACCTTCGCGGTGGACCCGCGCGCGAACAAGCACGACATCGCACGGGCGGTCGAGACGCTCTTCGATGTCCGGGTCCTCAAGGTCCGGACGATGGTCCAGCATCGCAAGAAGAAGCGGGTGGGCCTCAAGATCGGCCACAAGCCGGAATGGAAGAAGGCGATCGTCGAGCTCGCGAAGGGCCACTCGATCGAGTTCTTCGAGGGAGTGTAGGGAACCCCATGCCTGTCAAAGTCTACAAGCCCACGAGCGCCGGGCGTCGCAACATGAGCGTCTCGGACTTCGCCGAAATCACGCGCGGCCGCCCCGAGAGGGCGCTGACCACGGGCCGGGTGAACAAGTCCGGCGGACGCAATGTGAACGGTCGCATCACCACCTTCCAGCGTGGTGGTGGGCATCGGCGCCGCTTCCGCAAGATCGACTTCAAGCGCAGCAAGGATGGTGTGCCCGCGAAGGTGGCGTCGATCGAGTACGACCCGAATCGGTCCGCGAACATCGCGCTTCTCCACTACGCGGATGGCGAGAAGCGCTACATCCTCTCGCCCAACGGGGTGAAGGTGGGCGATACGATCCAGTCCGGCGCCGGCTCCGAGATCCGCCCCGGCAACGCCATGCCGATCGCCAACATCCCGCTCGGTACCCAGCTGCACTGCATCGAGCTCAAGCCGGGCAAGGGCGCGCAGATGGTCCGCTCGGCCGGCACCAGCTGCCAGCTGATGGCGCGTGAGGGGCGAATGGCGACGCTGCGCCTGCCCAGCGGCGAGATGCGGATGGTGCATATCGAGTGTCGCGCAACCATCGGCGAGGTGGGCAATTGGGAGCACGAGAATCAGCGCATCGGCAAGGCCGGGCGCTCGCGCTGGAAGGGCAAGCGACCGAACGTGCGGGGCGTCGCGATGAACCCGGTCGACCATCCGATGGGCGGCGGCGAAGGGCGCAGCTCCGGCGGGCGCCATCCCTGTACGCCCTGGGGCAAGCCCACCAAGGGCCGCAAGACCCGGAAGAACACGGGCTCGGACAAGTACATCGTCAAGCGGCGAGGTAAGAAGTAATGGCACGATCACTCAAGAAGGGGCCCTTCGTCGACCCCAGTCTTCAGCGAAAGGTGACTCGCTCGGCGGCCTCCGGATCCAAGCAGGTCATTCGCACCTGGTCGCGCCGCTCGATGATCACGCCGGAATTCGTCGGCCTCACCTTTCACGTGCACAACGGCAAGCTCTTCATGCCGGTCTACGTGACCGAGAACATGGTCGGACATCGCCTCGGGGAGTTCGCGCCGACTCGGAAGTTCACCGGTCACACCTCCGACAAGAAGGTGAAGCGCTGAAATGGAAATCCGAGCATCACTCAAAGGCTATCGATGCAGCGCCTTCAAGGCGCGCCTCGTCGCCGATCAGGTGCGAGGGCAGGGCGTCGAGGATGCGCTCAACCTCCTCACGCTCTCGCAGAAGGCCGTCGCCCGTCCCATCGCCAAGCTGGTGCGGTCGGCCCTCGCGAACGCGGAAGACAAGAACGAGCACCACAACGCCGGGATCGACATCGACAATCTGGTGGTCAGGACGATCACCGTCGATGAGGGGCCCAGTCTCTGGCGGATCCGTCCGCGGGCTCAGGGCCGCGCGACGTGGATCCAGAAGCGAGCCAGCCACATCACCGTGGTCCTGGCCGAGCGATAGGAAGACAGGAGAGGACGTGGGTCAGAAAGTTCATCCCTACGGATTCCGGGTCGGGACCCTCTACGGCTGGCAGTCCAACTGGTTCAGCGACAAGAACTACGCGGAGCAGCTGCACGAGGACATCGCCGTCCGGAAGTACATCAAGAAGAAGCTGTACCACGCGGGCATCTCGAAGGTGGTCATCGAGCGCACCGGCGACAAGATGGTGGTGAACATCCACACCGCCC
>CAZQMY010000620.1:0-3052 GCA_964594405.1 uncultured Spirochaetaceae bacterium | reverse complement strand
GCTCGCGCGGGAGCGCAGCGCGGTTGATCTCGATCAACGGCCCCCGACCTCGGGGGCCGTTGTGGTGGAGGATGCGCGCCACGAGCCCCTTGCCCGTGCCAGTCTCACCACCGATCACCAGACCGGAGAAGGGCACCTGGCAGAGCTTTGCCATCACCTCGCGGACGGATCGCGCCGCCTCGCTCTCGCCCACGAAGGCCTCGATGGGATAGCGGCTGCTCGATTGGTCGTTCTCCTCCTCCAGCCGGCGTTGGGCGCGCGCGCTCCGCGCGGCGCCGGCGACGACGAGATCGAGGCGCTTCTGGTCGCAGGGCTTCTCCAGGAAGTCGAAGGCGCCCAGCCTCAGCGCCCGGACCGAGTCTGTCACGGAGCCGTAGCCGGTCAGGAAGATCCATTCGCCGACGCTCTCGGTGCCTCGCACCTCCTCGAGCAGGTCGAGGGCGTTGCCGTCCGGCAGGCTCATGTCCGAGAGCACGATGAGGGGCGTGAAGTCGGTTTCGAGCAGGGTCTGTCGAGCCGACGCGAGGTCATCGCAGTGGACCACCTCCCACCCCTCTCGCCGGAAGTGGCGGGCGAGCTCGGCGCCGAGCAGGGCTTCGTCTTCGATCAGGAGGAGGGGGTCACTCATCGTCGACGACGGAAGGTAGCAACAGCGTCACGCGTGCACCCTTCGTCACCGAGCCCTCGGCGCCTTCGTTGGCGAGCTCGAGGCGGCCCGAGAGCTCGCCAACGAATCGCCTGACCATCGCGAGCCCCAGGCCCGTCCCCCCCGCACGTCGGGCGCTGAGGAATGGGCGCGCACCGCCTTCGAGGATCGAAGCGGGAAAGCCCGGTCCGTCGTCGCGCACGATGATCCGAAGTCCGTCGTCGCCGCGCTCCGCCCCGATGCGGATGTTGCCGGTACGCGCATCGATGGCGGCTGCGGAGTTGAGGACGAGATTCAGGAGCGCCTGCCTCAGACGCTGCTCGGGGAGGCGGCATCGGAGGCCCTCGGGGATCTCGTTGTGGAGGGAAATGGTCTCCGCAAGTTGATATCGGGTGAGCGAGAAGAGCTCTTCCACCAGGCCGTGTAGCTCGACGCTGGAGGCCGGCTCGGGCTGGTGCCGCGCTTCTGAGACGAGCTGGTCGACCAGCCGCGCGACCCGTTCCACCTCGCGAATGGCCAGCTCGAGCCGGTCGACCATCGCCGCGTCCGTGAGCTCCTTGGAGAGGTTGAGCAGGCTCATCTGGATGCCGGCGAGGGGATTGCGCAGCTCGTGGGCCACCTGCGCCGCCATCTCGCCCGTCACCGCGAGGCGCTCCGCGCTGGCGAGGCTGCGCTGCTGCTCGAGCAGGGCGCGCGTGGCCGCGCGCACCTCCGACTCCAGCGTGGCTTCGCGCTCGCGGTGCTCGCGCTCGAACTGCTCCAGCTTCGTCGCCAGCTTCATCAGATTGCGGTGGAGCGGTAGGGTATGGACCGTCGTTTCGCTCAGCGAGAGCGAGTCGAAGCGGCCCTCCGCGAGGCCGGTCATGTCACGGCCGAAGTCCTCGAGCGGCCGCATCACTCTCCGATGCACGATCGGGATGAGCACGATGCCGGCGAGGATCAGCAGCGCCGGAGCGGCGAGCTCGTACCGGCGCTGCGCCTGCGTTCGCTCCTCGAGCGATCGCATCATCTCGATCTCCGCCTCGGACTCGACGCGATCGATCTCCCGCAGCAGGGCGTTCGCGTCGCGGAGCCAGGTGGTCGGCATGTCGGGACCATGCACCGTGAGCTCCAGGCGATCGATCATCGAGTGGGCGCCGGCGTAGCCCGGCGGACAGCGCTCGCGGAGCAGACGCACCCAGGTGACGATCTCCGCAGGGTTCATCTCCCCCTCCGCCGCGTCTACGAGCGAGGCCTGCGCGGCGTGGAGGGCCTGCTCGAACGCCATGGCGCGAGAGACCGATTCCCTGATCTCTGCCAGCATGCGCTGCTCGCGATGGGTGAGCCATGTCGTGAGGGCGAGGCCGGCCAGGATGAACGCGATCGCACCGAAGACGAGTCGCTGGATGGGACGGAAGATCGGGCTGTTCATCATCTTTCCGCCTGGCCTCTGGCGCGTCGTACTCGCTGCGAGCATAACGCGGGGCCGGGCGATTGCACTTCAGCATGGGCGGCGGTGGAGTGGTCGGTCGATCGGAAGGAGCGCGCAGGGGGAGCGGGCTTCGCGATGGGCGATGGGGAGGGGGCCGCGAGCAGATGGCCGCTCCCGCCACGCGGGGTCGGGATGCTTCGAGGACGACCGGTCAGGCGAAGCGATGGAGCTCGCGCTGGCCGGCCACCCGCTGCCGCGGGCCCGGCGTGTCGCTGGACGAGCACGCCTCCTCCGTCTTCGGCGAGCCCTTCCGCGCGAGCTGCAGCTCTGGCTGCCCGAAGGCGCGCTGCTTTCGACGGATCGTATGCGCGCGCTTCCGGACCCACTGCACCGAGCGTTCACCGAGCGCCTCGGCGATGTCGGGGCCGGTCGGCGGTGTGAGCGACCCCTTCACCATCCGCAGATAGACGCGGAGGAACTCCTTCTCGTGTGCCGTGAACTCGGGCTCGCTCTGCAGGCTCCTGAGCCACTTCGAGGTCTGCCCGCGCAGCACCAGCGGCATGCGGTCGAGATCGATCTGCTTCCAGCGGATGTTGTGCACCAGCACGTGGATGGCCGTTCGATCCATCTGCCCCAGCTGCTCGCAGAGCTCTCCGGCCGAGGGGGCGGCGAAGTCGTTCAGCTCCATGTAGCGGATGCAGGCGAGGACCACGCGGGCCTCCTTCCGGGTGAAGCGATCCTCGCCGAGACTCGTATGGAGATCCTCGAGGATCAGTCGCTCGATTCGGACGTCGCGGCGCTTCGTGCGAAAGTTGCGGATGGGGGCGTCGTCGGGCGCGGGGAGCAGAGGGGCGTGCTGCGGCCGGATGTGCTCGAAGAGCTGCTCCGGCTCACCATCCGGAATCTCCGACGTCTCGTGGAAGTCGATCAGCGCCGACCGCTCCTCGAAGGTGTAGTTCAGCACCCTGTACGCCACAGTGTTGGGCGCCCGGCTC
>CAZQMY010000619.1:0-3059 GCA_964594405.1 uncultured Spirochaetaceae bacterium | reverse complement strand
TGATCCACATGAATCGCGCAGACACGCGCGGCAACGGCCAGTTCCTCGGGGCCGATCCGTACTTCGACGACCTCTACTGCCTCGCGGCCAAGAAGCGCTTCATGAGCTGCGAGCGGATCATCCCCACCGAGGACTTCGCCAAGAACGGCTCGATCCACACGATGAAGATCAACCGCATGTTCATCGACGGCGTGATCGAGGCGCCCGGTGGCGCCCACTTCACCGAGTGCCCCTCGGACTACGGGCGCGACGAGGCCTTTCAGCGGGAGTACGCAGCGACCGCCAAGGATCCCGACGCCTGGGACGCCTTCAAGGCGAAGTACCTCGACGTGGAAGACGAAGCGGCCTACCAGGAGGCGGTGAAGAACCGATGAGTGGACCGACCCGCGCCGAAGTCTGTGCCGTGGCCTTCGCAGACGCCTTCGCGGGCGACGGCGAGCTCCTCGCGAGCTTCTTCGGCAGCACGCCGAGCGTGGGCGGCCGCCTCGCGAGGCTCACCTTCTCGCCGGACCTGGTGATCACCGACGGCATCGCCACCGCCGTCGAGACGACGCCGCCCATCTCCGGCGCGCCGCAGGAGGAGATGGTCTACGGAAGCTGGCTGCCCTTCCGAACCATCTTCGACGTGGTCTGGAGCGGCAAGCGCCACGCGGTGATGACCGCGAGCCAGATCGACCGCTACGGCAACCACAACTTCGCCTGCATCGGCGAGCACGCGAGACCCAAGGCGCAGCTGCTCGGCATGCGCGGCGCCCCCGGCAATACGATCAACCACATCAACAGCTACTGGGTCCCCGCCCACAGCGACAAGGTCTTCGTCGAGAAGGTCGATTGCGTCTCGGGCGTGGGCTACGACCGCGCCGCGGCCCTCGGCGAGAAGAGCAGCTTCGCCCACGAGATCCGCCGCGTGGTCTCGAATCTGGGGGTCTTCGACTTCGCCACCCCCGATCACCGGATGCGCCTGGCGTCGGTGCACCCGGGCGTCGGCGTCGACGATGTCGTGGCCAACACCGGCTTCGAGCTCGCCATCGACGGCGACGTGCCCGAGAGCCGTCTGCCGACGGACGAGGAGCTTCGCCTGATCCGGGAGGTGATCGATCCCGAGGGCCTCATCAACAAGGAGGTGAAGGTCTAGCCTTCATCGCAGTCCGCCTCGATGTCCTCCCCCCTTCATACCCGCATCTGCGACCTGCTCGGCATCCGCTATCCGATCATCCAGACCGGCATGGGCTGGGTCGCAGAGCCGGAGATGGTGGCCGCCGTCTCGAGCGCGGGCGCCATCGGCTTCCTGGCCGCGGCGACCATCCCACCCGACGCGGTCGAGGCGGAGATCGAGAAGGTGAAGGCGCTGACGGACGCCCCCTTCGGCGTGAACTTCCTCATGGACGCACCCGGCGCCGACATGATCAGCGAGGCGATCATCCGCCAGGGCGTGAAGGCCGCCGGCTACAACCGGGCGCCCAGCGCCGAGCTGGTCGGCCGGCTCAAGGACGGCGGCGTGGTCTGCGTGCCCACCTGCGGCGCGGTGAAGCACGCGATCAAGGCGGAGAAGCTGGGCGCGGACATCATCATCGTGCAGGGCGGCGAGGGGGGCGGACACACCGGCACGTATCCGACGTCCCTGCTCGTGCCGGGGGCCGCCGATGCCGTGGAGGTCCCCGTCGTGGGTGCCGGTGGGTACTTCGACGGGCGCGGTCTGGTCGCGGCGCTGGCCTATGGGGCCGAGGGCATCGCCATGGGCACCCGCTTCCTGATGAGCGCCGAGAGCCCGGTGCCCACCGTCACCACCGATCGCTACGCGCAGGCGGGCGTCGCCGACGTCGTCGTCACCACCGAGGTCGACGGCATGCCCCAGCGCGTCGTGATGAACGAGCTGGTGCACAGTCTCGAGAGCAGCGGTCCGCTGCGCCGGCTGCTCTTCGCGCTGAACAACGCCCTCGGCTATCGGAAGGTGAGCGGCGCCTCGGTCCTCGAGCTGCTGAAGAGCGGTCTGGCCATGCGCGCCAACGAGAAGCTCTCCCGCTCGCAGATGCTGATGGGCGCCAACGCCCCGATGCTCGCCAAGAAGGCCATGAACGACGGCGATCCGGTGCACGGCTATCTGCCCAGCGGCAGCGTGGCCGGCGTGATCGACGATCGGCCCAGCTGCGAAGAGATCATCAGGAGAATCATGAGCGAGGCCGAAGCCACGCTGAAGGCCCTCCAGCAGTAGCGGCCCGCGCAGCCGGCCCGCGCATGAAAGGGAGAACCCATGGCCGTCGATCTCGAGGTCAACGATCGCATCGCCGAGGTGATCATCAACAACCCGCCGGTCAATGCACTGGACAGCCACGGCTGGTCCAGCTTCGCGAAGACCATCGGCGAGCTCGGCCAGCGCGAGGACATCCGCTGCGTGGTGATCCGGGCCGAGGGCCGCGGCTTCCAGGCCGGCGTCGACATCAAGGAGCTGGCCGCCGACGGCACCAGGATCATCCAGGTGAACAAGGGGTGCTACGACACCTTCGGCGCCATCTACGACTGCCCGGTGCCGGTGATCGCGGCCGTGCACGGATACTGCCTCGGCGGCGGCATCGGCATCTCGGGCGCCTCGGACATCGTACTTGCGAGCGAGTGCGCGACGTTCTCCCTGCCCGAGATCGACCGCGGCGCCCTCGGCGCGGCCACCCACCTGATGCGCCTCTTCGGGATGCAGAAGACACGGCGCATGCTCTATACGGGCGAGGCCATCGACGCCCAGGAGGCGTATCGCCTCGGCGGAATCGAGCGGGTCGTGCCGAGGGAGAAGCTGCGCGACGAGGCGATGGCGCTGGCGGGCACGATCGCCAGCAAGAGCCCCAGGGCGATGCGCCTGGCGAAGTGGTCGCTGAACGGGATCGAGCTGCTCGACATCCGCAAGAGCTACCGCTTCGAGCAGGGCTTCACGCTGGAGCTCTACATGAGCGAAGACTCCCAGGAGTCGCGCGACGCCTACGACGAGAAGCGCGACGCCTCGTTCGACTAGCAGCGCGACGCAGCCCCGGAGATCGCAGACAAGATCAAGGACCTCACCTATACCCCGG
>CAZQMY010000618.1:0-3083 GCA_964594405.1 uncultured Spirochaetaceae bacterium | reverse complement strand
GAACTCGAGCGCCTTGGCCTCCATCAGCAGGCGACCGATCTCGTACTCCTGGGTGCACGAGTAGCCGCCGAAGACGTGCATGCCGTCGAGCGCGTTCTCGGTGGCGGCGCGGGCTGCGCAGAGCTTGGCCATGCTGCTCTCCATGCTGGCGCGCGCGATGCCGGCGGCCTTCATGCGGCCGTGGCGGTTGACGAGCTGGCGGGCCTGCTCGGTGCGGCAGACCATGTCGGCGATCTTCTGCTGGATCATCTGGAATCGGCCGATGGGCTCGCCGAAGGCCTCGCGGTCGTTCGCGTAGGGGATGGCGAGGTCGAGGGCGCGCTGGGCCTGGCCCACGCAGCGCGCGGCGACGCTGAAGCGGCCGGTGTCGAGCGCGCCGCCCAGGATGGGGAAGCCGCCGCCGGCCTTGCCGAGCAGGGCGCTCTCGGGCACGAAGGCGCCGTCGAAGTGCACCTCGGCGAGGTTGTCGCGCTTGAGGGTGCGCATGGGGAACTCGCCGATGTTGATCCCCTCGGTGTTCCTGGGATCGACGAGGAAGGCGGTCACGCCCTTGTGCTTCTTGCTCCGATCCACGGAGGCCACGACGAAGAAGAGGCCCGCGTGGGCGGCGTGCGAGATGAACACCTTGGTGCCGGTCAGCCGATAGCCACCGTCGACCTTCTCGGCGACGGTCTGCATGTTGCCGAGGTCGGTGCCGCCGCCGGGCTCGGTGAGGCACGCAGAGCAGATGACCTCGCCCTTGGCGATGCCGGGCAGCCAGCGGTCCTTCTGCTCGTCGCTCCCGAATTTCAGGATGGAGCCGGCGCAGAGCGAGTTGGCGACGCTCACCACGCTGGCCACCACCCAGTCCACGCGGGCGAGCTCCTCGCAGATGACGCCGTAGGTCACGATGTCGCTGAAGCTGCCGCCGTACTCTTCGGGGATCATCGGCGCCATCAGGCCCATGGGGATGAGCTTCTCGATCAGCTCGGTGGGGTAGCGCTCTTCCTTCTCGTACTGCTCCACGTAGGGAAGGATCTCGGCTTCCGCGAACTCGCGGACGCTGCTGCGAACCAGGCGCTGCTCTTCGGTCAGGTCGAAGTCGGCCATGCGCTCGAGGGGATTGCTCATGGGGCTCTTGCTCTCCTTGCCGATGCGTGCCGAGGAAGCATGTCGGGACGTCGGCGGGCTCTGGGGCGCGCTCGGTTCGGAGGGCCGCGACGTGGGAGACGGCCCTTTCTCGGGCAGAATAGCTGGCTCGGCGCTCGGGCCGAAGAGCGATCGGACGTGCACCGTGCGCGGCAGGAGGGGATCCGGCACATCTGGGCGAGGGCCATGGCCGCACACGCGATCCGCATGCAGGGGGACGGCAGCGAGGGCAGGGCGGGCCCGGCGGCATCGAGCGGCTCCGATCCACCCTAGGGGGATGGACGGATCAGGCGAGCTCCCGTAAGCTGCGGGGCCCCACGCACCCCGGCGCGTCGGCCCTCCGCTGCGAGCGCAGACGTCTCGCGCGCCTGGAGCGCCCCGAGAAGAGAAGACTCCGGCCCCGGCAGCACTGCGCCGGCGCCGCCATCGAGAGGCTGTCCCGTGAAGAAGGGTACGAACAACCGCAACCGCACCCGGTCCTCGCGCCACCGCGCGAAGCTGAAGCAGAAGCATCGCAAGGCCAGAAAGCGCGTCACCCGAGGCGAGCGCGCGACCTACCGCTAGCGGATCCGGACGCTCGCTCGGCCGCGCCGCCCACCTCGTCGCTCAGCGCGCCACGGCGTTGCCGAGCTCGTCGATGGTGCGATCGAGCGCCTCGTCGATGGCGCGCTCCCATTCTCGCGCGCTCCCCGCGGTGACCGCCGCGTCCGGGAACATCAGCCCCCGCGACGAGTTGACGAGCCCGCCCTCGCGGCCGGACGGCCCGCGCACGAAGCTGCGCACGGCGTCCTCGGCGCTGCCGCCCTGCGCCCCGTAGCCCGGGATCAGGAAGATCGACGACGGGAGCAGCGCGCGGATGCGCTCGCCCTGCTCGGGATAGGTGGCCCCGACCACCACGCCCAGCGAGGACCAGCCGGTCTCGGGGCCGGCGAGCTCGCTGGCGAGCGGCGCGAGGGCGCGCGCCATCAGGGCGTAGACGGGCTCGTCCTCGACGAGCTGATCCTGCAGATCGCCCGAGCCGGGATTCGAGGTCTTGGCCAGGACGAAGAGGCCGCGCGCCCGATCGCGGGCGCGGCGCACGAAGGGCTCGAGGGTGTCGAGGCCGAGATAGGCGTTGAGCGTGATGGCGTCCACCTCGCAGGCGGCGCCGGCATCGAGGTAGGCGCGCGCGTAGGCCTCGGCGGTGGATCCGATGTCGCCCCGCTTGGCATCGAGAAGAACCATCGAGTCGAGCGATCGGGCGCGCTGGACGAGTCGCTCGAGCAGGGCGATGCCGGGTGAGCCCAGCTGCTCGAAGAAGGCGATCTGGGGCTTGATGATGGGCACGCGTCCCACGAAGCGCTCGATGAACTCCGTGATGAAGGCCTCGACGGCGGTCACGGTCCGGGGGTCGCGGACGCTCATCTCGCCCTGTCTGAACATCTCGGGGATCCGATCGATGTGCGGATCGATCCCGGCGCAGAGCGGATGTCCGAGCCCGCGCACGCGCCTCATGATCCCATCGCCGAAGCTCGCCAATCCCGCGCCCCTCCCTCGGCCGCGATCCTATCGCAGTCCCCCGCCACTCAGCCTCTCCCGGGGCCGCTAGGATCCCCTGCGTGTCCAGCCCGCCCATCCGCCTCACGCTCGAAGCACGCAGCGCCAAGGCCCGCGCGGCCACGGTGCAGACGCCGCACGGGCCCTTCGAGACGCCCACCTTCATGCCGGTGGGCACCCACGGTGCGGTGAAGGCGATGACGCCCGAGCAGGTGGAGGCCACGGGCGCGAGGGTGGTGCTCGGCAACACCTACCACCTGATGCTGCGCCCGGGCGAGGCGCTGGTCGAGAAGCTCGGCGGGCTGCACGCCTTCATGGCCTGGGCGGGGCCGATCCTCACGGACTCGGGCGGCTTCCAGGTCTTCTCGCTCCCCGGCACCGAGCTCTCCGATCGCGGCGTGCGCTTCAAGAACGAGGTG
>CAZQMY010000617.1:0-3088 GCA_964594405.1 uncultured Spirochaetaceae bacterium | reverse complement strand
GTGGGAGCGCTCCTCTCACTCTTCGCGCCGTCCACGCCGCCCCTGCTCTTCTAGCGGGGCCCGCCCGTGGCTACGCTGCTGACCCCGCGCGCGTCTCACGCCCGCGAATCGCGCCATCCTGATCGCCGGATTCGTCTCGGAGAAGCGCGGCACGAGGCCAGCCCTGCGCTGTTCCGGCAGATCCTCCACGGGATCGTCTCGCCAGACGCGTCGGGCGACTCCGCAGGCTGCCCCTGCATCGAGTCGCACCGCGCTGGATCTGGACGATCGCGGCGACGGCGGGAGCGGCGGGCCAGGGTGGTTCCCCAGCATGGATTCGAACCATGATTCGCGGATTCAGAGTGTAGGCCGGGGGTTACACTGAGTTGTTAAGTGGTTGATTTCATTGCATTCAGTTCGCTCTGAATTGGGGGGAGTTGCACCCATTTGCAGCAATTCGGGCTGAGTTCGCACACCACTCGCACACCATTTTGACTAGTCGAAATCAAGTGAGCCAGCCTCGGGCGGCCTCGGCCAGACCAGGTCGCGCCCCATGAGTCGCCGATAGGCCTCGCGGGCGTCGCGGCTGAAGGGGTGACGGTCCGCGTAAAGCCACGGCTCGCGGTGCGAGATGCCCTCCTCGCGACAGTTCCAATCGGCCATCGCCTCCCGCCACGTCCCGCCGCGCCATCCGCCGATGAACACGGCGAGGCTCTGGTGCTTCGGGCTAATCGCCTGCGGCTCGCGCCCGAGGAGCTCGGCCCTGGCCTCCGCGTAGGCCTTGCTGAGCACGGATGGCGGCGTGTGCAGCGAGACCTCGATGGGGAGTCGCGTCGCCAGCCCCCGGCGCCTGTCGGGCTCGGACCATTCGAGGAAGGCGGCACCGGGCGGCGCGGAGCCTGTCAGGATGACGTCGACCGCGTCCTCCTCGCCGAGTCCGTGCTCAACCGCGATGCGCGCTACAAGGCGCCTGAGGCGGCCCAGGGTCCCCTCCTCGTCGACCCGTGCGGTGCGGACCACCACGGGGCGCCCGTGGTCTCGGAAGCGCAGACACATCGGCTGAGGGGGCTCGAGGGGCTCGATAGGGCGGCCCTCTGCGTCGACCCGCATCGCTGCGGAGTACGACGCCCGTTCCGCTGAGGGCTCGCGATTGCGGACCCACTCGGCAACCCCAGCGCGATTCAAGAGCGACCCACCACGCCGGCGACGAACGAACCGCGTCCGAAAATCCTCGACGTCGGCCCGCGCCGCGATTTCGTCGGCAACGACCCGCAGCCACGAGAGGAGCCGCGCCCGGTGCGCATCGGGGAGGGCGGCTCTCGGGGGCGAAATCGGCCGGGGGGTGCTCCGAAGCGCTTCCAGGTCCCGCACCTCGTCGGCCAGGGTGCGGAGCTCGTCCTCCTCATCGAGCACGTCCAGGTGACGTCGCCGCTCGACCAGGTAGCTCCACACCGCGTCGTCCACGGGCCGGCGAAGCCACGTCTCCAGGCGTTCTCGGACTTCGAGTTCAGGGGACATAATCGAGAGCCTACATCCTGTCCCCCTATAACTCAATCATCGAAAACGCCCGCGCGACCAACCAGCGGGCATGGGGGGTGCTCCATGGAAGTTGAACGACTGCTCACGGCCGACGAGGTCGCCAGCCTTCTCCAAGTCTCGAGGCTTCGCGTTTACGAGCTGGTCCGTCGCGGACGAATCGGCGGGGCAATCCGCCTTGGCCGCCAAGTCAGATTCTCGCCGACGCGCCTGGCCGCGTGGATGGACGCGGGGGGCCATGAGCTGCCCGGCGGATGGCGCGAGCACGGCGCTCCGGACACCGGAGACCGCGGATGACCCCTCAAATAGACGAACGCCCGGCCGTGAGGCGACCGGGCGCGTCGGGTGCGGATAGCTTTGGCGAGAGTCGCCCCGCAGCATACACCACTCCGTGCGGTTTGCGCGACCGCGCAGGGGCTCTCCAGGCCGCGCACGAGGCCGTCGTCCGAGCCCGGGACCTGTTGGCCCTGGCGGCCGACGAGCACCCTTCGCGGCGCGCCCTGGCGCGTCAGCGGCGAGAGCAGGCGCTCGGCCAGCTCCACCTGGCGCTCGAGCACCTCGCGGCCGTCCAGGCAGGAGGGGCGGCATGAAGTCGGCCGAACAAGCGCTCGCGGAGGCGAATGCCCTGCTCGAGCGGGTCGGCTTCCCGCCTGGGGTGTGCCCCATTCGCGATTGCGGCGGGAAGCTGCGACCGACATCTCGATTCGTCGAGTGCGACCTTGGGCATAGCGGCCACGACATCGGCTTGGCTATCAGCGACGAGCAGGATGCAGAGGCCAACGAACTCGATGCTCGGATGGACGACGGCGAAGGCCATGGCGAGGACGAGGCCGCCGAGCTGGAGCGCGCTTTCGGCGAGTCATCCACCACCCGTCTCAAAGCGGAGCGAGCACTCCTCCCCACCATCGCGTGGGCTGATGTTTCGGTGCCCCGCCGAAGCGAATACGTTCTCAAGGGCGCGATAGACCGCGGAGCACACGGAATGCTCTTCGGTCAGTGGGGCGCGTCGAAGACGTTCCTGGCGGCCGACCTATTCGCTCACGTCGCGGCAGGCGGGGCCTGGATGGGGTGTAAGGTGCAGCAGGCGGGCGTCGTCTACGTATGCGCAGAGGGCGCCGCCGGCTTCGTGAAGCGAGCAGCGGGCCTGAAGCGCGAGCGCTTCGATGCCATCCCCTTCACCACCATTCCGGTGGCCGTTCCGCTCATCGACCCGGCGATGGTCGATGCGCTCATCGAGACCATACGCGCCCTTCCACACCGAACGGGCGTTGTGTGCTTCGACACGTTGTCGTCCTCGCTCGCTGGGGCGAACGATGAGAAGGCCTCCGAAATCCAGCCGGCTCTCGACGCCTGCGCCCGGCTGCGCTCCGAGTTCCCCGGGCTCTCGACGATGCTCGTGCATCACCCGGGCCGCAATCAGCAGGAACGAAGCCGCGGGGCCTACTCGCTCGAGGCCGCGTGCGACTTCATCCTTCGGGTGACTCGAAGCGATGACGTTTGCACGCTCGAAGCGCTCAAGGCGAAGGACTCCGAGCTGATGGCGCCCGTCCACTACCGGCTGCGCCAGGTGGAA
>CAZQMY010000616.1:0-3099 GCA_964594405.1 uncultured Spirochaetaceae bacterium | reverse complement strand
AGCGTGCTAGCGTGGTCATGTTTTCCGCGTTCCGCGCCGGGGGGGCGTCGCGCCCCGGTGGCGGGCGGGCCGCCAGCCGGGGCCCGACGGGGCCCGACGCCGCGTGCGCTGTCCGGAAGAAGTGCAACCGCTGTGCCGGGCGCCCGGGCCCGGCCTCCGGGCCCGAGAGACGGATGCGGAGGAGAGCAGATCCCATACGGGACCGCGGGGACCGCGGGGACCGCGAGCGGACCGAGAGGGGGGCGAGAGCGCCGCCCACGGGGTCCGCAGCCGAGGAGCGGCCGTAGATTCTTCAACCTACAGGCGTCCCTCCCCGGCACACTCTCGAAGCGCGGCTAGGCGTCGTCCAACCCTCGGAGCACGGCGAGGGAGCCCACGACGACCACGAAGAGGACGACCAGGATCCCCATCTCCATCAAGACCCGCTCGAACTGCGCCGGCTGCGAGGGAAGGAACTCCGCCGCCTCCACCAGCAGGATGAGGAGACGGCGGACGGCGGCGATGAGCGCCACCACGAGGAAGGGCTTCGCGAGGAGCCTGTGCTCGACGATCGAGACCCGGATCGTGTGGAGGATCTCGACGATGAGCAGCACCAGGAGGACCGAGTCGAGGATCTCCACGGCGTGTCCCAGCACGTCCCCCTCGCGGAGGGCCTCCAGGAAGCGGAGCCCCGTGGTGGCGAGGATCGCCACCGAGGTCGCGGCCAGCAGGACCCCGGCGGCGAGGTAGATGCCGTCCTCGGCGTAGGCCACCCACTCGGAGATCCGCCCCCGGCTCGGGGAGGCCGCAGTGCCGGGGCTCCCTCCTCCCGTGGTCTCGACGTCGGTCTCGTCTCCGTCCTCGGGCATTCCGCGCCTCCTTTCTCGCCTCTCCTGCCTCTCTCTCCGTTCCTTCCGTTCCCTGTTCCGCGGACCTCGCGGCTGCTGGGCCTCTCGCCCGCGCACCAAAGAAGAGCGGCGCCGGGGAGGACCCCGACGCCGCTCTGGAAGACTGGAGCACGAGACCGGATTCGAACCGGCGACCCTCACGTTGGCAACGTGATGCTCTACCAGCTGAGCTACTCGTGCCTGAATCTCTTGGGGCTCGGCGCGGACCGCGCCGGAAGGCAGTTGGTACGGAAACTCGCGAACCGCGTCAACTGCCCCACGGAGAATCCCCTGTAATCGCGACAGCTTGCCGCCACGCCGGCGTCCTGCGTCGCCATGCCCCGTGGGGGCAGAGGCCATTCCAGGGCGCTGCTCTCAGCATCGCGAGCATATGTCACGTCCAACCCGCGACCCATTCCTCGATGCGTCTTCGGCATCCACGACCCACTCTCTGGCCGGCTCGTGCGAAGATGGCCCGCACGATCTCGAATCCGCCACACACAGGGGAAGCGCCGTGCTCTGCACTGGACCATTCGATCGCACCTTGCACGAGTTGACGAGTCGCGGCGTGCGCCTGCTGACGACCCTGCTGATGGCCGCCGTGGTGACGAGCTCGAGCCAGGCTCAGCAGGACTTCGTGACTTTCGAGACGGGGCCCGTGCGGCCGGTCGCGCTCTCGGCGGATGGGAGTGCGCTCTACGTCGCGAACATTCCCGATGGGCGGCTCGAGATCTTCTCGGTGGAGAGGCGGGGCCTGATCCGGACGGCCTCTGTGCAGGTCGGGATGGAGCCCTGCGCGGTCGCGGTGGCGCCGGATGGGAACGTCTGGGTCGTCAACCATCTCTCGGACAGCGTGAGCATCGTCGATGTCTCGGCCTCGCCTCCGCGGGTGATCCAGACGCTGCTGGTGGGCGATGAGCCTCGCGACGTCGTGTTCGCAGGGACGGGGGGGAGTCGGGCGTTCATCACCACGGCGCATCGAGGGCAGCATCGTACGCACGCCTCGGTGGGCGGAGTTCCGGGGACGGGTGATCCGCAGTTCACCACCGAGGGCATCGGGCGGGCGGATGTCTGGGTCTTCGACAGCGCGCCGACGCCGGGCAGCTTTGGCGGAACGCCGCTGCAGGTGCTGACATTCTTTGCGGATACGCCGCGCGCGCTCGCGGTGAGCCCCGATGGTCAGACGGTCTACGTGGCCGCCTTCCACTCCGGCAACCAGACGACGGCCCTGCCCGAGGCGTTGGTCTGCAACGGCTTCCAGCCCTTCACACCCTGCGTGCTCGGCGGCGTGCTCCAGGTGCCGGGGGGGCTGCCCGGGCCCTCGGACAACTTCGCGGGAGCGCCGGCGCCGGAGACCGGGCTGATCGTCAAGTTCGACAACGGCTCGGGTCAATGGCAGGACACGCTGGGGCGCAACTGGTCCAACGTCGTGATGTTCGACCTGCCCGACCACGACGTCTTCGCGGTGAATGCGAACACGCTGAACGTCGGCGCGGCGACGGAGTTCGATCACGTCGGCACGATCCTCTTCAACATGGCGGTGAATCCCGTGAGCGGGAAGGTCTACGTCTCGAATACGGAGCTCCCCAACCACGTCCTCTTCGAGGGCCCCGGCGACCACGGCGGCAGCACGGTGCAGGGGCACCTCTCGGAGTCCCGGATCAGCGTCCTCTCCGGGGCGGGGAGCGTGGACGCGCGCCATCTCAACAAGCACATCGACTACGCGAAGCTGCATACGGACGTGCCCGATCTGGTCGACGTCACGGCAAAGAACCACAGCCTCGCTACGCCGACCGACATGGTGGTCTCGTCCGACGGCAGCACGCTCTACGTGGCGGCCTTCGGCTCCGCGAAGATCGGCGTCTTCGACACCACAGCCCTCGAGGCCGACACCTTCGACCCGACGCTGATCAGCGCGAACTACATCGACGCGGCGGGCGGGCCGGCGGGCCTCGCGCTGGACGAAGCCCGCGACCGCCTCTACGTCATGACGCGCTTCGACAACGCGGTCTCGGTGATCGACCTGGGCAACGGGGCGACACTGCAGAGCGTGCCGCTTCACAATCCGGAGCCGCAGAGCGTGGTGGAGGGGCGCCCCTTCCTCTACGACGCGATGCTCACTTCGGGCAATGGCGAGGCGTCGTGCGCCAGCTGCCACATCTTCGGCGACATGGACGATCTGGCGTGGAATCTCGGCAATCCCGACGACCCGACCTCGATCGACACGCAGCCC
>CAZQMY010000615.1:0-3103 GCA_964594405.1 uncultured Spirochaetaceae bacterium | reverse complement strand
CCCACGGCAAAGGTGAGGGCGGCGAGGCCGAGGATCACCCAGAGGAGCAGCTTGCTGAACTGGGCGATCTTGCGGGTGAGAGGGGTGGAGATCTCGACCGCCTCGGAGATGAGCCAGGCGATCCGGCCGGTCTCGGTGCGGTCTCCGGTGGCCCAGACGAGTCCCTCGGCCTGGCCCGCCGTGACCAGGGTCCCGGCATAGGCCTGATTCCTCCGGTCGGCGAGGGCGATATCGAGATCGAGGCGATCGGTGTGCTTGGCGACCGGGAGCGACTCGCCCGTGAGGGCCGATTCGTCGCAATGGAGGTTGTGGACGTCGAAGAGGCGCAGATCGGCCGGGACGCGGTCGCCGGACTGCAGCAGGACCACGTCGCCCGGAACGAGCTCCTGGGAAGGCACGCGGAGCTTCTGCCCACCACGGCGGACCGAGGCCTCGGTGGTGACCATGCGGCTGAGGGCTTCGATGGCCTTCTCCGCCCGACTCTCCTGGATGAATCCGATGACGGCGTTGACCAGGACCACACCGAGAATCACCCCGGAATCGACCCACTCGGCCAGGGCCGCCGTGACGCCCACGGCGGCGAGGAGGATGTAGACCAGGGGCTGGTGGAACTGGAGGAGCAGGCGCTTCCAGGCGGGTGTCCCGCCACGACTGGAGACGACGTTGGGACCGAATCGCCTCAGGCGTCCTGCGGCCTCTTCGACAGAGAGGCCGTCCTGCAGGTCGCTGTCGAGGAGGCGAGCCGCCTCCGCCGTCTCGAGGTGATGCAGGCGAGCATCTTCGGCAGAGCGCACCGTTTCCCTGGCTTCCATGACCCCTTCACGCCTAGCAGATCGAGCGCGCCTGGCGAGTCGCGCGCTGGCATCTGCGGAGACGGTATCAGGCCGAGGCCGCCTGGATCAGGGCCAGCGCGTCGGCGACGCGGGCATTCTCGATGTCCTGGGATCGTCGGGGAGACGACACCTGCCCGCCCTACACCCCCCGAACCCCCGCGAGCGCGTCTTCCAGGAGGCGCCGCGCCGGAACGCGTGCCCGGAGCTTGGAGCAGAGCAGGAAGATCCCACCGAGCTTGCGCTGGAGGAAGAGGGTCTCCGGCGGCGGCGGGCGCCAGAAGGCGTGCTCGATCACGAGCCGGGTTGCGGCCTCTCGGGCGCGAGTCGGCAGATCGGTGCGGCCGAAGTCGTAGGTGCCGTCGAAGCGGAAGGGCTCGGTGGCGAGCATGATCAGGTCGATCATGAGCTTGGCGCTCTGCGGCGGATCGTCTTCCTCGATGAACCCGATCTCGAGCGCTGCGTCGTGCAGGCCCAGCCGATCGTCATCGAGCGCGGCCCGAAACATCCTCGCGTACTCCCGGCAGAGGGTGAGCGGCGCCTCGTAGCCAGCGCCCAGGTCGATCAGGCCGAGCCTTCCATCCTTCAAGAGCAGGAAGTTGGCAAAGTTCGGGTCGGACTGGATGAAGTGGAACTCGAAGAACTCCCGCAGGACGAGCCGGATCAGGTGTGTCCCCATCCTGTCCCGCTCTGCGTCGGCGTGGTCTGCGCCACAGAGGTCTTCCAGGGGAAGACCGTGGAGCCGGTCCATGGCCAGGATCGACCGGGTAGAGAGGTCATCGTGCACCTCGGGAACCACGATCTCCTCTTCGTCGGAGAGCAGGACCCGGTAGCGCTTGAGGAAGCCGGCCTCGGTCTGATAGTTCGACTCGTCGTGGAGCTGCCGCTTGGCCTCGTCGACCAGCGGTTGGAAGTCGATCTCGCCCGGGAGGATCCGGGCGAGGCGGAAGGCCATCGCGAGGTTGTCGACGTCGCTGTCGATGCTGCGGGCCACACCGGGGTACTGGATCTTGAGCGCCAGCTCGCGCCCGTCCCGGGTGACGCCGGTATGCACCTGACCGATGGACGCTGCGGCGATGGGCTCGAAGTCGAAGAGCTCGAAGTGATCGACCCAATCATCCCCCCACGAGTCGCGGAGGACGGACTCGAGCTGTTCCCGGGGCATGGCGTCTCCCGCATCTCTCAACGTCGCCAGGGCCTCGGCGGCTGCGGGCGGAAGCATGTCCTCGGCCTCCAGCGAGAGCAGCTGGCCGAGCTTCATGGCGGCGCCGCGCATCGTGGAGAGCGAGTCGGCGACCATTCGGGCGTTCGATTCGGTGAGCAGGACGTGGCCCTGGCCCGGGCGTCCGCCGACGATCCGCCGTGCGCCCTCCGAGGCGGCACCGACGGCCATGCGACCGGCCAGCCAGCCGAGCTTGACCAGTCTCTCACCTCGACCGGACGGGATCCGCGAGCGTTCGATCTTGTTGGAAGCAGGAGCCACGTCGCATCACTCCGATCTCGTATCGAGGCCACGACGATCGCGCTGCTCTGGGGCGATCGGCGGGCTGATTAGAAGTTCTTGGGAAGGCCCAGGCCACGGCGGGCGATGATGTTCTTCTGGATCTCTGACGCGCCGCCGCCGATGGTCTCGACCACGGTTGCGCGATAGGCGGAGTCGAAGCGCCCCCCGGCAGGTGCCTCCGGCTCGTGCAGGCGCAGCTGTCCCGGAGCCCCCATCAGCGTGAGGGCCGTGTCCATGGAGTGCTGCGAGAGCTGCGTCGCGAAGAGCTTGTACTGCGAGGCCTCGACGGTCGGGGGCTTGCCGCCGACGTCCTTTGCAGCGGCGACGAATCGGAGCCCCAGCACCCGCGCGACCTCGTGGGCCGTCGCCAGCCGAGCGATCTCGCGGCGCACGATCGGGTCGTCCTTCATGGGCTCGCCGTCCCGCGTGGCCACCTTCACGTACTCGACCAGGAGCTCGAAGCGGGCAACGATCGGCGAGTAGGTGAACATCGTGAACCGCTCGAGGTCCAGCGCCTCGGAGATGTACTGGAAGCCGCGCCCCTCTTCACCGACCAGGTAGCGCTCGGGCACGAAGACGTCATTGAAGAAGACCTGGTTGGTCTGATCGCCGCCCATGCAGGGCATCGACTGGACCTCGAGGCCGGGGTGATCCATCGGGATCAGGAAGAGACTGATGCCGTCGTGCTTCGAGCAGTTCTGGTCGGTTCGTGCACCGACCCAGTACCAGTCGGCGAAGTGGGCCGAGGTGGTCCAGATCTTCTGGCCGT
>CAZQMY010000614.1:0-3107 GCA_964594405.1 uncultured Spirochaetaceae bacterium | reverse complement strand
TGGGCGAGCTCAGCATGTCGCTGCAGGTCAAGCTGCTCCGGGTGATCCAGGAGAAGACCATTCGGCGGGTCGGCGGTACGAGTGATCGCGCCGTCGACGTGCGGCTGATCTCGGCGACCAATCGGAGGCTCGAGGAGGAGGTGGCGGAAGGGCGTTTCCGCGAGGACCTCTACTATCGGCTGAACGTGATCCAGATCGGCATCCCGGCGCTGCGCGAGCGCGCGAGCGACATCCCATTGCTGGTCAATCACTTCGTGGAGAAGTACGCCGCGGAGCTCGGCAAGGTCATCGAAGCGGTCTCCGACGGGGTCATGGAGAGGCTGATGCGATACGGCTTCCCGGGCAACGTGCGCGAGCTGGAGAACATCGTGGAGCGCGCCGTCGCGCTGGCTCGCGACGGCCGTATCGAGGCCGACGTGCTCCCCCCCACCGTGACCCGTGAGCCCCGGACGCTCGACGCCGTCTGCATCCCGCCCGAGGGCGTGAAGCTCGAGGCCCTGGTCGACGAATACGAGCGCGGGCTGCTCCGCGAGGCGCTCAAGAGTGCCGGTGGCGTCAAGAAGAGGGCCGCCAAGCTGCTCGGGATCTCCTTCCGCTCGTTCCGTTACCGGCTCGAGAAGCTGGGGATCGACGGTCCGGACGAGGGTCGCGAGGGCGAGGAGGGCTGACGGGGCGCGTGGCTCAGGCCCTGTCGATCCCGTAGTCCTTGATCTTGTAGAGCAGGGCGCGATGGCTGATCTCGAGAAGCCGGGCCGCGTGTGTTCGATTGCCGCCCGTGGCGCGCAGGGCCCTCTGGATCATCTCCGCCTCGAAGGCCTGTTTCGCGCGCTTCAGGCTGAAGTCGGTCCCGGCGCGCACGCTGGCACCTGGGCAGGCGCTGAGGATGTTGCCGGGCAGGTCGCGGGCGGTGAGCCGCTCGCCCTCCGCGATCATGGTGGCGCGCCCGATCACGCTGCGCAGCCCCCGCACCGTTCCGGGCCAGTCGGAGGGGGCCAGGCGCTCGTGCGCCGCGTCGGAGATGGCCCTCACCCGGCTGCCCATCGTGGTGCGGGCGTGGGCAAGGAAGTGGTCGACGAGCAGCGGGAGGTCCTCCCGACGCTCCGCGAGAGGCGGGACCGCCACGTGGATCTGGCTGATCCGGGCGTAGAGCTCCGGCACGAAGCGACCTTCGGCGACCTCTTCCTCGAGGTCGATCGCTGTGGCAGCGAGGATGCGGACGTCGAGTCGCTGGGCCTTCGCATCTCCTCGCTGCTGGATCTCCTCCTGCACCATGAGGTGCAGCAGCTGGCGTTGATCGGGCTCGCCCATGGCGCTGATCTCGTTCAGATAGATCGTGCCGCCGTGCGCATCGAGGAGGAGCCCTCGATCCACGCCGCCCGGGCCGCCGGACGACTGCCGCTCGCCCGGCCCGAAGAGCCGGCTGGAGAGGGTCCGCGCCTCGCCCTCGACCATACAGTCGACCGCCACGAAGGGAGCATGGCGGCGGCTCGATTGCGCATGGATCGCCCGAGCGAGCACCTCCTTGCCCGTACCCCGGGCGCCGCGGATCAGCGCCGGTGCCCGATAGGAGGCCGCGCTCTCCATGGCCTCCAGCATCTCGATCATGACGTTCGAGGCTGCGACGATCGGCTGATCTCCGTGGGCGCGCTCCATGTCTCGCTGCAGGATCTGCCGCGCGCGCCGCAGGCTCTGTCGCTCGTAGGCGCGCGTGATCTTGAGGAGGGCCTCCGCCGCGGAGATCGGCTTGCTCAGGCATTCGAAGGCGCCCCGGCGGAGGGTCTGCGCAGCCAGATCTGCGCGGGCGCCCGAGGAGAGCAGGAGCACGGGAACCTGCGGCGCCGCGCGCCCGAGCTGAGGCACGAGCTCGAAGCCGTCGACGCCGGGCACCGAGAGCTCGCACACGATCACGTCGACCTCGTGTCCCGACAACGCCTCGAGCGCCTGCTCGGCCGTCTCGGCGCCGATCATGCGGAAGCCCTCGTCCGCGACGGCGAGCTCCAGGACATCTCGGGTGGTGGGGTCGGGATCGACGATGAGCAGCCGACGGAGCACGGATCCTCCGAGCCGAGCGGAAGGCGGTGGCGCTGCAGCACACCGACCCGAGCGGCTCTGTCCCCCTGGAAAACGCGTTCAGTTCCGTCGGGTTCGGGGAGACCCGAGGAACGCTCAGGAGGGTTGATCGGCAGGACCCGGCAATGCCATGAGGGTGTTTTCCTACCCCCGCCATGCCAACGCCGTGCTGCCCGCGTGCCTGGCGAATTCAAGCAGCGGAAGGGCACCTGCGGCCTCCGGAATGTGATTCGCGACACAACGCGCCGGTGGTGAGCGCCCTCAAGTCCCCGAAACACCGGGCCGATAGTCGGATGGACCGAAGAGGAGGCGGCCGGCAGGGCAGTCGCAGCCTGCGAAGGAGTGAGTGGTGTCGAACAGCGAATCCGACGAATCCGTGCGCAACAACGTGCAGCTCTATCGCGAGAGCCAGATGATGAGCAAGGCCGAGCTCGCCCGCAAGGCGGGTCTCTCGACGCTCACCATCGATCGCGGCGAGGCCGGGCGTCCCTGCCGGCTCGACACCAAGCGGAAGATCCTGCTCGCGCTCGGCTTGAAGGTCTCGGACAAAGATCGGGTGTTCGGCGACGGCCTGCTCGAAGCGACGGAGCGGGCGACCCCGGAGAGCCCCGCCCTGCCGACGGGACAGTCGCTCCTGCCGGGTGAGCCACGGTACTAGGGCCAACGAAGCGCGATCCACACTCAAGCGGCGGAGAGAGGGTTCATGAATTTTTCACTACCGAGCTTCGGAAAGAAGTCCGTCGTCGGACTCGACATCGGATCCAATTCGGTGAAAGCCGTCGAGATCGCCATGAAGGGCAAGGACAAGGGCTTCGAGCTGAAGAGCCTCGGTGTCGCGCCGATGCCCAGCGAGGCGATCGTCAAGGGCGCCTTCTTGACTTCCGCAGAGATCGTCGAGGCGATCCAGGAGGCCATCTCGGCTGGTCGCATCAAGGGCAAGGACGTCGCTGCTGCGGTGGCCGGACACTCCGTGATCGTGAAGAAGGTCAGCCTTCCGGCGATGACACGAGAGGAGCTCGAGGACCAGATCCAGTGGG
>CAZQMY010000613.1:0-3135 GCA_964594405.1 uncultured Spirochaetaceae bacterium | reverse complement strand
CGAACCCGTGTTTCAGCCTTGAGAGGGCCGCGTCCTAGGCCTCTAGACGAAGGGAGCCTGCTCCTGCGAGCGCGTCGACCTTAGCCAGCTCGCAGGGGGCGTGTCAATGCGACGAGGCGCCTGCAGTCGACGAATCGGGTCCGTCAGCGATGATCGCCCGGGGCTGCTCTGCCTCGCCCGGTCGCAGGCCGGAGCGGCTCGCGCTCGCATCGAGCAGGTGGGCCGGACGCGGCGGGAGCAGCGGCAGCTGCAGGGCAGCCCGGGTGGTGTTCTCCGTCGTGACGCCATCCTTGAGGCTCGGGCTCCACCGGCGCAGGGCGAGGAGCGCATCACCCAGGCGGTGCGGATCACCTCGCGCGGCGGCGAGTCTGGTCTCGAGCTGCAGCAGGCGCGGAGCGATGGGGGTGAAGGTTCGGGCCCGCTCGAGCGCACTCTCCGCGGTCCGCAGGTCGCCCTCGCCCAGCGCCTTCTCCGCCCGCTCGAGCAGGGGCGTCGCGTCGCGCGCGCGCTGCGCTGCGTCGGCGTCCCGATATGCGCGCGCGCTAGTGGGGTCGCCGAGCGCCTCGGCGTAGCGAGCGAGCAGGACGTTCACGCCCGGAAGCCGTCGGCCTTCATCGGTGTCGCGGTATCGACGTAGCCGTTCCATGCTCCTGCGCAGCGCCGCCTCCGCGAGTCCGGGGCCGGACGTGTGCTCCAGCCAGGCGCGGTGGGCCTCGAAGTAGTCGAGGCGCGGGAAGGCTTCGCGGTCTGCGTGATCGATCGCCTCCGCCAGCTCGAAGGCGCGCGCGGGGGCCACCCAATGCAGCGCGCGCGCCGCATCGTAGGCATCGGCAGCATCGTGCGAGAGGACATGGGCACGCGCGAAGAGCTCGCCGGCTTCGGCATATGCGCGTCGTTCGCGAGCGAGGTGGTCGGCGAGAGCGCGCATCGGCTCGGGCCGATCCGGATGGGCTTCGACGAGCGCGCGCACTCGCGCCAGCGCATCGTCCCTCTCCGCCTCCGATGCGCCGCGGCGCACGAGGGCCATGCGAAGCGACAGCGTCGCGCGATCGACGTCGTCCAGGGATCGGCCGTGCACTTCGAGCAGACGCCTCAGCTTCGGGGCGTTGCTGTCACTGGCACTCCTGCGCTCCCCCTCGATCATCGCCTCCGCCATGGCCGCGACGTCGGGCTCGCCCTCTGCGAAGGGCGGATAGACCGGGGCATCCCGGGCCAGCTGGACCTCGATCTGCGAGTAGAGCATGTGCCCCCAGTCCAGATGCCTGGACAGCCGCATCTCGACGAAGGCATTGTCGTCGGTATTGCTCGCGCGTGGACGGATCGCCGCGAAGGCGGAGAGCGGCCCCTCGACACGCGCCAGCAGCTCGGAGACGCTGCCGATCTCGTGGAGCTCGAAGGCCTCGCGCACCGGGGTGTCCTCGAAGCGCTTCTCCATCTGCCGAAGCCGGATCGGCTCGCCTCCCTTGCGCGCGAGCAGGATGTAGGAGCCGCGCGGGTGCTTGTCGCCTGCGCCGACCAGCAGCCCGCCCGGGAAGACCCGCTCGAAGCTGGTGAAGAGTGCGAGCAGGGACTCGGGCTCGGCATGAAATCCATTCACCCACAGAGCGAAGGCACCGCCGTGCACGAGGTTGGCCCTGGCGAGCTGGAAGTACTCCTCGGTGAAGAGATTGGCCGCCCCCGCGAGCCAGGGATGGCTCGGCTGTGACGCGATCAGGTCGTAGCCCCGGCCATCGCGCCCGGTTTCCAGACGATGACGGCCCAGGAGCAGGTGGTTGCGCCCATCGTTGAAGGCCAGCGAGACGCGTGGATCGGCGAGGGGATTCTCGCGCCCCTGATAGAGCAGCCTCGCCGCATCGACGACCCGCTTCTCCAGCTCCACGACCTCGATACGCTGCGCCGGCGTCCGACGCAGCGCGTCCAGGGTGGCGCCGCCCCCGAAGCCGATGATGAGCGCGCGCTCCGGCGTGTCGGCCACGAGGTAGGGCATCATGCCCAGCAGCAGTGCCGCCAGGCCACGGTGTGGCGGCGTGAAGCTGAAGCCGGACTCTGGCATGCCGTTGGTCATCAGCTTGAGTCCGCCGGGGCTGTCGTTCACGGTCACCACAGAGGTCCTCCCCTCGACGACCAGACGATTCGCGCGCGTGTACTGATCCAGCTGCGTGCGGTAGGCCTCGAGGTTCGACGCTTCGATCCAGCGCCCGGTGACCGCTCGCTCGATCTCGACGCCCCCGTACGAGAGCGTGATGGCGAGGACGATCACGCCGGAGGCGGCGGTGCTCGCGAGCCGCGACGGACCCTCGCTGGTCTGGAAGCGGACCAGCACCATCATCGCGACGCAGACCTCGAGCAGGATCAGCCCGAAGAGCACCTGATCGATGCCAGCGGCGGGGATCAGCCAGAATCCGATGGAGAGGCTCGCCGCGATGCTGCCCGCGGTGTTGATCGCCGTGGCGATCCCCATGCCCTCGCCCACGCGGGCGGCCCGGCACGTATAGATGCGAATCAGGATCGGGAAGGCCGCTCCGAAGAGCATCGTAGGCAGGAGGATGACCGGCGCCACGAGGATGTAGAGACCGTGGATTCCGCCGCTGCCCGAGAAGCGTGCGGCCAGCTGGTGATGCCAATGCGGCAGGTCTGCCACCAGGGCGAGGCCCAGAGCCACCGAGGCGGCAATGCCGATGTGGAGCAGTCCGAACGCGCGCGCGAGGTCGCGGATGGAGTCCACGCGCCTCGCGATGGCCAGGCTGCCGAGGGCGAGCCCCAGGAGATAGGCGGAGAGCACGGTGCTGAAGCCATAGAGCGTGCCCTCCATCACGATGGTGAAGACCTTCGACCACACGATCTCGTAGCCGATGGCTACATAGCCCGAGACGCCGAAGAAGAAGAGGAACCATCCGCGGCCCAGCGAGCCCGTCTCCTCCGAGGCCTGCGGCGCCCGCTCGGTCTCGAGTGGCCAGATCGGCGCCCGCACCTCGCCCGCGCGGACGATCACCGCCAGCGCCACCGCGAGATTGACGCCGGCAGCGAGCAGGACGGTGCGCGTCAGCCCGAGCAAAGGAATCATCCAGGAGCCGCAGAGGTACGCACCGGCGACGGCCCCCACGAGATCCAGTTCGACGAGTTCGAGTCGTACGA
>CAZQMY010000612.1:0-3141 GCA_964594405.1 uncultured Spirochaetaceae bacterium | reverse complement strand
CCCGGATCGGCGAGCGTGGCGCTGCGAAGCAGCTCGGCCCGCTCGGCCTCGGCGGCCTCCGCGCAGCGCGCGGCGGCCCGCAGCCAGCGCTCCGCTGCCGCCCGCGGCTCGTGGCGCTCGGCGGCCCTGGCCAGCGCTTCGCGCGCCTCGGCGGGTCGGTCCTGCTCGACCAGCAGCTCTGCGAGCACGTCCCAGGCGTCCGCGTTGCCGCCCTCGAATTCGCTGGCGACGCGGGCGCGTTCGAGGGCTTCCTCGCTTCGGCCGAGGCGTCGCAAGCTGGCGACGACGGTGAGGTGGTTCCAGATCGTCACCTGCGCGCCGGGCGCATCGCACCAGCGCTCGAAGATCCGCGTGAAGCCCTCGTCGTCGCCGGCGTTGCGCAGCAGCTCGGCGAAGGCCGCCAGATCCGGCTCCTCGAGCGGACCCGCTGCTTCGGCCGCGCTGTAGGCGCGCAAGGCCCGTGCGTCGTCGCCGAGCTCACCGTGCGAGAGCCGGGCGACCTTCAGCCAGAGGGCGGGCGCGCGCTGGTCGTCTTCCCCGAGCAGCCCGACCTCGCGCTCGCACAGGCCGGCGAGCTCTTCCCACCCGGCCTCGTGCTCGAGCAGCGTCTCGAGCGTGCGGATGCAGTCGAGGTCGTCGGGCAGGAGCGCCAGCGCATCGCGGTAGGCGCTCACCGCGCGATCGCGCTGGTCCAGCCGATGCCAGCAGACGTCGCCCATGCGTCGGAGCAGCACGGCCCGCTCGTGTGCCGACCAGCGATCGCCGAGCGCGAGCTCCAGCTCGAGGCTGCGGATCACGTCGCTCCATTGCCGACGGCACTCGGTGACGTGTCGGATGCCCCTGATCGCGTGCAGGTCGTCCGGTCGGCGCGCGAGCACCTCCTCGAACGCGTGGAGCGCAGCTTCCGGCGTGTGGAGCTGCTCGACGTAGAGCCGCGCGAGCTCGAGCCATGCGTCCGCGTCTTCCTCGCCGCGCTCCAGCCGAGCCTCGAGCAGGCGCGCGAGCTCCACGTGATTGCGCTGTGCGCGCAGCAGCCCGATCATCCGCTCCTCGGCGCGTCGCAGCGGCTCCTCGGGAAGCATCGGGACCGTCTGCTCGGGATCGTGGGCATCGCCGAGGGCGAGACAGGCGCGCAGATGCTTCATGGCGCGATGCGGGAGGCGGAGGATGTCCGCGTAGGCGTCTGCGAGCTCGAGATGCAGGAGCGCGGTGCGCATCATCTCGCTCGCGCCTCGCTGCCTCA
Organism: uncultured Spirochaetaceae bacterium; assembly: GCA_964594405.1. Taxonomy (GTDB): domain Bacteria; phylum Myxococcota_A; class UBA9160; order UBA9160; family UBA4427; genus CAZQMY01. The sequence goes on along the minus strand of CAZQMY010000612.1, from coordinate 1,898 downwards.
GCCAGTCGAGCAGCGCCTCGCTACAGCGGACCCAGGCATCGACGTCGTCGATGGCCCGCAGCGCGGCAGCGAGCTCGGCGAGCAGCTCACCAACGGCGGCGCCGGTCTGGCGCTCGGCGCGCGCCGACGCGACGGCGTGCAGCAGATGGGGAACGGCGCGCTCGGGCTCCGCCAGAGCGGCCGCGCAGAGCGTCGCGGCCTCACGATGGAGCGGGGCGGCCTCGGCCTGAGAGGGCGCGATCTCGATGCGCGCCTCGATGACCGCAGCACGATCTCGGGTCCGGCCCAGCAGATCGTAGAGCCGGTCGAGCTCGCCCAGCACGAAGGCATCACTCTCGCGGAGCGCGCGGGATTCCTCGAGAGCCGCCACCGCGCGCGCCGGCGAGCGGAGCTGGTGCTCGAGCACCTTTGCGCGCTCGAGCTGAAGGTCGAAGCGGCGCGCGTCGTCGCCCGCGCGAAGCTCCAGCTCGAGCTCGAGACAGCGCAGGAGCGCCTCCGGTCGGCCCGCCTGCCGGTGGACGTCGGCCATCCGGGCGATCACGTCCGCGTCGTCGGGCCGCTCTTCGCGGATGCGCTCGAGCCAGGGCAGCGCGGCATCGACCGACAAGTGCGCGCGGGCGATCTCGAGCGCCCGCTCGAGAATGGCGGCGCGCTCCCCGGGCGCGCTGCGCCCGGCCTCGAGGTGCAGGCAATCGAGCACCGCAGGCCATCGCTGCAGACCTTCGAGGGCCTCGCGGAGCGAGCTCCGGGCAGCGTCGCAGTCGGGGTCGAGCGTCAGCGTCTCGCGATAGGCGGCGATGGCGAGATCCGGTCGATCCATCGGCCCGCAGAGCAGGTCGGCTCGACGGTGGATGAGCCGCGCGCGCATCACCGGGTCCCTCAAGACCTCGAGGCGCTTCTCGATCAGCTCGAGGATCGCGGCGTGGTCCGCCTGCTGCTCGGCGAGCTCGATGGCGAGCTCGAAGGCCCGAGGCTGGTCGCCGCCGCGCTCGAGCACTTCCTTCAGCTCGGCCAGTGCGTCGGGGGCGCGATCCAGTGGTCCGGCCAGCAGCTCTGCCAGCTCGATACGCAGGGGCGCCTGCTCATGTGGACGCCGGCGCTCGATTTCGATTCGCAGCAGCCTGGCGAGCGGCTCGGCTCGCTCGAGCTCGCGGTAGAGATCGCGGAGGATCGCCTCCAGGGAGGGGTCGGCGGGGCGCTCGACCAGCGCCGCACAGTAGGCCTCGGCAGCCTCTTCGATCCGGCCCTGCGCGCGTTGTGCCTCGCCCTCTCGAATCTGCCAGTGGGCGCGACGATCGCCGTCGGCGCTGTGCCGGCAGACGCGTCCACAGCGCTCGGCGCGCTCCGCCCAGGCGCCGCGGCGCTCGAGCAGGGCGGCCAGGGGCTCGGCGATCAGCGGCTCCGGGCCCACGTCGTCGAGGGCGTCAGCGAGCACCCGGGTCGCGCCCTCTTCGTCTGCGAGCTCCTCCTCGAGGAGTCGTGCGATGCGCAGTCGGAGCGAAGTGCGCTCGCCCGGGTCGACCGCGGCGCCCGGATCGATGCGTGCGCGCAGCAGCGCCACCACCTCGGCGTGCGCGTCACGCTCGCTGTGATAATCGACGAGGAACTCGCTCGCCTCGGCGTGCGACGGGTCGAGCTCGAGCACCCGCGCGTAGTGCTCGGCGGCGCCGTCCACCTCCGGCGTCTCGCCTCCGGCGAGCAGGTGGGCAAGGCGCCCACGCAGGATGAGCTCGCGCTCGGGCGTCGGCCCGGTCGCGAGCTCGGCTTCTCGTTCATCGGCGAGGCGCGCATCCAGGGGATCATGCTGCGGCGACCGCGGGATGATGGCCTCCTCATCGATTTCGAACTCGCCGAGGCGCTCGAGACCGGGCCGGGCAAGCGCGTCGTGCTGCAGACCC
>CAZQMY010000611.1:0-3159 GCA_964594405.1 uncultured Spirochaetaceae bacterium | reverse complement strand
GAGCCGGGCAAGTCCGCCGAGGCGGCCCTCGAGCTGGCCGAACGGATCGCCAGGAATGCGCCGCTGGCGGTGGCTGCGAGCAAGCAGATCATCCGGGCCACGCGCGGGATGACCGAGGAGGAGGCCTGGAAGTTCCAGGGCCCCATCACCGGCAAGGTCTTCACCAGCAAGGACGCTCAGGAAGGTCCGCGCGCCTTCGCCGAGAAGCGGGAGCCGAACTGGACGGGCAGCTGATCCGGCTCGTCTGATCGATCCGCCGAGAAGGGGGAGCCAGCGTGCATCGCGCGCTGGCTCCTTGTCTCTCGCGGCTGGTCCGTCGCAGTCCACGGGAGAGGGTGCCGGTCTCGGGGGTGCGACCTGGATCTCGTGGCTCGCGCGAGAACCCGGACCGAGCCCGGCGGCTCCCCGGCTGCATCGTGAGCGGCGGTCTTCTGCGGCGACTCTACGAGAGGACTTCGGGGTTCGCGATGAATTGCGGCTTCTCGCCCGAGAGCAGGGCGCGCAGGTCGTCGGCGATCATGCGCGAGTGGTTCGCCTCGGTGTCGTAGGTGGCGCCGCCGATGTGCGGCGTGAGCACGACGTTCTCCATGGCGAGCAGCGGGTGTGCCTCGGGCAGGCGCTCGCCCTCGAAGTGATCGAGGGCCGCCCCGGCGAGGTGCCCCCGCTCGAGCGCAGCCGTCAGCGCGTCGAGGTCGTGCAGGCCGGCCCTCGCCGAGTTGACGAAGACCGCACCGGGCTTCATGGCTGCGAACTGATCGTGGCCGAGCATGCCCAGAGTCTCCGGTGTGGGGGCCGCATGGACCGAGACGACGTCGGCCTCGCGCAACAGCGCGTCGAGCGAGTGCTTCGCGTCGTCGTTGTAGGGGTCATGGGCGATGACCTCCATGCCCAGACCCTCGAGGCGCCATCGCGTGGCGCGGCCGACGGCGCCGAGTCCGATCAGCCCGGCGGTCCGGCCCGCGAGCTGCCATCCGCGAAAGCGCTGGTAGGAGAGACGGCCGTCCTTGACCACCTCCCCTGCCCGGAGGTCACGATCGGCGGGGACGATGCCCCGCATGACGGCCAGCAGCAGGGCCACGGTCATCTCGGCCACGGCATCGGCATTCCTTCCGGGCGTGTGGAGGACGGGGATGCCGCGCGCGGTCGCGCCCTTCACGTCGACGTTGGACGGATCGCCGCGCGTCGAGCCGATGGCGCGCAGCGGCAGGTCGAGGACTGCGCCCATGCAGAAGTCCGCCTCGCAGACGAGGATCTCGGCCCCCTCGTCGCGCACGCGCGCGGCCAGGTCGTCCGGTCCGTAGATGCGTAGCGGGTGGTGGTCGATCCACGGATCGAGCACGACATCGGCGATGGACTCGAGCCTCGTGAGCCCCTCGCCGCGAAAGGGGGCGGTGACCAGGGCGCGCGGACGTTGCGATCTCATGCGGGGCTCCCGATGCGGTCCGTCGGCGCCGCGCGATCGGTGGGATCGCGAGGCGGGCGGAGCTCGATTCTAGCGGGCCCACCCGCCCTTGTGCATCAGCGCGTCCCTGACCGCGCGACACACGAGGGTGCCCTCCTGATTGAAGCCGCGATGCTCGAAGGTGACGATGCCCTGTGTCGGACGCGACCTCGACTCGCGCCGGTCCAGCACCTCGGTCTCGACGCGTAGCGTGTCGCCATGGAAGAGGGGGGCGGGGAAGACGATCTCCTTGAAGCCGAGATTCGCCACCGTCGTACCCAGGGTCGTCTCGTGGACGCTGATGCCGATCACGATCGCCACCGTCAACATCGAGTTGACCAGGGGCTTGCCGAACTCGGTCTCGTTCTTCGCGTAGTCGAAGTCGAGGTGCAGCCAGGCCGGGTTCATGGTCATCGAGGTGAACATCACGTTGTCCGACTCGGTGACGGTTCGGCGAAGGGCATGTTGGATCACCAGGCCCGGCTCGAGCTCTTCCAGGTAGCGGCCAGTGTGGGGGCGATCCGTGGGGTTGCTGCTCATCGTGCTCCTTCCGCTCCTTCCTTCGCAAGTCGTGCGAGCGCTCTACTCGCTGGCCTCCGCCGCGGCGAGCACCTGCCGCGCTCGAGCGGCGAGCGGCTCGTCGACCATCTGCCCCTCGAAGTCGATGGCGGCGATGCCGCGGGCCGAAGCGGCCTCGTAGGCTCCCAGGAGTCGACGGGCGTGATCGACCTCCTCGGCGCCGGGGACGAAGGCGGCGTTGGCGAGCTGCGCCTGGCGGGGGTGGATGCAGAGCTTGCCCTGGAAGCCCATGGCGCGCGCCTCGCTACACTCGCGTTCGAAGCGCGCGTCGTTCCGGAAGTCGGTCACCACCTGATCGAGCGTGGGCACGCCCGCCAGGCGCCCCGCCAACGCCGATTGGGAGCGGGCGTAGAGCACTTCGTTGCCGACCACCGTGCGCACGCCGCCCATGTCGGCGATGAAGTCCTCGGCGCCGAAGTACGCCGCTGCGACGCGCGGATGCGCGAGCAACGCGCGCGCGTCGGCGACGCCCAGGGCTGTCTCGATGCCCGCCAGCACCGGCAGGTGAGGCAGGCCCGCGCGATGCAGGGCGCTCTCGATGCGCTCGAGGTGCTCGAGCTGGTCCAGCTTGGGGACGACGACACCGGCCAGCGCTTCGCAGAGCGCGCCGGCCATGTCGTCCTCGAACCAGGGGCTCGCGACGGCATTGATGCGCACGAAGACCAGCGTGCCCTGGCCTGAGATCTTCGGCGCCATCGACCTGGCATTCTCGCGGCCCTCGGCCTTGGCGCCCGGTGGCGTCGCGTCCTCGCAGTCGATCACGACGCCATCCGCACCGGAGGCTGGCATCTTCACGATGAAGTCGGGGCGCACGGACGGCGCGAAGAGCATGGAACGCAGGCGGAGGATGGGCGGATGGGGTGAGGCGCTCAAGCTGGGGGCTCCGAGTGGCGCGCATCATCGACGAGCTGGCGTCAGCTTGGGCAAAGGCCTTGGGTGGAGTCGATTGCTGCAGTCGTCCGGGAGGCGCGCGGCTGCGGGCAGTGTGGAGCAGTGGGCCGACGTCCTCAAGCTGGCCGGACCAGGGGTCGCATCGGGGCCCCGTGTCGGCGATCGGGCGATGGGCCTCGAGCGCTCGGGAAGCAGGGCTCACGTGGTGCAGGCAGACGACCCTGGCGGGCCGGCGCTCGGCCAGGGAT
>CAZQMY010000610.1:0-3183 GCA_964594405.1 uncultured Spirochaetaceae bacterium | reverse complement strand
GAGCCCTTCCGGGGCCGTCTCGGGGACGTGCCGATCCCCTACACGATGCCGCTCCCGGTCCTCGAGCACTTCGCCGGACGTGCGGGCATCCCCTCCTACCAGGCGCTCGAGGGGGAGGGCGACCCCGCGGTCTACGTGGGGCGCTATGCCGAGGAAATCATGTACGCCGACCATTGGCTCGGCCAGCTGATCGACCGCGCCGAGGAGGTGGCTGGGCAGGCGGGGGCGGTGATCCTCCTGACCTCGGATCATGGAGAGAGCCTGGGCGAGGCGGGCTACTTCTTCCAGCACGGCCACGCGACCACCGAGGACCTGGCGCGCGTGCCGCTCATCGTGACGGCGCCCGGCATCTCCCCCGCTCGCTCGCGGGCCCTCGTCAGCCACGTCGACATCGCGCCCACGCTCACCGAGCTGGCGCTGGGACGAGCCATGGAGGGAAGCGGCCTGTCTCTGGTCGGCCATCTCCACCATGGCGATCCGCTCCCGCCGCGTCCGGTCTTCAGCGATACCGAGGGTGAGGCCGGGCTCTACGACGAGGCGGGCTTCGCCCGAGCGGGCGGCGCGCTCGCCTTCGTCAAGCCGAGCGATCCGGCGATGCCGCTCCGATTCGAGGCGCGTGAGCGATCCGATCGGGGCGTCTGGCGGTCCGGAGAGATCGATGATGAGCGCAGACAGACCTTGCTTCGCTATCTGCGCTCGCGTGCCGCGGTGGCGCCGGTGGGCGTGATGGAGCAGGAGCACATCGATCAGCTCCGCGCGCTGGGCTACCTCGGGGAGGGCGCGGACGGCAATCCCGAGGGCGAGCCGTGAGGCTGCTCGCGGCGGGCCTGCTGGCCTGCCTGCTCGCTCCGACCATGCTCGTCGCGCCGCCCCTCGCGCACGCCGAAGCGGCCGGGCCTGGCTCCGAGGTGGGAATCACCGAGCGGGCGCGGCAGGCCCACATGGCGGCGCAGCTCCGGGCAAGTCGCCAGGAGGCGGTGGCGAGCGCGCGAGAGCGTGACCGGTCGCTCAACCGTCAGCGGACGGTGGTGCTCTTCGTCGGGCTGCTCGTCTTCGCAGCGGGCCTCTATCTCCCGAAGGCGGCCGCCACGAAATGGCGCGGGCCGCGGCGGGCTGCGCTGATCGCCGTGGCGCTGGTCGCGCTCGCGGCCTACTACAACTTCTTCCGCTACGTGCATGCCGGTGGCCTGCGGACGACGGACAACTTCCACTACTACGTCGGCTCGAAGTATTTCGACGAGCTGGGCTACTTCGGACTCTACGAGTGCTCGCTGGTGTCGATCCAGCGCTCGGCCTATCGCTCGCTCGACGATCTCTCGCACGCGCGCGACCTGCGCACGATGGAGAAGGTCCCGATCCGGCGGGTCCTCGAGGCGGGCGCCGGCTGCCCCGATCGCTTCTCAGCCGCGCGCTGGGCGGCCTTTACGGACGATGTCCGCTACTTCGCCGCCGAGTGGCCTCCGATCAAGTGGCGGAGGGTCTTCGAGGACTACGGCTACCACCCCTCGCCCATCTGGAATCTGATCGGCGGGAGCGTGGCGAAGCACGCACCGCTGGACGCCCCGGGCGTGCCCGACCGGCTGAGGAGACTCGACCGCCTCGTGATCGCGGCTGGACTGCTGGCCATCGGCTGCGTCTTCGGGCTCGAGGTGGCGTGCCTGGCCGCGCTCCTCTTCGGCACGGGCTTTCTCTGGCGCTACGCATTCGTGGGCGACGCGTTCCTGCGCCACCTCTGGTGGGTGACCATGATCGCAGGGCTCTGCGCTCTCCGGGTCGGTCGCCCGGGGCAGGCGGGGGGCTGGCTCTGCTTGTCGAGCAGCCTTCGGATCTTTCCCGCGGCGATCCCTGTCGCCTACCTGGCCCACGAAGTCTGGGGCGCAGCGGCGAGCGGCGAGCGGCCGCGGGCGGCGCTGCGCTTCCTGCTCGTCGCCGCGCTCACCGCCAGCGTGCTCCTGGGCCTCGCCGTGCTGACCAGCGAACGCGGGATCTTCGGCTTCGTCGAGTTCGCGCACAAGATCTCCGCCTTCGCTTCGCTCGGGGCCACGAACAAGATGGGCCTCGGGGTCGTGGCCGAGAGCATCGAGGCCGCCGTCGGATTGCCGGGCTGGATCCCCCGGCTCGCGCTGCTGGCCGGATTCGGGGGGCTCGCTCTGCGCGCGCTCCCGCGCATCGACGGCTTCGAGGCGGCGGCCCTGGGCGGGGCGCTCATCCCCTTGCTGACGTCGCCGACGAACTACTACTACACCTTTCTCGTGGCCCCGCTCCTCCTCGCGGAACGACGTCCTCGAGTCGGCCTCTGGATCCTGGGCGGGGGGCTGGCGTTCAATCTGAACGGCATGCTCTTCTACCAGCAGTATGTGGAGTACCGGTGGGCTTCGGTCATCGCCCTCGTCGCGCTGGCTGGCGTCCTCTACGAGGCGGGATGTGATCGGTGGAAGGCGTCTGTCGGGGACATCGACGGGGCTGGGAGCGTCCCCGGATGACGCTTCTGCCGCCTGCCTTCGCCCCGCCTCCGCCGGCTCCGATCGAGCTGACGTGGATCGCGCGTCGAGAGTAGACTCTTCGGCCGTACACGCTCTCGCGCGCCCGGAGATCCTGCCGCTGGGCGGGAACGCTGAGGAGGATCGGAAGGACAATGCTGCGAGTCGCCATCGTCGGTGCGGGCCGTTGGGGGCCCAACCTCATCAACAACTTCAGCGCCAGCAAGCGCAGCCAGGTGAGCCACGTCGTCGACCGAGATCGAGGCCGACTCGAGGCGGTCCGTGATCGATTTCCGGACGTCAGCGTCGTCGAGAGCCTGGACGCGATCCTCTCCGACGACCAGGTCGATGCAGTGGTGATCGCGACGCCGACGAGCACGCACGCCGATCTGGCCCGGCTGGCCCTCGGAGCCGGCAAGCACGTCCTCGTCGAGAAGCCGCTCACGCACTCGGTCGAGACCAGCCGATCGCTGTGTGAGCTGGCCGAGCAGCAGCGCGTCTGCCTCATGGTTGGCCACGTCTTCGTCTTCAACCCGGCGGCACAGCGGATCAAGGCCTATCTGGAGGCCGGCGAGCTCGGGCGCATCCACTACGTCTCCATGGTGCGGACCAACCTCGGGCCGATTCGCGTCGACGTGGACGCCGCCTGGGATCTCGCCGCCCATGACATCTCCATGGCGAACTACTGGCTCGACGGGACACC
>CAZQMY010000609.1:0-3189 GCA_964594405.1 uncultured Spirochaetaceae bacterium | reverse complement strand
GGCGCCGTTCGGGTAGCTGCCGCCCGGCGAGGTTAGTGAGTAGCCGTCGCGTACGCTCCGTAGATTAGAGTCTGTGATGCGGGGCAGCTCTTCGCCCCAGGGAAGGGTCCTGGCGTCCGTGCCGCGGGCGGCCTTCTCCCACTGGGCCGCCGGCGGTAGCGCGCCGCCCTTCCACAGGCAGTACGCATTCGCCTGGTTGTAGTCGATGCAGTTGATCGGGTGGCGGTCGCGGAGCGGCTTGTCGTAGTTGCAGTCGGGCCAGGCGTCGAGGCCGCGGTCGCTGCAGTGCTTCGAGGTGACACAGGAGCGATACTGCTCCACGGTCACCTCCGTGGTGTCGATCCAGAACCCATCGAGATAGGCGACCTCCATCAGAGGGTCGACGGGCGTACAGACATTGCTGTGGTCCTGATGGCATCCTTGGAAGAAGGGACCGGCCGGCACGTGCCGCATGGTGCCGTCGAGTGGTTCTATCGTCGCGCTCGGCGATCTCTCCGCAAGCGCCGGGGACTCATCGCTCCTGGGCCCCACTTCGAGTGCGACAGGCTCGGAGACGGGATGGCACTGACAGACCGCAGCAGAAGCCTGGATCGACCGGCTCTCGTCGACGGGGTGCCGGTGTGTCGCGCGCGTGCCGTCGCTGCTCCAGCCCCACGGCAAGAGCCCCAGGGCGAGCCCTAGCGCGAGGAAGGCGGCGGGGAGGGCGCCCCGGCTGATCAGTTCCATCGGAACCCTCTGAAGTTGCCGGTGGTGCGGACCTTGCCTTCACGCAAGAGTTCGAGGGCGAGCGCCTCGGCCTCTTCGGCGGTGTCTGTCAGCTCGTGCAGCGCCATCAGGAGCTCGAGCAGTGTCGACTCGATCGGAGCAGAGTGGGGCTTCCCGGTCATCCTGCATCTCCCTTCGTTTCGAGGTGGATGAACAGACGAATGCGGGCATTGAGGCCGATCATGTCGAGCCAGCGCGCGAGATGTCCGAAGGCGCTCCAGGCCGGCAACTGTGCATGGCGTTGAGGTCTCGGCTTGGATCCTCCCATGTGTGTGCAAGGAGGACTCGAAGACTTGGCCCACTTCAGCCTGATCGTGATGCTACCTGCAGAGGTATTCGAAGCGGCGCAGCGCAGTGCATCGCCGGAGAGGTCCCTGGCCGAGAGCATTCAAGACGCACTCTCGCCTCACGTCGATGTCGAGCTGGACGACGCGGTGGAGGAGACGTGCCACTGTATGACGTCGGCGCGCGCCCGGGCGAGGGAAGCGGCGGACGTTGCCGCACAGGCCCACCTTGGAAGCTGGAACGCGCTGATATCTGGGTTCGAGCGGCGGTTTCCGTGCCCCGAGCCTTCAGCGGTTCCGATTCCGACCGGTGAGGTTCGAGCGTATTGGGAGGAGTATGCGTGCTGGGTGGACGCACTCCGCGAGTGCTGCTCGGGACATCAGGCGTTCATCGACGAGCGGTTCGCGGCACGGGAGTACGGGCCCCGGACGGACTGCTGGGAATGTGGAGGAACCGGCCGCTCCTCGACCCGATGGGCGTCAGGACGCCTGGACTACCATGTATGGGGCGGGGCGCGGAGCGAGCTGCCTTCGAAGCTGAGGGCGATCTGCGGCGTGCCCGAAGAGTCGAGGTTCGACGGCTTGTCTGGCCGGTTGAGGCCCGAAGCGAAGAGAAGGCTCACCTCGCCGCGTGAGCTGGCCTACCTCCTTCGTCGCGTGCCGGCTTCGGTCCCTGACATCCTCGACGAGCAGGGCCGATGGCATGCGGGACGCCCCACGCCCTGGGGCATCCATCATCTGCCGCCGCAGCTCGAAGGACTGACCTTCTACGCGGAGGACGAGCGCTGGCCGCTGTGTGCGTTCGAGGTCCTCGAGCGAGCAGAGGGTTCAGATGGCGTCGCCGTCGTCGTGGACTGCCACTGCTGACCCAAGGCGAGAACCCGGGTCCTATCAGCCGGAAAAGAGGAGTTCTTTCCAGTTGTTCCTCTCGAGGTCACGGAACAGGGATTCGTGTGCTGGGCCAAAGATCGACCGCAACGTCTTCGGCGTTTGGTACGAGCTCTCGGCGTTCTGGGATCTCAGCCGCCAGTAGTCTTCCTCGTCTGGGATCTCGATGACGCCGAAGACCATCAGCTGCTCGCACGCCGATGTCTCTACCCAGGGAACGTCCCCGCCGTAGCTGTTGCCGGGGCGCCAGTGGGTTCGAAAGCCCCGTTCTCGCAGTTTGCTTCGCCACCCGATGCGAAGCGCACCATCAGTGATCCGCGCCCCGATCTCCGCTTCGCCCCACTCCCGGGTTCCCTTCAGGAGACCTGGGGCGCAGGTGAGGAGATCCTCGATGATTTCGATTCCGAGACGATGGCGCGCGCAGAAATCCCGAACGCTCAGGCGAAGGTCTTGCTCTCCGGACGCCGGGTCCAGCCGGAGGAGAGGGCGTCCGAGCTCCTTGGCCAAACGCTCGATCTGGCCATCGACGAGCGCCCGGTCCAGGCAGCAGATCGCCACCAGCTGATCCGAGCCCGGCCCCAGGCTCGACCAGCCTCTAGGCAGCGAAGGGCGTCGACCATGGTCCTGAGGCGCGACGAGAGGGTAGAGGCAGCCTTCAATCCGAGCGATCTCATCTGGAGAGCCGGGCATCAGATAGAGCTCACGCCAAGTCGGACTGTTTCCCGCTTCGATGGCCGCCACGATGGCCATCGGATCGAGCGTGGGGGCCGAGCGTCCTATCGAGACGTGCAGGGCCACATGCTGCAGCTGTTTCAGGCGCGAGAGTTCGTTTTCGATCTCGGGCAGATCCTGCTCGCTCAGTCGATCGACATCGATCTCGACTTCGAGGATGTGCTCGACACCCCGCCCGTGGAGCGCTCCGGCCTGGGCCAGAGCCTGGCGGCCAGATCCCGGGTCTCCGATCAGCAGGGTGGTCTCGTGCGACGGGAAAGATGGGGATCCGACCAGGTTGACGGCATCCTCGCACGCCGTGAAGAAGTCCCGCGCGCCCGGCACGGCGACGAGGCGCGCCACCGGATGCTCGGCGACGATACGAAGCGCGGCTTCGACTTCATGGGCGTCCTCGGCGTTCTGATTCCTCCACCACGCGCGGCCCAGCCTCGCAAGCCATCCCGGCTCGACGGCTGAAGGCTCATCGCTTTCTGGCGGCGGAGGCCATCCCGCCTCGAACATGAGCTCAGGCAGCCTTGCA
>CAZQMY010000608.1:0-3194 GCA_964594405.1 uncultured Spirochaetaceae bacterium | reverse complement strand
CCCGCTACGAAGAGAAGACCGGTCGCGATGCCGGCGCCATCGACTACTACCGCGCCTTCCAGTACTGGCGACTCGCCGCCATCGTGGAGGGCGTGCTCTCCCGCTATCTGAAGGGCGTGATGGGCAGCTCGGCCAACACGGACGTCTTCCGACAGCAGGTGGACGGCCTCGCCGAAGCAGCCCTGGAGCTGCTCGGAAACCTCGGCTAGCGGCGCGCGTGGCTGGGGGGACTGGCTTCGCCCGCGGCCCGCTCATCGACCGCGGCGAGCTCACGCGTCGGAAGGGGATGCTCGACTCGTGAGCGCTCCGGCTACTTGCGGCGCAGCGACTCCAGGACCTCGCGCAGCGTGTCCTCGCCGATCGAGAAGTTGATCAGCCCCGCGAAGACGCCGAGATGGACCACGGCGTTCCGACTCGCGTCCTTCCCCTGCTGACTGCAGATCCGCGCCCCGAGGCCGTGATTGAGCTTCTCCAGCTGCGAATAGGTCGCCGCGAGGCCCTCCAGCTGCCAGTCCGCAGCGCCACCCTCCCGCTCCCGGTGGTACTGCTGGAGGAGATAGTGGGCTGCGACGCGCGGGATCGTCTCGTAGGCGGTGGCGAAGGGGAGGTGCGAGGGGACCAGCGAGCGGAGCGGGTCGGCGACGGGGCAGCCGGAGGTCGGCACGATCAGGCCCATCAGCGAGCTGATGCCGATCTGAAGGGCGCACCGTTTGGAGTAGGTCCGCTCCCTGGTCACGACGGTGACGAGGGCCTCTTCGTGGCTGTACGCGTCGGCGAAGAACTCCACCACCTCGACGAGCGCGGTGGCCACCGGGCACACGGGATCCTTCTGTACGTGCAGTGGGCAGCCCTCGCACTGGCCGACTTCGAGCGCAGTCCAATCGGGCGGGGGCGCGGGGCTCTCCGGCCGGATGAGCTCGAGAGAGTCCGGATCCAATAGCACCTCGAACGCCTTCGGCGGTGCGTCGTCGAACTCGAAGCGATACACGAATCGCAGCGGCTCGGAGGATCTCGACTGGTCGGCCATGGGTTGGGGCATCGGCTGCTCGGCACGGCCACCGCACAGGCGAAGCCCCGAGAAAGTGTGAAGCATGTGTGAGGGAGTCCCGGGCGCTAATCTGGCGCGCGCTTCGCACGCAGCAAGGGACGGGCGCTCCAGCATGGGATGCGCAGCAGAGTCGGAGGAGCGGAGAAGCGGAGTCGGAGAGGCCGAGTCGGGAGGAAAGGGGGAACGCGGTGCCGGTCGTGGAGACGGAGATCGCCCAGGGCAGGGTGAGGGGGCTCGGCGAGCGAGGCGTGCGGATCTTTCGCGGCCTGCCCTACGCGGCCCCGCCCGTGGGCGCCATGCGCTTCGCCCGCCCTCGACCACCGGCGGGCTGGTCCGGTGCTCGCGACGCAACCCGCGCGGCCGAGGCCTCGCTCCAGAGTGCCAACCTGCCGGAATGGCTCGACCGCTGGCTCGGCTCGGACCGAGCGGGCGTGGGAGAGGCCAGCCTGCATCTGAACGTCCACGCGCCAGAGCGTCGCGATGGTCCCCTGCCCGTGATGGTCTGGGTGCACGGGGGTGGGTTCACCAGCGGATCCGGCGCCTTCGGACTCTATCGCGCGGAGCGGCTGGCGCGACGCGGGGGCGTCGTCGTGGTCACGATCAACTACCGCCTGGGTGTGATGGGCGCCCTCGATCTCCGAGCCTTCGGGGTGGATGCGCCCGAGGGTGATCCCGAGGCGCCGACCTGCAACGCGGCGCTCTGGGACGTGATCGGCGCGCTCCGCTGGGTCCGGGAGAACATCGCGGTCTTCGGCGGTGACCCGGCCCGCGTGACGCTCTTCGGTCAGTCTGCCGGAGCGATGGCCATCGGCGCGCTGCTCTCAGCGCCGGCGGCGCGCGGCCTCTTCGAGCGTGCGATCCTGCAGAGCGGCGCCGCGGACAACGTGCACGACGAGGCGGAGGCCGAGCGGGTCGCCGCCGCGCTGCTGGAGATGCTCGGTGTCACGTCGCGTGGCGCCGACCTCGTCGCGGAGCTTCGCGCGCTGCCGGGCAGCACCCTGCTCCGCGCGCAGCGCGAGGTGTCGCTCCGACATCGGCTGCCCCTCGGCCAGCTCGCCTGGCAGCCGGTGCTCGACGACGCGCTCTTCGAGCGGGGCCAGGCGCACGCGCTCGGCGCGCCGCGCGTTCCGCTCCTCATCGGCACCACCGCGGAAGAGTGGAAGCTCTATACCGCGACCGATGCCAAGCGACGCAATCTCGACCGGGACACCCTTCGTGCCTACCTCGCGAGGACGCTGGCCGAGCACGGTGCGAACTTCGACGGGCGCGATGACGAAGTCGTCGCGCTCTACGGTCGCGGGCCCGGTGGGCGCGAGCGGACACCGGGCGAGATCTGGGCCGCCTTCCAGCCCGCCCGCGTCTTCCGCGGTCCCGCCATCGGGCTGGCGCGACGGGCGCGCGCCGCGGGCCAGCCCGTTCACGTCTACCGCTTCGATCAGGCACCCTGGTCCTTGAAGCGACGCCTCGGCGCCTGCCACGCCATCGAGCTCCCCTATGTCTTCGGGACGCTCGAGGACTCACCCCTTCGAGTGGTCATGGGAACGACGCCCGGTGCGATCGCGCTCGGGCGAGCCACGCAATCCGCCTGGGCGGCCTTCGCACACGGCCAGTCTCCCAGCGGCACTCGTCTGCCCGACTGGCCCACCTGGGACCCCGAGGCGGGCGCGACGATGGTCCTGGATCGGCGCTCGCATCTGCGCAGTGACTGCGACGAGACGGTGCTGTCCTTCTGGAACGTCTGAGCGGCTCAGTCGTACTGCCGCAGCTCCCGCTTCAGGATCTTGCCCGTGGGGTTGCGGGGCAGCTCGTCCAGGTAGATCACGTCGCGCGGCACCTTGTGCCTCGCGAGGTTGGACTTCACGTACTCCTTCACCTCCTGCTCTTCGAGCTTCTCGCCCTCGCGCAGCACCACGAAGGCCCGCAGGCGCTGACCGAACTCGGAATCCTCGACGCCGATCACAGCGGCTTCCGCGACGCTGGGATGATCCGAGAGCAGGTCCTCGACCTCGCTGGGGAAGACGTTCTCGCCGCCCGAGACGATCATGTCGTCGTCGCGTCCCTCGACGAAGAGCCGACCCTCCGAGTCGAAGTGCCCGAGGTCGCCGACGCTCATCAGGCCGTCGACGACCTGCTAGCCTCCGCCGCC
>CAZQMY010000607.1:0-3201 GCA_964594405.1 uncultured Spirochaetaceae bacterium | reverse complement strand
GTCACGTTCCGCTACCGCGACTACAAGGATGGGAGCCGCCAGAAGGTGATGCGGCCGTTGTCTGTTCTCAGTACTGGTCCGCTATGCACCGCGACGCGGGATCTCCTGCCAGGCAGGCTATCAAGAGTAGAGCGGGAGATTCCGGATCGCACTTCGCCAACTCTGGCCGAGGTGGAGAAGTGCCCTCGTGGTCGTCCGACCCGAGACCGTCATCCGATGGCATCGCCGGGGATTCCGCTTGTACAGGCGCTCGATTTCGCGGCCTGGCCCCGGTCGTGCCCGCATCTCCCCCGAGGTCCGGGAGATCATCGCCCGAATGGCAAGGGAGAATCCGTGGCGCGCTCGCAGAATTCAGGCCGAGCTGGAAAAGCTCGGTATGCGAGTCAGCCTAGCCACCGTCTCTCGCTATCTCCCGAAGAGGGAGCCCGATTTCGAACAACGCCAACGATGGATGACGTTCCTACGGAATCATCGCGATGTCATAGGCGCTAGGGACTTTCTCGTCTTTCCTACAGCGCGCTTCAAGCTGCTCTACGTCTGGCTCGTGATCGGACATGGGCGTCGCAAGTGCCTGCATGCCAATGTGGCCTCTCATCCGACAGCCGAATGGGTCGTCCAGCAGCTGCGAGAGGCAATTCCCGATGAGACATCGATTCGTCACCTGATCCATGACAACGACTCGATCTTCTCGGAGCGAGTCGACCGGTCGATCGCGAGCTTCGGCATTGATGCGAAACGGACCAGTCCCGGATCTTCCTGGCAGTACGGGACAGCAGAGCGCTGGGTCGGGACCGTGAAGCGGGACCTACTCGATCACGTGATCGTGTTCGACGAGTCGCATCTGCGTCGGCTGCTCCGCGACAGCATCGAGTACTACAACGAGGAGCGCGTGCCCACAATCATCCGCGATTCGCCGGTGGGCAGATCGGTGCGGACGCGACCGTCGGCACGCAGCGGTATCGTGGGCCAGCCCAGTGTTGGAGGTCTTCACCACTGCTACGAGTGGCGCGAAGCCGCTCGATCGTTCGCTGCCTTGATCGCAGAGCCCGTCGGACGAACATTGAAGACAGACAGGCGTGGAGCCGTGGAGGGATGCGCGCGAGCGTTTCGAGCCCCGTGACACGCGCGCCGGCCATCCCGGCCAATTGGCGTGATCGTCGGTCGAACCAGGTCCTGCCGGGGGGGCGGCGCCCGGTACGGTCGGGGCGCCCGCCCCGAGCGGGTGGGACGGCGCGATCGCGCCATGCAGCCGCCGTGCCGCAGCAGATCAGCGCGGCTGCGCGGAGCGACTCTGGCGCGACGCGCCCATCGCCACGAGACCGATCAGCAAGAGCGCGGCCGTCCCGGGCTCCGGGACGGGCGTGAACGTGGTCGTCGCCACACCGAAGGCGGCGTTCGTGAGGTCGTCGATCCCCAGCTCGTCCGACAGCACGCTGGCCGCGATGTCGGTCACGGTGAGCTCGAGGCCGCCGATGCTGAGCGTGCCGTCGAGTCCGGCGCACGGGTCCTCCAGGCTGCATACCTTGTTGATCTTGAGGATCGGCGCGTTGGTGGAGAGCGTCGACGTGACGACGTCCGCGAAGACGAAGCCCTCACCGGCGTTGACGTTGAAGTTGCTGAGCGCCACCGTCGCGCCGTCGAGGCTGATGTCGAGCTGGGCTCCCTGGTGGAAGACCTCACCCGTGGTGAGATCGACTTCCGTCACGTCGTAGAAGACGATCGGGCTGACGAGCGCCGTGATCGGGGGGAGGACCGCCGTGCCGCCCGGAGCCACGGTGAGGCCGAAGTCCGGACCAGTGAGCGTGCCGAAGGAAGTGACTTGAATCTGGGTGGCTCCATTGACGACACCGACGGGCGTGGCGCTCGCCGTCGAGGTGAGCAGGCCGAGACCCAGGACGAGTGCTGCTGAGAAGGCGACACAGAGGGGATTGAGCTTGCGCATGATTCGATCTCCAAATCGATGGGTGAAGAGGAAGGGTTGATCTGGAGGCATGTGGTCGAGGGCGCGGCGTTGTGTCGAAAAACAGAGGCGTGTCTCCGAAAAACAATCGGGTGCTGCTTGATGCGCGCCACTCGAGGCCAGAGATCTGGACAGAGAGGCTGAGCCCGAGCGCTTCCACTGGGCGGATCGGTGCACGCTCTTGCCGGCGACGTCGCGGCCCTGGGCGCCGCGAACGGGGCGCAGCGCGCAGTCGCAAGCGCGCAGGGGATCGACGATCCACCTGTACCGCGGGGCGGGTGTCCGTATCGCTTCGAACGCCTCGGCGATCCCGCTCGAGCGTGAGCCGAGCGGTGACGAGCCGCCGCAGGCGACGCAGCCTGCCTCGCGTGCAGACGGTGCGCAGTGACGGCGATGCTCTCGGGGAATGGCGATGGGTGGCCGTGAGATGGAAGGCCTGTCCTCGGCGCCTTCCCATTTCATCGCGATGACCAGCGCGATCGTTGTTCGAAGACGCCGCCGTGGAGCAAGATGTCGAGCGCTTCGGTGAATCAACCCTGCAGGTTGATCTCGCGTTGATTCAGCCAGCGCGAGGTCAGCTGACGATCTGCGCCAGCGCGCCCGATCGATCGAACCGGATTCGACCCGCGGAGCGGTCCGCTCGCGAAGTGCGAGCTTCCCCAGCGGCTTCGTTCAACCCGCCCATGGGGAGCCCGGCCGACCAGCACCGACGTTGATGCCAACGCTGTGCTCGGCCGCGCTCCCCATGGAACCTTCTTCACTGTCAAGCAGGGGCCTGAAGGGTTGAGGCCCCGCAACGGGGCCTGACCGCTGAACGCCGATCCGTTAGGACGCGCTGCGAACGATCAGCAAGGTCGATTCGCTGTCGCCTTCGAATGCGCGCAGCTGATTCACATTGCGGCGCAGGAGCTCGGCGATCGCCTGGGTCGCGCGTAGGACTGATCAGCTGCGTTCCATCATACATATCCACCCGAGTACGAGAACGGTGAAGAGCACTCGACCCGGCGACCTGGCGCCCACCCGGGGCGATTTCAAGGGGGCGCCGCCCCGTCAGAAATCCGGATCTCCCCGCGAATGAGGGAGGAGAAGTGGCTCGCGGCGAGCCAAGTCCCCTGCGGCGCTGGTGCCTGGGGGGAGGACCAGCAAAGGGACCCCGCGTCCCCGCACGAGGAGAGATCCATGGAATGCACGACACGAACCGACCAGAGCGACCGGCACGGGTTCACCCGCACCGAGACCTG
>CAZQMY010000606.1:0-3212 GCA_964594405.1 uncultured Spirochaetaceae bacterium | reverse complement strand
CGCAACCGCACCGAGGGGTTCAGGCGCGCGATCTCCGCCCACTACACGGCGCTCGACGTCGAGTGGGTTTGGAAGCAGGGCGACGGCGCCGAGCGCCAGTACCGCATCGTCCGGGGGCCCCGTGCCGGCCAGCGCTGGGCCGGCGCCCGGACCGGCGACCGCAGCGCGGAGATCGATCCGAGGGATCTGGTGAAGGGCTTCCCACGCAAGCGCTGAGCCGGGCCGCCCGGCACGATGCGAGGTCGCCGAGGGCGCGCGGCTGCGCGCTGAGCGGTCGATGGCGCCGGCGGTGGGGCAGGCGGCATCGAGGCCGGGCCGAATGAGAAGCGCGATGGGCGCCCGCTTCGCGACAGGCCTCGAGACGACACACGGGGATCACCGCCGATGACGAGCAAGCACACCACGAACCCAGTCACGCTCCTGGCCGTCCTGCTCTGGGTGGCCTGCTCCTCCCCGCCCGCACCCCCACAGCAGGGCGTCGGCAGCCTGCTTCCGGGGGCGGCCATCGAGGACCAGTTCGGAGTGGAGCACGTTCTCGCTGAAGACGTGCGGCTGATCATGATGACCCGGGACATGGAGGCCGGCGAGGTGGCGCGGGCCGCCCTCGAGCTGGCGGGGCCGGCCACGCTCGAGGGGCCGGGCAAGGTCTACGTCTCGGACATCAGCGGGATGCCCGGTCCGATCGCCTCGATGTTCGCGATCCCCAGGATGCGCGACCGGCCCTATCGCCTGCTGCTCGATCGCGACGGAACCTTCACGGCGCGATTCCCCAGCGTACCGGCGCACGTGACTCTGCTGATCGTCGAGAATCGCCTGATTCGTGAGATCCGCCATCTCGCGGAGCCGGAGGAGATTGCGGCCCTGCTGGCCAGCGAGTGAGCGTTGGCGAGATGGTCAGCGGGTACGCGGCTCCCGCTCCATGCGCTCGGCGCAGCGCATCGTTCACGCGATCTGAGCCTTGCATTCCGGCTCTTCCATCACCTGGCACCTGGCACCTGGCTCATGGACTGGCTCCCCGTAGGGTGCGTTGCTCTTCGTTCGTGAGCGGAGTTGGCGATGAACCTCCGGCTCGACGCTGCGCCGAAGGTGAGCGATGTCACAGCTTGTGCGGGCTCCAGGCTACGGTGCGAGCGGAAGGGCGGGGATCCATCAGGCGCCGGCGTGTAATGAGTCACAGGTCGGGGAGTCGCAGCGCAGGGATTTGGTAGAGTCCGCGCCGATTCGAGGCGGGCGGTGCCGTTGCGTGCGGTGCGTCGACCCGATCTCGAGCCTCTGAAACCCCTGTGACCGAGCGGTACACGCACGATCGCGCTCGACCATCACTCGGGCACTCGGGTACGACTGGTTCCGGGAGGCGCCTCGCGCCGGCCCGCTTCAACTCGGAGATCCACCAAGATGCATCGTCTCGCTTTTGCGCTCGTCCTTCTGTCCGCTTCTCTGCTCGCCACCGGGCCCGTCCTCGCGCAGTCGGGAGGGGGCTCGCCCCAGGGCAAGTGGTCGGCCAGCACCGGCATCGGCTTCGCCGCGGATCTCGGCCCCCAGACAGGCTTCCTCCTGCACTTCGATGCGCAGTACATGCTGACGGACGCGCTCTCCGTCGGCCCCTACTTGCAGATCGCTCCCGTGACGGGCAGCACGGCCGTCACCTTCGCGGGTGATGCGCGCTACCACTTCAACGTGTTCGGCGACCAGAAGGGCGCCGCAGGAAACCTCACCCCCTATGCCGGGATCGGCATGGGGCTCGGTCACTTCGCTTCGACCGAGGCGTTCCTCATCGCCTTTCTCTTCGGCATGGAGTACGGGCTGAACGACCAGGTCTCACTGACCAGCGACATGCGATTCAACGTCCCGACCAGCGGCCGCGACAACTTCAACTTCACCTGGCAGATGGTCGGCATCCGGTACCACTTCTGAGTCATCGGGCCAAGAGGGGGGCTTGGCGGCGCCCGGCGAGTCCTTCCCGGCTACGCTGAGCAGGTGGCCGACTCAGGCCTGCGCCCGGGAGGATGCAGGGGCCTTTGGCACTTGGTGCGCCTGCGGGTCGGGGGTCCATGCGGGCCGGCCCGTTCGTCGTGTTCGGTTCTCCTCACGAGTCCGCTGCGGCCCCGGGAGAATCGGAAGCACCGTCAAGGAAGGAAGAGTCCATGAAGCGCATCCTCACCATCGTCCTGCTCGGCGTCTCGATCGTGCCCACGCTGGCCACGAACCTCCTGGCCGACGCGGGCTCCCAGTTCCAGTTCGCGGGACTGAAGTCGTCCGAGGACGAGAACGTCGACGGATTCCGGTTCTCGATGCTCTACGGCTCCAGCAACAGGATGAGCGGCTTCGACCTGGGCCTCGCGTCCTACGCGCGCTCGAACCAGTTCGAGGGATTCGGGCCACTCCTCGGCATCGGCCACGTCACCGGGGATTCGAACGGATGCCTCTGTTCGATCGTCAACGTCGTCGAGGGCACCGCTTCGGGCGCGAACCTCGGCTTCCTGAACGTCTTCGGTGAGGCGCCCGAGGCGGTGAATCTCTCGTTCATGAACGTGACCGAGGGAACGAGCAACGTCGACATCGCGGCCATGGCGGTCTCCAAGAAGTCGAAGGTGCAGGTCGGTCTCCTCAACATCACCGGCGAGATCGAGCGCTTCCAGATCGGACTGCTGAACATCGCGGAGAACGGCATCGCCCCGGTCTTCCCCTTGTTCAACATGCCGAAGCAGGAATAGGGGCGGGGCGACTCTCCACCGGCTTCTTCCTGGAGCGCGGCGCGTCCCGGTGTGCGGTGGTGTTCGGCTCGATTCCGAGCCTGGCGGCGGCTCGGCCACTCGATCCCAGGCCCATTCTTCGCGCCACGACACCGGACGGCCGGGATCGGGTCGTCGCGCGTGTTCACCTGAGCGTCGGACTGGCGGAGCGTCGAACACCGGCCGAGCGCTGGGCCGTCTGCTGCAATTGCCCCTTGCGGCTCGATGCCGGCCGAAGGTGAGCCGGCCCGGCGATGCGTGGCCTCGTCGGGGAGTGCCCAATACGAAGCCGGGGGCGCCCCCAGGCGCGCCCGGCAGGAATGCATCGCGATACCCGCACGTAAGCGCAGGCGGCGTACCCTAGCGCGCCCCACGAGTCCGAGACCGACCAGCAGGGCGGTCGAGGGCTCGGGGATGGGACCCACGTTGAAGGCGCCGGTGAAGCTCGCACTGAGGCCGGGCGGGAGCGAGAAGCGGAGC
>CAZQMY010000605.1:0-3214 GCA_964594405.1 uncultured Spirochaetaceae bacterium | reverse complement strand
CGCGTAGCCCTCGGGCGTCTTGGCGGGGCCCGCGTAGTAGATCATGTGATCCTTGACGTACTGGGGCAGACCCTCCCCGGCCTCGATGCGCTCCTTGAGCTTCGCGTGGGCGATGTCGCGTGCCACCACGATCGTGCCGTTCAGTGAGAGCTGGGTCGTCACGGGGTGCTTGCTGAGCTCGGCGCGGATCTCGTCCATCGGCCGATCGAGGTCGATCACCACCGGATCGCTCTCGATCTCGAACGTGGAGAGATCGGGCATGAAGCGCGCCGGATCGGTCTCGAGCTGCTCGAGGAAGATGCCGTCCTTGTTGATCTTCGCCTTGATCTGCCGATCCGCGGAGCAAGAGACGCCCATGCCCACCGGGCAGGAGGCGCCGTGACGCGGGAGCCGGATCACACGCACGTCATGGCAGAAGTAGTTGCCGCCGATCAGGGCGCCGATCCCCGTCTCGCGCGTCAGCTGGAGGATCTGCTCCTCGAGCTCCACGTCACGGAAGGCCCTCCCACCGGCGTTGCCGCTGGTCGGCAGATCGTCGAGGGCATGGCAGCTGGCCAGCTTGACGGTCTTGAGCGTGGCCTCGGCCGAGGTCCCGCCGATCACGATGGCGAGGTGGTAGGGCGGGCAGGCCGCCGTGCCCAGGGTCTTGATCTTCTCGCGCCAGAAGGCGAGGAGCGAGGTGGGGTTCAGGAGCGCCTTGGTCTCCTGATAGAGGTAGGTCTTGTTCGCCGAGCCGCCGCCCTTCGTGATGAAGAGGAGCTCGTACTCGTCGCCGCTGGTGGCGTAGAGATCGAGCTGCGCCGGGAGATTGGTGCCGGTGTTCTTCTCCTCGTACATGGTGATCGGGGCGTTCTGCGAGTAGCGCAGGCTGGTCTCGGTGTACGTCTTGAAGATGCCCCGGCTCAGCGCTTCCTCGTCCCCGCCTCCGGTGAAGACGTTCTGCCCCTTCTTGCCGACGACGATGGCCGTGCCGGTGTCCTGGCAGGAGGGCAGGACCATCCCCGAGGCGACGTTGGCGTTCTTGAGCAGCTCGAGGGCCACGAAGCGATCATTGTCCGACGCCTCGGGATCCTCGAGGATCTTCGCCAGGCTGGCCAGATGCGATGAACGCAGCAGGTGGGAGACGTCGCGGATCGCCTCCGCGGCCAGCATCGTCAGGCCCTCGGGATCGACCTTCAGGATCGGCTGTCCCTCGAAATCCCCGACGCTCACGTAGTCGGAGGTGAGCTTCCGGTACTCGGTGTGGTCATCGCCGTGTTCAAAGATGGGCTGATACTCGAATTCGGGCATGACGAACGTTCCTCTGGGTGTTCCGATTCAACGATTCGATTCGATCGCGGCGATCGCGCGATGGCCTCGAAAGGCCACTTCGGGCTTCGCTCCGGCCGCCCCTGGCGACCCCCGGCTCAGCCGATGAACTTCTCGACCAGCTCGACCTCTTCACTGGATCCCATGATCACCTCGGTGCGCTCATGGAGTTCGCCGGGCAGGACGTCCAGGATCGACCCCCTTCCCGTGCTCGCGCGACCGCCGGCCTGCTCGACCAGCATTCCCATGGGATTGGCCTCGTAGAGCAGCCGGAGCTTGCCCTTAGGATGACTCTTCAGCGCGGGGTAGATGAACACGCCGCCCTTGATCAGCGTCCGATGCACGTCCGCGATC
This sequence comes from uncultured Spirochaetaceae bacterium, assembly GCA_964594405.1. Lineage (GTDB taxonomy): Bacteria > Myxococcota_A > UBA9160 > UBA9160 > UBA4427 > CAZQMY01. The sequence continues at coordinate 1,552 of CAZQMY010000605.1, read as the reverse complement.
ATCGAGCCGATGTAGCGCCCCGTGTAGCCATCACGATGCACGTGGTCCAGATACTTGCGGAAGCCCGGGTCGGGGTAGTTCTCGACGTAGGCCTCGTTGATCGAGTAGATCTTCTTGCTGTCGGGGATGCGCAGGCTCTTCTCGACGAGGACGAACTCGCCGAGGGTGGGATCGAGCACGAACATGTCGACCCCCATGCCGGTCGTGAGCACCATGACGACCTGCGACCCGAGCAGCACGTAGCCGGCCGCGAGCTGATTGCGCCCCGGCTGGAGCACCGAGTCCGCAGTCTGCCCGTCGGCGCAGTCGTTGGGCAGGACGCTGAAGATCGTGCCGATGCCCACGGCGACCTCGATGTTCGAGCTGCCGTCCAGCGGATCGAAGAGCACGCAGTAGCGCCCGCCCTCGTTGCGCGTCCGCAGGACCAGCGCCTCGTCCTCCTCCTCGCTGGCGACCACGGCGATCTTCTCGTTGTCCTCGAGCACGTACTTCAGCAGCTCGTTCGCCATGATGTCGAGCTTCTGCTGCGACTCGCCGTGCAGGTTCGTATCACCGGCGCCCCCGATCACGTCCTCGATACGGGCCCGCTGGACCGAACGGGCGATGCACTTGCCCGCGAGCGCGATGCTCAGGAGCACCGACCGCAGGCCCGGGCCGATCCGCTCGCTCTGCTCGCGCAGGTAGAGCTCCAGCGTGTACAGATTCTCGTGCACGTCCGTCAGTCGATGTTGCATGGCGTGTCGATGCTCCCCTCGCTCCGGCCCGGCTCGCCAGAGGGCCTCGGTGGGTTCTGCTCACCGCGACTGCGGCGATAGGATGTAGCGGCAGATCATATCGGCCAATTCGTCGACCACCCGCTCCGCGTCGAGGTCCGTGGGCCGGCGCACGAGGAGCTGCGTCGCGGCGACGTCCAGAGCGTGGTGGATGAGGAAGGCGGCGGATGCGCGATCGAGATCGGCGCGGATCTGTCCGCTGGTCTGCCCCACCTCGAGGAGCGTCTCGATCCGCGCCACCGTGCGAGCCTCGACCCGGCGATAGGCCCGGGCCACCTCGCCATCGCGCTCGGCCGCTGCGAGTGCGACGAGATAGAGAGAGGGGCGGCCGCGGAGGCGTTCGTAGGACCGCTTCAGCCAGTCGCCGAGCCTGGCCCGGGCATCGTCGCCCAGGAAGCGGCGAAGCTCCTCCTCGCTCTGCGGCTCCGCCTCCAATCGAGCCGCCCAGCGCGCGATCAGCTCCAGGAGCAGGGCGCGCTTGTCGGCGAAATGGTGATAGACCGTCCCGACGCCGACGCCCGCCTTGTCTGCGACGTCCCCGATGGAGGTCCCCTCGTACCCGCGCCGGCTGAACAGCCACTCGGCGGACTCGAGCAGGCGCTGTCGGGTGGCGAGGCCCCGGGCCTGGCGCCGCGGCGGGCCCGTCTCCGGGCAGCGTTCGGTCATTCGCTGTCGGGACGGTGGTCCGCTCATCCCGCGAGGCTAGCAGCTCGGCCCGGCGGCCCCTCCCGGCCCCGAACGGGCGGCGCCCGACGGTCCGCATCCCGCGAGCATCGCGG
>CAZQMY010000604.1:0-3231 GCA_964594405.1 uncultured Spirochaetaceae bacterium | reverse complement strand
GGGCGATTCCCAGCGGGTGCGCGCGCGATTCGGGGACCCGGCGCGGTGGGTTGCCCAGCCGTCCGATGTCCTGCGCGTCCGCAAGGCGGCGTGCGGGGTCGATGGTCAGCACCAGGGCGCGCTTGCCGCCCCGCGCCGCTGCGAGCGCGATGGCCGCGGAGATGGTGGTCTTGCCGACGCCGCCGGTGCCCATGCAGACGAGTACTCGTCGGTCGCGTGTGAGCGCCGCGAGATCGACACAGGCGGCCGCCGCAGGAGGCATCACGCCGGGCTGCGAGGCAGGCGTCTCGTCCACCGGCTCGAGCGAGGCGGGCCCCGCATCGGCGGGCGCGACCGGCTCCATCATCAGCGCGCGGGAGAGGCGCTCGAGCGCACCGGGCGAGCGCAGGCCCTCGCTGATGAGCGGAAGCGTGACGATCGGCAGCCGAGTGCGACTCGCCAATTCATGCACGTAGAATCGATTGAGCGTGTGCCGGCTGTGAAGGTGCTCGGCGCAGTGCGCGAGGAAGTCCGGGCTCGGATAGGCGTCGGGGTGGGCGGGCAGGCCGCGCAGGCGCGTCGGCAGATCCGCCTTGTCGGCGCCAAAGGGGGCTTCCGCGACCGCGTTCATCACCACGCGATCCACGTTCATCCCGAGCGCCTCGCGCATGCGCGCCACCAGCTCGACGGTCTCGGAGGTGGGCAGCTCCTCGGCCAGGCTGACGGGCAGCAGCAGGGTGTGCGCGGGATCGCGCAGCATCTCCTCGATGCGTCCGGCGTTTCGCGCCAGCGGACCCGCGTGGGCGGCCGAGCGGACCACGCGCGGGACGTCGAGGAAGGTCACACCATGGCCCGTCGCCGGCGCGTCGATGATGATCAGGTCGTAGAGTGGCGCGCCGTTCTCGCGCTGCTCACCGAGGTGCCAGACCTTCCCCAGCGTGACCAGCTCCCGCCAGCCCGGCGCGCCGTCGAGGAATTGCCGCATGGCGGGCCGGCTGAGGCCCAGCTCGAGCAGGGCGCGGCCGCCGAGCTGCATGCCGAGGTACTCGGCGAGCGCATCGTAGGGGTCGACGCGCATGGCGAAGAGCCCGGGACGGAGCTCGCGACCGGCGCAGCCGACCTGGGGCCCGCCTGGATCGAGGAGCCCGCTCACGTGCTCCTCGGGGCCGACCTCGGCGATCAGCACCTTCTTGCCCGACCCCACCGCGGCCAGACCCAGCAGCGCGGAGACCGTGGTCTTGCCGGTCCCGCCCTTGCCCGTCACCACGATCAGGCGGTGGTCGAGCACGGAGCGGCGCGGCTGCAATGTCAACGGAATTCCCCAACGAGCCCGTCGGCCCGCTCCTCGGCAATGACCCTCGACGCCGGTCCCCTCGCCACCGGCCGTCCTGGATCGGCCCCCGGTCCATCGGCAACCCCACGCCAGCCCTCGGCCTTCGCCCCAGGGCGCTGTAGGGCGGCGGTCGCGGGGCGCAGTGCCCACAGGCGCGGGCTCCGCCGCAAGGGCAGGGCTCAAGCACCGCACCTGCAGATCCGAATAGGGCCGAGGAGAGCCCGTCTTGCGCGGGAAACACGCTAGCACAGCGGCCTCCTCGCCCGGCCGTTCGGGAGCGTTTCGTTGATCGTCACATGCCAGAGTTGCGAGACGAGCTTCCAGCTCGATGAGTCCAGGGTTCCCCTGGAAGGCATTCGCGTCCGCTGCTCCCGCTGCAAGGAGGCCTTCTTCCTGCAGCACCCCTCGGTGAGCCAGTCCCAGGCGACGCATGCGGTCGCCGAGCAGGCCGCGACGACGGGCTCTTTATCGACACCGAGTGCCACGCAGGATCTGGAGCCGCCCGAGTCCCGATCGGGTGCGCGGGCTCCGACGCCGGCCGAGCCGGAGGAGGACTTCGAAGAGGATTGGGAGTTCAACCACGAGCCTCCCAGCGCGGACGACTCGGAGTCCGGAATCGCCGGGACCTCCGAGGTGGACCGGCAGGGTCAGGGACCAGTCGTCGATCCGGGAGTGAGTGGGTCGGCGCGCGAAGACGTCGGGTTCGATTCCGAGATCGACGCCGCCTTCGAATCCGGTCTGTCGCTGGCGGGCGAGCCAGGGCACCGCGACCACGACGCGCCCCTTGCGGCGTCCGAAGCGGCGCCCGCGCTCGCTGGCAAGGCGGACGCGATGGAGGGCGACGAGTCGGCCTTCGGGTCCGTGGATGACTTCTCCTCATTGATGGAGGAAGACCCCGATCAGGTCGACTACGACGCCACGAGCGAAGAGCTGCCGCATCAGCTCGATGCGCCGGCGGATCAGCAGGAGGTCTCGGGGCGCTACGCGACCACCGGCGCGTCGGACGACCTCGGTGATCCCGAGAGCTGGAACTTCCTCGGCGATGGCCCCCGCGCGCCCGCCGCCGCGAGGCCGCCTGGAGGCCGGGCTCTGGGCCGGATCGGCCTCGTGCCCGCCGGCAGTGTGGATGCGGAAGAGCCGGCCGCCGAGTGGGACGATCGCCTCTACGGTGAGCGAGAGGAGGAGCCCGGCCGCTTCGCGCGGGCTGTGCGACAGCTCGGTCACGCCGTCGGGTGGACGCTGACCATCGGGCTCGTGGTGCTCGGCATGGCGAGCGGGCTCTGGTCGACGGCGGAGTCGCTCATGCACTCGCCGCAGGTGGCGGTGCTCGGCGATCTACGGGCGGAGTCGGTCCGCGGTCGTTGGATCCAGACCGCCCGCGCCGGCACGCTCCTGGTCGTCACGGGTGAGATCATCAACCTCAGCCGGTCGCCTCAGCAGCCCGAGGGCGTTCTGCAGGTGGCGCTGCTCGATCGAGAGGGCCGACGTCTCACGACGCCGCCCGCAGCCGCGGGGGCTCCGCTGCCCACCCATGCGCTGCGGGAATGGCCCGCAGAGGCGCTCTTCGACGCCCAGAACCGCGCGGCCCACCAGCTGCTCTCGCAGCCCATCGCGTCCTCTGAGCGGGTGGGCTTCATGGCCCTCTTCGCGGAGGTGCCAGACGAGGCGGTCCGCTTCGCGCTGGAGCGAGCGCCGACCCATCGCGCGTCCCCGATCCCCGACCCGACCGTCGGGAGCGCGTCGCCGGAGGGCGAAGCCGCTGGCGCCGAGCGCGCCGCTTCCGAAGCGCTCGAGGGCGAAGCCAGCGTCCCGGTGATGGCCGGCGAGGCCGCGCGCATCATCCGAGAGGCGGCGCCCGGCGCCGCCGGCGCGCCAGTGGCGGATGGCTACGACTCCGTTCCCTCCGAAGCCGACACCTA
>CAZQMY010000603.1:0-3234 GCA_964594405.1 uncultured Spirochaetaceae bacterium | reverse complement strand
GGCGAGCATCAGGGCGCCTGTATCCTGAAGCGAGAAGTCCTTGAGATCCTGCACGATGTGACGAATGCGCTCGCTTCCCTCCTGGGATTCTCGCACCGCCTTACCGAAGTCGTCTCGAATGAACTCGAAGTCGATGCGCTCGGCGACCGCATCCAGCGATTGCTGGGCCACCTTGGCGCCAGCCATGTCGCCCGCAGCCACGGCGTCGCGCAGCCGATCCACGGCCGCATAGTAGCCCCGCAGATCCTCGAGATACTCGCTCATCTGATAGAGGTTGGCGTGAATGAAGCCCGTCGGATTGTTGATCTCGTGCGCGACGCCGGCAGCGAGCTGCCCGATGGAGGCCAGCTTCTCCGTCTGCAGAACCTGGCGCTGCAGCTGCTTCATCTCCGAGAGGTCCTGGAAGATCGCGACCGCCCCGCGCGGCCGTCCGTCCTCGCCCATCAGAGGCGCACAGGAGACGCCGGCCGGCAGCACGCGGCCGTCGCTCAGCGCGACCATCGTCTCCTCTCCCTTGAAGCGGCGCCCGGTGGCCAGTGTCTCCGCGATCAGGGATCGACCGTCGGGCCGGCCGAACCACTCGTCGCAATGACGGCCCTCCAGCCCGCCCGAGGTCACGCAGAGCAGCTGCTCCGCAGTGGGATTGCCGAAACGGATGCGCCCGTCGGCGCCCAGCACGAGAAGCGCGCTGTTGATGTTCTCGATGATGTTGTCGGTGTAGTGCTCGAGCTCTCCGAGCCGGCGGGCCAGGCTCGCGTTCTCGGTGACGTCCGAGAAGACGAGCAGCACGCGGCCGCGCTGATCCAGCCTGCGCCCGCGCACATCGAAGTGACGCACCCGCCCCCGATCGTCGCGGACCTGCCCGAGGCTCGGGTCGGGGGGTGGGCCGGAGTCGTGGAAGTAGCGCGCGATGCGCGCTGTCGCGACGAGCTCGGCGGGGAGCACGTCGAAGACGATCCGCCCTTCCAGGGGGCCGTCTCCGACCTGGAACGACTGCGCGAACTCCGGGTTGGCTTCGACGATGCGCCCCGCGTCGTCGAGCACGACCAGGCCGAGCGGAACCTCCTCGACCATGGCCTCGTGCAGACGCTCCAGCCATGCGATGGTCCGCGTCTTCCGATCGCGGTCGAGAAACTGGCGCCATCGCCGGATCTGCTCCAGCGCCACCACGGGGAGCACTTCCGCGTAGTCTTCGCCGCGGAGCACACAATCTGCTGCCCCGTGGCGGAAGGCGTGCAGGGCCAGCTGCTTCTCGGAGGCATCGATCACGCGGATGCAGGGCGGCGGCGACGCGGCGCCCGTCGCGGCGCGCCGCGGAGCGATGCTGCGCAGGATCTGCTCGCATTCGAGCTCACTCGACTGGTCGAGCACCACCAGGTCGACGTCGGCCCCGAGCGCCGCATCGATGCAGCCTGGGACGTCGCGCGTGACCTCGAACTCGACCTCGGCCCCGATTCGGGAGAGCGCCTCGAACGTAGCCTGTCCCGCGTTCGCGCGGGCGGCGTGCCGAGTCGCCGCTGATCGGTCGGTCTCGTCTACGAGCAGTCGATGACCCTGGTGGATGACGATCCGAACGACGCCCGCAGTCTGCGACCCGAGCGGCTCTTGCTCCGGGGCCTCTTTCTCCGGGCCCTCATTCTCCAGGCCCTCATTCTCCAGGCCCTCATTCTCCAGGCCCTCTACGTTCCTTACGCCCGCTACGTCGCGCTCGCCGTAGTCCCGCACGCACCACACCCCCACCGGTCCCGTCGACCGACGAAGTGGGGGGCCGAGTCAATCTACCCGATCGGCGGAGGGCGACCAACCCCGTTCGGGGTGCTCTCGCGGCGACCGCGCGACTGGAGCCCCGTGAGCTGGAGCCCCACCCGAGCGGCGCGCCGATAGAACGTGCTCCGTCCGATCCCCAGTCGGCGCGCGGCGTCCCGGGCATCGCCGGCGCTCTCCCTGAGCGCACGCTCGAGCGCCAGCTTCTCGTAAGCCGCCAATGAGAGCGGAATCGTCTCCTCGGCGATCCACCCGGGGAACGCTTCGTGCCCCGCGCTCGGAGCCCTGCGCTCCGCGGGCCCGGCGCGACCGGCCGAGCTCTCGCGCAGGGCGAAGGCGCGATCGAGCGCATCACAGAGCGCCAGCCGATCCGGCCTCGTGGCCCCGCCCGATGTCTCGGGGAGCTCGAGGTAGTCGAGTGCTCCAGCACGGATGGCGCGCAACGCATCGTCCAGCGAAGGCGCGGAGGTCACAGCCAGCGCAGCCACGTCCTCGCGCATGGCACGGAGATAATCGAGAAAGGCCAGACCGTCGGGGCCCGAGTCGAGCAGGGCCACGGCCAGCCTCATGTCAGCGAGTCCGGCTGCCGCGGTCTCGAAGCGCGACTCGAGCTCTACGTCGTATCCGATCGCGCGAACCTGCTCTGCCAGCGCGCGGCCTCGCGCCACCTCCGGCAGGTAGATCATGACGTGGCCATGTTCTCGCATCCCGGCCGAATGCGTGGCCGAGCCGATGCCGGCGAGCGTGCGCACAGACGCGTTCATGCTGCGAGCATCGACCGATCTCGGCACGCCCTTGAGAGGGCGCGCCGGAATATGCCGCCGAATCCACCTGACGCGCGGGTTGCACCCCCCTCCCGAGCGCGCCTATGTTCTGCGCGCCCCCCCTCCGCTTCGCGGAGAGAGACCCTGCGTAAGTCCCAAGTACTCGTAGTCGACGACGAAGAGCTCTACCGCCGGGCCCTGGAACGGCTCCTCAAGCGGGTCGGCCATCAGGTGTTGATGGCACGAGACGCCGGGGAGGCCATGTCCATCGTGTCCTCGGAGTCGGTGGACCTCGTCCTCTGTGACGTGAAGATGCCGGGCATCAATGGCCTGGAGCTGGTCCGTCAGATTCACGACGTCGAGCCTGATCTGCCCTGTATCGTGATCACGGGATACAGCAGCGCAGAGAACTCCGTGGAGGCGCTGCGTGCCGGCGCTTTCTGGTACCTCGAGAAGCCCTTCGAGCAGGAGCGTCTCGACGTCGTCCGCCGCCTGGTCGAGCAGGCGATCGAGCACGGTCGGCTCAAGGTCGAGAACCGGATGCTCCAGAGCGTGCTTCGTTCGCGCTACAAGTTCGACAACATCATCGGCAAGAGCGCAGCGCTCCAACGCGTGCTGGGCATCGTCGAGAAGGTCGCTGACACGGACATCACCGTGCTCGTCACGGGCGAGAGCGGCACCGGCAAGGAGCTCGTGGCCCGCGCCC
>CAZQMY010000602.1:0-3247 GCA_964594405.1 uncultured Spirochaetaceae bacterium | reverse complement strand
CGACGCGCAGCGACAGATCCTCTTCGGCGATCTCCACGTCCACACCACCTTCTCCATCGACGCCTTCATCTACGCACTGCCGATCTTCGCCAGCGAGTGTGCGCACCCGCCCGCCGACGCCTGCGACTACGCGCGCCACTGCGCGGCGCTCGACTTCTTCTCCCTCAACGACCATGCCGAAGGACTCACGCCGGAGCGCTGGCGGAGCAGCATCGAGACGCTCCGCGCCTGTGATGCCCGAGCCGGTGATCCCGACGGCCCCGACCTGGTGCCCTTCCTCGGCTGGGAGTGGACGCAGGTCGGCCTGACCCCGGAAACCCACTACGGACACAAGAACGTGATCCTGCGGGGTCTGGACGACGAGCAGATCACCTCCCGTCCCATCGCCTATCGCCCGGGCAGCGACGACGAACGGGCACCCGCCGCCTGGCAGCTCAGGCTCGGGGAGTCCGCCGCCAGCTTCATCGGTCCCGACTACGCGAACTTCATGTGGTGGCTGGGTCGCCTGCTGCGCATGCCCGCGTGCGAGAAGGGCGTGCCCTCGCCCGAGCTTCCGCCGGACTGCATGGAGAGCGCCGACACGCCACGCGAGCTCTTCGACAAGCTCGATCAATGGGGGCTGCCCAGCATCGTCATCCCGCATGGGCTCGCCTGGGGCATCCACGCCCCTCCCGGCGCCCGCCTCGATCACCAGCTGACGCGGCGCATGCACGATCCGGAGCGGCAGACGCTGCTCGAGGTCTTCTCCGGCCACGGCAACAGCGAGGAGTGGCGCGCCCCGCTCGATCGTCGGGACGCCGGCGACCCGGCCGAGGTCTGCCCCGCCCCCATGCCCGATCACCTCGCCTGCTGCTGGCGAGCCGGCGAGATCATGCGTGAGCGCTGCGGCGACCTGCCCGAGGCCGAGTGCGAGGCCAGGGTTGCCGAGGCCCGCACGAGAGCGCTCGCTGCGGGCACCGCGCCGCATCGCGTCTTCCCCGATACGAGCGCCGAGGACTGGCTGGACTGCGACGATTGCCGGGACTGCTTCAAGCCCGCCGCGACGCTCCGCGCCGGCCAGACCGCCCAGTACAGCCTGGCGATCACCCACTTCGACGAGCGCGAGCCCTTGCGCTTCCGTTGGGGCTTCATCGCGAGCAGCGACAACCATCGCGCCCGGGCGGCCACGGGTTTCAAGCAGTTCGCCCGAAACCGCACCACCGACTCGCGCGGCCTTCGCGATCCAGAGCTCGGCGCATGGATCGAGCGGCTGGGCCCGGAGGCGGACCCACTGCGCGCCCTCGCCATCGAGCCGAATCCGCGCAGCTTCGATGCGCTCTTCGACAAGGAGCGGCAGGCGAGCTTCATGTACCCCGGTGGCCTCGTCGCCGTCCACGCGGACGGACGTGGGCGCGACGCGATCTGGCGGGGCCTCGAAGCGCGCGAGGTCTACGGCACCAGCGGACCGCGAATCCTGCTCTGGTTCGACCTGCTCCGTGACGACGGTGAACGCGTGCCCATGGGTCGAAGCACGACGCTCCGCGGTGCCCCTGAGTTCGAGGTCCGCGCGGTCGGCTCCTTCGTCCAGGAGCCCGGCTGCCCCGACCACGTCCACGGCGGCCTGTCTCCCGAGCGGCTCGAGGCCCTCTGCCTGGGCGAGTGCTACAACCCGGGCGAGTCGCGCCATCCCATCGAGGCCATCGAGGTCGTGCGCATCTTCCCGCAGCAGAGCGCGGGCGACCCCATCGAGGGCCGGATCGAGGATCCGTGGCGACGCTTCGAGTGCGCACCGGAGGCCGAGGGCTGCGTCGTGCACTTCCGGGACGAAACGTGGTCGGCGGATCAGGGGGACGTCGTCTACTACGTCCGCGCACTCCAGGCGCCGACGCCGGCCATCAACGGCGCGGGACCGCGCGTGCGCTTCGATGCAGAAGGCAATGCCGTGAGCGCCGACATCTGCCACGGCAACTACCTCACGCCCGACGAAGACGATTGCCTCGCTCCCGTGTCCGAGCGCGCCTGGTCCTCGCCGATCTTCGTCGACGCCCCGCGTTAGTCGAGCGAGGGGAAGGAGGGAGCCTCGCATGGAGTGGCAGAACTGGTCGGGCAAGGTCCGCGCCAACCCGCAGCGCATCGAGCGTCCGGCTTCGGAGCAGGAGGTGGTGTCGCTGCTGCGCCGCGCCGCAGCGGATGGGCTCGGCGTCCGGCTGCAGGGTACGGCCCATAGCCACGCTCCGCTCGTGGCCACCGACGCGGTGCTGGTCGAGACCGATGCGCTCAGCGGCGTCGTCGCCACGGACTTCGCGGCCCGGCGGGCGCGAATCCGCGGCGGCACCAAGCTGTCGGCGCTCGGCCCGCCCCTGCGCGATGCGGGACTGGCCCTGCTCAATCAAGGCGATATCGACCGGCAGAGCATCGCCGGCGCCCTGTCGACGGGCACCCATGGGACCGGGCCTTCGCTCCGCAATTTCTCGGCGGCCCTGCTCGGCGCGCGCATCGCCCTGGCGGACGGCGAGGTGGTCGAGTGCGACGCCCACTGCGAGCCCGAGCTCTTCGCTGCGGCGCAGCTCTCGCTCGGGGCGCTCGGCATCCTGCTCGAGGTCGAGCTGGCGGTGCGCGAGGCCTATCGGCTGAAGGAACGCATGTGGCTCGAGCCCATCGACGACGTGCTCGATCGCCTCGACGAGCACATCGCCGCCAGTCGCCACTTCGAGCTCTTCTGGCTGCCGGGCAAGCCCAGGGCCGCCTGCAAGGCGTTGGCGGAGACCGACGAGCCCGTCCGCCATCCGCTCGGCGACGAGGGCAGCCGATTGGCCTGGAGCTACGAGGTGCTTGCCAATCACCGTCCGGACAAGCACACGGAGATGGAGTACTCGGTGCCAGCCGATCGCGGCGTGGAATGCTTTCGAGCGCTGCGCGAGATGATCGAGCGCGACTTTCGCCGGCTGGCCTGGCCCCTGGAGCTGCGCACCCTCGCGGCCGACGACGTCTGGCTCAGCACCGCGAACGGTCGCGAGACGATCACCCTCTCCATCCACGAGGGCGCGGAGAACGACGAGAAGCCGCTCTTCGCCGCCTGCGAGGCCATCTTCCGGCGCTTCGACGGGCGTCCGCATTGGGGCAAGGTCCACGGCCGGCGCGGCGCGGAACTTGGCATTTTGGCCGACAAGGCCCCGACTGAGCCGGAAGCCACGACCGGCGGCGGTCTCTTCGGGCTGTTCAGACGCAAGCCGAAGGTGCCCGCTGCGGCGACTGCCCCCGCCGTGCC
>CAZQMY010000601.1:0-3248 GCA_964594405.1 uncultured Spirochaetaceae bacterium | reverse complement strand
GACAGGCCGCTCTTCTTCAGGATCTTCTGGGTGGCCGGGATCGGGCCGGTGAGCATGGTGACCGGATCGGCGCCGGCGACGGAGAAGGAGTGGAAGCGGGCGCGGGGCTCGAGGCCGAGCTCCGCCGCCTTCTCCGGCGTCATCACCAGCGCCGCCGAGGCGCCGTCACTGATCTGCGAGCTGTTGCCCGCGGTGATCTTGCCGTCCTCCTTGAAGGCCGGGCGCAGGCCCGCGAGCTTCTCCGCGGTGGTGCCGGGCCGGATGCCCTCGTCCACGTCGAGGATCTGTTCCTTGCCATCCTCGTCGGTGTAGGGGACGGGGATGATCTCGTTCTTGAACTTGCCGTCCTTGGTGGCCTGCTCGGCGCGCTGCTGGCTGCGGGCACCGAAGGCGTCGAGGTCCTCGCGCGTCAGCCCCCACTTGTCGGCGATCATGTCGGCGCCGATGCCCTGGGGCGGGAGGAAGTTGTCGTAGCGCTCCATCATCTCCTCGGGGAAGGGGAAGTCCATGCCCTTCACCACCGAGGCCCCCATCGGCACCTTGCTCATGACCTCGACGCCGGCCGCCACGGCCACGTCGTAGGCGCCGCTCATCACGCCCTGCGCGGCAAAGTGCAGCGCTTGCTGCGAGCTGCCGCACTGGCGATCGACGGTGGTTCCGGGCACCGACTCGGGCCAGCCGGCGCCGAGCACGGCGTTGCGCGCGATGTTGAGCGCCTGCGGGCCCACCTGCATCACGCAGCCCATGATCACGTCGTCGACGATCGCGGGGTCGATCCCGTTGCGCGTCTCGAGCGCCTTGAGAACGTGGGCCGCCAGAGCAGCGGGGTTCCAATCCTTGAGCCGACCATTGCGGCGGCCGCCCGGCGTGCGGACGGCGTCTACGATGACTGCATCATTCATTTTCTTCTTCCTTGGTTCGGATTCGACTTCGAATCACTGGGGTGGGGTTCGGGTACGGGGCTGCGCAGGGCACCGAGCACCTGCGAAACGGCCAGCTCGACCAGCGCCTCGCCCTCGATGCGCGTGCGGTGCACGCAGAGCGCGACGAGCGCGAAGGTCGCCATCTGCACCATGGTCTGCGCCTGCTCCAGAGTGAGCTCGGGCCGCTCGGCCAGCAGATGGCGTCCGAAGAGCTCGCGGAAGCGGCGTTCGGAGCGGATCAGGGGCCGCGCCACCTCGGGCTCGAGGGCGCGCGACTCGAGCACGTAGCAGGCGTTCATGTCCGCGTTCTCGAGCACGACCCGCACGTAGGCGCGCACGAGGCGCTCGAGGGCCGCCGCGGGATCGCGCTCTTCGCTCGCAACGGCCTCGGCCACGCGGTCGCGAATGCGACGCGCGCCTTCGTGGATCGCTTCGGTCAGCAGTGCCTGCTTGGTGTTGAAGTGGGAGTAGATCGCCGTCCCCGCCACGCCGGCATCCGCGCCGATGTCGTTGATCGAGGTCGCGTGGAAGCCGCGCTGCCGGAAGAGCCGCAGCGCGGACGCGAAGATGGCGGGGCGGCGGGAGGGTCGGCCGCGCCTCGCAGGCGCACTCTCCTTCTCGGTCGCATCGCGAGCGTGGGGGGCGGTAGGGCTCATGAATCCAGGGGGCTGGGGAATGGCCGCCGAGCGGCGCGGCGAGGGCATCGCAATCGAGTCGCCCTGGGCCGGGGCGCGATTAACTTAGTCCAGACTCAGAAAGTTGCAAGACGCGGGGGGCGGCTCGGGACGGCGCCCGCCTGACGGAAAAGTGCATGACTGGCAGCAGATCGTGCTGACTTCCGCGGGCAGCACATCGACCTTCGATCGCCAGGAGGACACCGGCATCGAGATCCGCTCTGCCGGCGAAGTCGGTGGCCAGAGCCCGTCGCGGCCGCTGCCTCGCCTCCGGGTCGAGGTCCGCGTATCGGAAGCCGCCCTCCCCCGGCTCGCTCGAATCGATCGCGAAGGCTTCCTTGGAGAAGGCGCCGCCGACGGAGCTCACCAGACCGTGCGCCCCCCGGTCCGAACGCAGCCGGCTCATCATCGTGGCAATGGCGTGCACCACGTAGGAGTTGAAGGGCCCCCCGCGTCGGCGAGCCCGCCTCGACTTCTTCGCGCAGGCTCCACTCGCCATGGGGATCGAAGTCGCGATCGGGTGCGGGCTCGGCCTCCTCGCTCCAGTCGAGCCTGCGCCCCTGGCGCTTGGCGATGCGCTGCAGGATCTGACCAGCACCGACGAGGACGGTGAGGCGGGGATCGATGGACATGGAACCGCTCGGCGTGCGCGTGGGACACCCTCGAGCGGGAGCGGCCGAGCATCGGCCAGATCATGTGGGGATCGGTCCCCAGCTGGCCCACCGGCCGCCGAGGCCCGGGTGTGCCAGCCCGCCCCGGATTCGGTGACGATCCGCCGACGCGCGGTGGATCGGTACACCCGAAGGCTGTGCCGCGATGTAGGATGAAGAGGCCCACGGACCCGTAGAGCCCGCTCTTGAATGGTGTCCGCCCCCTGGCCGAGGAGTCCCTTTCGGATGCACGCCAACTCTTCTCGAATCCTGCTCGTCACCCTCCTCGCCGTGTCGGGCCTGGCCCACTCGGCGATGGCACAGAGCCTGGCCGACAGCGACGACGACGGCGTGCTCGACGACATGGACAATTGCATCTAGATCCCCAACGGCCCGCTGGACAACTCCGGCAACGGCGACTGCCCGCCCCAGTTCGATTGGGACGGGGACGGGTACGGAAACGCGTGCGACGCCGACTTCGACAACGATGGCGTCCACCAGGTGAGTGATTTCAAGATCCCGTACAACCTCTTCCTGAGCGACGATCCCGCGGGCGACGTCGACTGTGACGGAATCAACCAGGTCGAGGACATCAACCGCGTCGTGCAGTGGTTCCTCTTCCCGCCCGGCCCCAGCGGTCTGTCGTGCGCCGGCATCGATCCGGGTGCCCCCACCGACTGCAGGGACTAGCGAGATCGATCCCGTCCCAGGCCCTGCGCCGAAACGCCTGGCTCGCTCTTCGTGCCGCTCCTAGACTCGGCTTGGCCGCCGGAGGGGCTCGGCGACGCATTCGAAAGGAGCGCCGCCCGCATGAAGAGGATCCTTCTCGGCCTGGCCGGCGTCCTCGGCGGGCTCATCGCCGTCGTGCTGATCCGCACGCTCAGCCTGCCCTCGCCCGAGGGCGCAGGCCAGGCGCCCCCGGCGCTCGACATCGACATGGGGCCCGTCACGACACGCCTCGCCGAGGCGATCCGCTACCCGACCATCTCGACGGAGGCCGG
>CAZQMY010000600.1:0-3267 GCA_964594405.1 uncultured Spirochaetaceae bacterium | reverse complement strand
GCCGAGCACACCGTTCATGGGCGTGCGGATCTCGTGGCTCATGTTGGCCAGGAAGCGGCTCTTGGCGGAGATGGCCTCCTGCGCGCGCGCCGCGGACTCCGCGAAGGCCTCGTTCTGGCGCTCGAGCCGCCGGTTCGCGCTGGCGAGCGCCTCGCTCCGCTCCTCGATGGCGGACTCGAGCGCGTCGCGGACCTCCTGGTTCTGGGTCACAGCGACGTAGGTGAAGAAGCCGTGGATCATCGGGAACGAGAGCTCGAGCAGGGGGGGGATCGCCCGGCTGATCAGGAAGTTGCCCAGCGTGCTGAGCACGCAGCCGCTGAAGACGACGAGCGCGAGGCTCAGGATCCTCCGAAGCTTCGGCTGATCGGCCAGCTCGTGGCGGATCAGCCAGGTGAGCTGGAGGAGGAAGGCGGGAGCGAAGATCAGGTTGAGCCAGGCGAGCGGGCCCGGTTTCAGGGTGTGGAAGGACTCGCCGAAGAGCGCCACACCGGGACCGTCGGGCCCCTGCAAGAGCAGCGTCGTGAAGGCGGTCGCCCCGGCCAGGACGACGGCGGAAGGCGCGATCAGCCGCGTGCCTCGCGAGATCGACGTCCGTGAGGAGAAGCACTCGAGGGTGAAGAGGAAGGGGATGGCGCTCAAGAAGAGCGTCGTGCCGTAGAATCGGGCGAGCAGCTGGGCTGTGGCCGCGTCGGGCGTGATCAACTGAAACGCGTGCGCGGTGAGCTGGACGAAGGTCAGGGCGCAGCCCACGGCGATCCAGCGGTGCGAAGGCCGGTCCGGCGAGAGAACCGCGAGCCAGGCGTGCTGGATGGCCAGGAACCCCGATCCGCCGGCGATCCCGGCATGGAGCATCGCGCTGTAGCTCGGCCCGTCCATGCTGGTCCCCATCGGACGCCCGCTGTGCCGTCGAGAGCCGAGACTGAGGGATCGCGACGGGCGGCCGGAGCTGGTCGGATCGCTGCAGCAGGCCGCTGGGCCCTTCGCCGGAGATCAGCGCTGACGAAGCCAGACGACGGCACACCCGATGTTGTCGCCGGCTCGCTGCTCGCGCTGAGCCCGCATCGCGGCCTGCGCAAGGTGCTTGCAGGCGTCCAGCGGGCGTCGATCGAAGGGCGCGTCCCGCTCGGCCGCGCGGACCGCCTCGGCGGCCGCCGCGGGCGGATCGGCGACGCCGATGCCCGGGGTCGAGAGGCCGTCCGTGGCGAGCAGCACGGCGTCGAGGCCGCTCAGCGTGGTGCTCCCGATCAACGACTTGCCGGCCAGCGCCTCCCGGGCCTCGGCCGCGTATCCGAGGAAGTAGCAGCGCGACTCGCCGGTGCTCGCCCAGGCGACGTCCTCGCCCCGATCCGCCTCGACCGTGAAGACATGGCTGTCGCCGGCGCTGGCATGGCCCAGGAAGTCCTCGGCGGGGCGGACGAGCGCCAGCGAGAGGGTGGTGGGCGCGGGCGGCAGATCGCGCTGGGCCGCGTGCCTGAGGACGGCGTGGTTGCAGTCGCTCAGCACGTCCAGCGCCGCGCCTGCGAATCGGTCCGCGTCGGCGATGGCGTCGTCGTGGGAGAGCCACCGCGGCGCGACCTCGGCCTCGAGCCACTCGATCACTGCGCGCGATCCGCTCGAGCCATGGTGGCCGTCCGCGACCGCCACCAGGATCCCCGACGCGCTGAAGGCGAAGAGCGCGGCGTCCTCGTTCGGCTCGGTATGCGCATAGGTCTTGGCGGCACCGCCGCGACAGAGGGCCACGGCTGCCGGACCCTCGGCGACGGAGGCCAGCGCGCCGATCTCGTGATGATGCTCGCCCAGCAGCTTCGCGCTGCGGATCATCGACGGCTCATCGGGATCGCCCGCAGACGTCGTTGCGGGCGATCTCGAGCTCGCGCACGGGGTGGCCGCCCACCAGGTGCTCCTGGATGATCCGTTCGAGGTTCTCCTTGGTGGCGCGGCGGTACCAGATGCCTTCCGGGTAGACGAGGGCGATGGGCCCGTCCATGCAGACGCGCAGGCAGTCCGCCTTGGAGCGGAAGATGGCGCCCTCCACGTCCACCAGCTCGAGCGACTTGAGCCTGGCCTTGAGGTATCGCCAGGATTCCTGCTGGACCTCGCGTCGCGCGCAATCGCCACCCACGCAGAGGAAGATGTGTCGGCTGTAGTCGCGCAGATGGAGCTTGCTCGTCACGCGCTCGAGCGGAGTCTTCGGGACGTCGTCGGCCATGTGGGGCAGCGTAGCTCGGTCCGCATGGGCTGGCCGCGTTGCGGCCCCGGGCGATCTTCCGGATGATTGGCGCGGCCGCCGCGAAGTGGGGCGCGCAGGGGAGGGCAGGAAGCGATGTCGACGCGCGACGAGCAGGACGCCGGCGCTCGGCTCGTCTTCGCCCTGTGTCACGAGATCGGCAACCTCGTGGGCGCGGTCCGGCTGCATGCGCATCTGCTCGACGACGAGATGGGGCCGCGCGAGCTCGCGCTGGCCTCGGTGGAGCTCGACGATCTCTCCGCGCGCGCGACCGCCCTGCTCAGCCAGGTCCGACCGCTGCTCTCCGATCCCGCGCCCGGCGAGTCGGCGGATCCGGCGAGCCTGGTCGGTGTGGTGGGGCAGCTGCTCGAGGAGTTCGGCGGGCGCGGCAAGGTCTTCAGCGCGTGCGCCGAGCCGGGCCTTCCGCCCGTGGCGATCGCCAGGGAGGTCCTGCAGCCGCTCCTCACCAGTCTGCTCTACGCGGCGCTCGAAGCCGTCGATGCCGGTGGGCGGGTCTCGCTCGCGGCCCGAGCGACGCAGGAGGAGGTGGCGTTCTGTCTGGAGGACGACGCCGTGCCGGACGAGGACCCACGCCTCTGGGCGCAGCAGATGCAGCGGGGGCGGCCACTCCTGTGCGCCGTGGCGGATTTTCTGTTGCAGAAGCGTGGCGGAAGGCTGGAGGTGAGCACCCACGAAGCCCCGCGCAGCACCTGTTTGCGTCTGATCGTGCCGACGGTGGCCTCCTGAGACGCACCCCGGGGCGCACTCCGCTGCGCACGCGCCGCACGTCGGGCCGCTGCCGCGCCCATCTGCTAGCCTGCGCGCCGCCGAGCGCGGTTCGGGCCGGACGTCCGCCCGCTCCAGCGCTCCTTCCATCGATCTGAGACCACCCCCCGCCTCGCCGATGGGAGCCCGATCGCGCCCCGTGCGCCGCCCAAGGGTGATCCATGTCCGAACGACAACCTCGAGCCGACCTGCGCAACCTCGCCATCATCGCCCACGTGGATCACGGCAAGACCACCCTGATCGATGGTCTGCTG
>CAZQMY010000599.1:0-3271 GCA_964594405.1 uncultured Spirochaetaceae bacterium | reverse complement strand
GGATGTCGGCGCCGTCTTCGAGCAGGTGGGTCGCGAACGAGTGGCGCAGAGTGTGGGGCGAGACGCGCTTGGGGATGCCGGCGCGCACGCTGGCGCGACGGATGGCGCGTTGGATCCGCGCCTCGTGAAGGTGGTGACGGCGCGACAACCGTGTATGGGGGTCGACGGAGGTTCGGGGCGACGGGAAGAGCCAGAACCACTTCCAATCGACGGCCGCGCCGGGGCTCTTGCGCGCGTAGGCGTGGGGGAGGTGCACGCCTTCCAGGCCCTTGCGACGGTCCTCGTCGAAGAGACGCCGCGCGCGGGCAAGCTGATCGCGCAAACGGGGCTCGATCGCCCGTGGAAGCAGGCACGCGCGATCTCGGTCGCCCTTGCCTTCGTGCACCGTCAGCTGGCGGCGACCGACGTCGACGTCCTTGACGCGCAGGCGCAGGCACTCGAGGAGGCGCAAGCCGCCGCCATAGAGGATCAGCGCGGGCAGCTTCGCCCCCTCGTCGAGATGGGCGATGAGCGCGCGGACCTCGTCGCGGCTCAAGATGACGGGCAATCGGCGCGGGGCACGCGCCCGGACGGCGTTGCCCAACCCCTCGAGCTCGCGGCCGAGGACCTCCCTGTAGAGGAAGAGCAGCGCGGCGGCGGCCTGGTTCTGCGTCGAGGCCGAGACGCGGCCCTGGACGGCCAGCTCGGAGAGGAACTCCACGACCTCTGCGCTCCCCATCTCGCCGGGATGTCGTACGCCGTGGTAGTGGATGAATCGCCTGATCCAGCCCAGGTAGGCCTTCTCGGTGCGAACGCTGTAGTGGCGCAGGCGCAGGGCACTGCGGACCTGCTCGAGGAGCCTGGGCGGGCGCTTGGTCCGCGTCGCCGGATGGGGGGGTCGATCGTTCAAGGCGAGCACCTGACAGCGCTCGCCGGGTCGGGGAGCGCCTCTCGCTCGGGGCGTGCGGGAACCGTAGCCGACGCCGCATGGAGATCGACGCTCCGCGCCCGTGCACGCCGATTCACGCGCGATCGGCGATGCTGCTTGGGCAGGCCGCACTCGTCGTCGAGCGCGGTTTGGCGAACAGCTCGCCAATGAATGACAATGGACCGATGCGGGAGGCTGGAGATCGAGATCGAGCTGGACTGGATCCGTGAGCGGGCTGGGCACCCCCTTCTCGTCGCTCTCGCTCTCCTGGCTGGCGCTTCTGCTCGCGCTCGCGGGCTGTGCCCGGGAAGAGCCGACGAGGCCGCCGAATGTCGTGATCGTCGTCCTGGATGCGGCGCGGGCCGATCACTTCGGCGCCTATGGGTACGAGCGCGATACGACGCCCCACTTCGACGCGCTCGCGCGAGAGTCTGTGGTCTTCGATCGCGCCATCTCGAATGCCTCCTTCACGGTGCCGACGGTGGCTTCGCTCTTCGCGGGGCAACCACCCGCGCAGGTCGGTGTGATGGAGTTCGATGTGATCCTGGAGCCGGAGGTGGTCACGCTCGCCGAATCACTGAGAGCACAAGGCTATCGCACGGCGGCCTTCACCGAGAATCCACTCATCCGGCCGGGTCGCGGCTTCGACCAGGGATTCGACGAGTACCGCAAGCTGCTGGACATGCGGGAGGTGCTGAGCAGCGACGTCATCGATCTCTCCGGGTCGAGAGAGCACATCCGCGAGATGGCGACGTGGACGGACGAGGCCGCGGCGTCCGGACCCTTCTTCCTCTACGCCCATCTCCTTCGTCCACACTCTCCCTACCGTGCGCTGCCCGAGCACGCCGGCCGGTTCTCCCGTCCGGGTCGAAGCGAGTTCACGGGTGGGACGCGCGAGATCAAGAAGTGGACGCGTCACGCCCACAAGCTGCCGCGTCACGACCTCGAGCATCTGATCGATCTCTACGATGAGAACCTGGTCTCGGCCGATGCGCTGCTGGGCGAGCTGGTCGAGCATCTGAGGTCCGCCGAGCGACTCGACGAGACCATCCTCCTCGTCCTCTCCGACCACGGCGAGGCCTTCGGCGAGCACGGGCTCCTCCTGCACGGCAACCAGGTCCACGGCGAGGACATCCGCATCCCCCTGCTGATCCGATTCCCGCCCTCGATGGGCATCGAGCCGGGCCGCCATGGTGCCCTGATCCAGCCGAGTCATCTGATGCCGCTGCTGCTCGCCGCGCTCTCGGATGCAGAGGGTGGGGGCATGGCAGAAGGCGGGCTCGAGGCGTTCTTGGCAGCCGGTCGCGCCTCGGAGGCGCAGTGGCCTGTCATCTCGCACGCCTACAACTCGATCTCGCTGCGCGATTCGCAGTACAAGATCATCCTGAATCCCGGCGCGCCCAGGCCCCATCGCCGGCGCCTCTACAAGGTCGACGAAGATCCGAAGGAGCTGAGCGATCTGGCGCCGAAGGATCCCGCTCGCGCCGAGCGCATGCAGGAGGCGCTGCACGCCGCGCTGGCAGAGCAGAGGGCGAGAGCAGTCGCCGAGCCGCAGCACGACGTCGACGAGGAGCTGCGAGCGAATCTGCGCGCGCTCGGCTACGACGAATCGGAGGAGTGATCCGATCCCCGAGGCCGTCGTGCGCTGCGGCCCGGGCTAGATCGGCAGATCCTTCCTTCCGATCAGCGCCTCGAGGGTGACGCCTCGCTCGGCGAAGGCCTCCATGGCGCCTTCACCGCGATCCACGATGCAGATGACGCGGGCCACCTTGGCGCCGGCGGCCTCGACGATGTCGAGGGCGTCGAGGGTCGAGCCGCCGGTGGTGGTGGTGTCCTCGAGGAGGGCGACGGTCTGGCCCTCGGAGAAGGCGCCTTCGATCTGCTTGGCGAGGCCGTGCCGCTTGGCCTCCTTGCGGACGAAGAAGCCGAGCAGGTCGCGCGAGCGATCGTCGTGGGCGGCCGCCGCCAGCACGGCCGAAATCAAGGGAACTGCGCCCACCGCCATGCCCCCGATGGCGTCGACGGGCGGACCCGCCTGGAGCTTCTCCAGCATGAGCTCTCCGGCGAGCCGGATGCCCTGCGGTCGCATCATGGTCTGCCGCAGGTCGAGGTAGAAGTTGCTCTTTCTTCCGCTGGAGAGGGTGACCTCGCGCCGCTCGAAGGATACGTCGATGATGAGTTCGAGGAGCTGCTTGGTTCTGGGGGCACTGGGGGACTATTTTCCTCCTCGGAGCGCGGGCGGCGCCCCTCGCTGCTCTGGGGTTCTGGCTCTATTGCTTCCGCATGCCGAGCGCGAACTCGGCGATCAACCTCGTGTGCAGCTCGGCGGTGCCCTCGCCGAACTCGCGCGCATTGGCCTCCATC
>CAZQMY010000598.1:0-3272 GCA_964594405.1 uncultured Spirochaetaceae bacterium | reverse complement strand
CCCAGAGCTTCAGCGCGACGGTACCGATGAAGCCCGGCTGATCGGTGAACTGGGAGGGCACGGCGGCGGCGGCGTCGGCGATCTCGGCCGCGCGGCCCTGGCTCCGCCGCAGCTCCGCAAGCTGCGGCGTCCCGAAGTACATGACCGCCACCGGTGAGTTCACCCGATGCCCCACCGCCGCCGTGCGGATCGCAATCTCCTCCGCTTCAGCGAGCCGCCCGCGCATCATCGCGCGCGTGCCCAGGTAGCCGAGCAGGAAGGGCTCGATCTGGAGGAGTCGCATCTGGTCCACCCGATGGCTGAGTCGCTCGGCGTCACGGTCCGCGCGCCGGACGTCTCCGAGAACCAGGCTCGCCGTGAGGTCGAGGAAGGTCGCCATCGCGGCGGCCTCGGGATCACCGGACGCTTCGGCGATCGCCAGGGCCTCGCCTGCGGCTTCGCGGCGCTCTTGCGGATCGAAGCCTCCGGCGCGGTCGTAGGCCTGGGCGCGAAGGGCGAGCGCCTGGACGGCGGACTCGTTGCTCTGCCGCGCGAGCTCGGGCGCTTCGGCCATCATCCGATCTCCGCGTTCCGTGTCGCCGGCTGCATGAGCGTGCGCCGCGAGTCGGAGGCCGAGCTCGGCGCGCAGGCCTAGATCTGTCGGCTCGAGTTGACCGAGTGCCTCCTCGAGCAGCGCGACATCGAGGGGGTCGAGGACGCCCATGGGCAGCAGGCGGCCGACGGATCCGATGGCGGCATGTGCCAAGCGCTGCCCGTCTCGGCGCTCGCGGGCGATCACGCTCGCAGCGCGGCTGCGCTCGATCGATCGCTCGAGCCGACCGGCCCGAGCGAGCACCGCCGCTTCGGCGATCAGGAGGTCACAGCGCTCCAGGTCGCGATCGCCGTCCAGTCGGTCGAGCGCGTCGAACGCGGCTGCGAAGTGCTCGGCCGCCTCCTCGAAGGCGAAGAGCCGAATCGCCCGCTCTGCGGCGCGTCGCGACGACTCGACTACCCTCGCTGCGCCGCCGAAGGCGAGCGTGAAGCGATGGTGCCGAGCGATGTCCGAGGCGTGGGCGAAGGAATCCGGCGACACCGCTTGCTCGAGGTTTCGTGCAGCCTGGCCATGGAGCTCGGCGGCGCGCGATGCGGGCAGCTGCTGGTGGATCACGTCCTGGAGGAGCGCGTGGACGAATCGAAGGTCGCCACGCCCGTCGATCGTCACGATGCCACCGCGCTGCGCCTCGGCGAGGGCGGTGGCCAGCGTGTCCTCGTCGACTTCTGCGAGACGCTGGAGCCGGGTCCGCAGGACCTCCGGACCGAGCACGGAGGCACATTCGAGGATCCGCCTCGCCTCGATCGAGAGGCCGGTCATGAGGCCTTCGAGGACCTGCTGCACCCGGTCCGCGGCGGGATGCCCGAGCGGCGTGCCGGCCGTGCTCTCCGCCGCCTCGCGCCTTCCTTCGGCGGTCGAGAAGCCGTAGAGCGCCCGGATCCACAGGGGATTGCCACCCGTCCGCGAGCGGGTCTCGTGCACCTCGTCGCGCGTCGCGCGGTGACCGGAGAGAAGCTCGATCAGCTGCAGGACGCTCTGCTCGCTGAGACCCGTGAGCTCTTCGCGAGTCACCCCCGCCTGCCGCTGCATTCGCGCGAGCGTCTCGGCGAGCGGCTCGGCAGGGACGGCTTCGCGATCGCGGTAGGAGACGATGATCTGCCAGGCGTGCTTGCCCGCTTCGTGGGAGAGGAACTCGAGGGCCCGGAGCGACGAGGCATCCGCCCAATGCAGGTCTTCGATCCAGAGAAGGAGCGGCTCCTTCCTGCTGCCCTCGTCGAGCACCGCGCGAATTGCATCGAAGACCTGAAATCGTGCATCTGGGGCGGCTCCGATCCCGACCGTGCTCGCCACCGCCGGATCGTCGTCCAGGAGCGCCACGAGCGGTCCGTCTGCGCGTTGCGCGACGCTGTCGCGAGTCGACCATCGCTCGCGGAGCGCGCGGACGATCTGGATCCACGGCCAGAAGGGGGGGGCGCCCTCCCCATCGAAGCACCAGGCGCGAATGGCCTCCGGTCCGTTTCGGAGGAACTCCTCGACTGTGCGCGTCTTGCCGATCCCGGGCTCTCCCGCGATGAGCTGGATACAGCCCTGGCCCTCTCGAGTGGACTGCCACGCCCTCTCGAGCCGCGCAAGGAGCCCACTCCGTCCAACGAAGTCCTCTGCCGTGGGTGCGGGCGCTGCGGGGCGAGCGGCTTCGACCGGGAGCTTCAGCCGATAGCCTCGGCCGCGCTGCGTCTCGATCAAGCGCTGCTCGTGCCCGCTGTCGCCGAGCGCCCGCCGCAGCTCGCGAAGCGCGGTGAAGACCGAGGCATCACTGACCGTCGTGCCCTCCCAGGCGGCGTCCAGGAGCTCCGTCTTCGTCACGAAGCGATCGCCGGCGCGACACAGCTGAGCCAGGATTCGGAGGGAACGCTGCGAGAGCGGTACCGCCTCGCCGTCGCGCTGGAGTTCGAGTGCCGTCGCGTCGAGCGCGAACGTTCCGAAGAGGTATGTCTCGGCAGACTTCTGGGGCACCGCTGGACTCGTCTCTGTCACGCCGGTGCCTGGAGTCGTGTCCGCGAGCTCGGGCATCTCCCGGGTGTCAGGTGGCCGCCATTCAGTGTACGCCGCGCGCTGCTCCGTGAGGCGGTCGAGTTGCCGCCCCGCGTGACGAGTTCATGAAGCCTGCTCTGGGCTGGCGATGTTCCAGCCCGCGGATGCGCGCCGCGACGCGACCCTCCCCAGCCCGTCCTGGGCGACACCCGCTCGGCTCGTGGCTGGGAGGCAGCCTCCAGCGCCTGCTCGAATGCGAAGGGGGCGAAGGCCCCTGCGGCGATGGCGCGCTCGAGCTCGGTGACCGTCGCCCGGGCCTGCGGGGCTCGCGAATCGAGCGCGAGGGCGTGCCCACCGCGGGGCCTGAACCCCTTAGGATGCTGCTTGACATAGCTTCGAGATATCGGGCCTGGCTGCGAATCGGGGCCTTGTTCTTCCTTCCGTCATCTCTCGAATCGCGTGCGCGCCTGCGTGCCCTGGGCCCGCGAGCTGCTGATCACGCAGATGGTCGATTGAGGAGATCGACTATCGGACGTTCCGGCTGTGTTCTCGGTCAGCTCGTCGCGATCGCGTCAGTCGGATGATGGCGCCGCCCATCGCCGCCTGGGCCAGGCCATCGCCGTCGAGACGCCCCCTCTATGCCGCTCGATGCCGGGATATGCCACCTACTTGGACCCAAGTCCCCGTTTTTTCGAGGGCTTGCCTGAGG
>CAZQMY010000597.1:0-3273 GCA_964594405.1 uncultured Spirochaetaceae bacterium | reverse complement strand
GGACATGCTCCGTTCCCCACTCCTCCTCGGATGACGAATTCCTGGAGGATGCATGTACCGATCAAATCAAAGAGTCGTGGCGGCCCGGTGGTCGCCCAGCTTGCGGCGTACGGTCGCCTTCATTGCAACACTCGGCTTCGCGCTGGGTAGTATCGCGTGCGGATCCGGAAGCGGTTCCGGCTCCGACGAGACCGAGATCTTCGGCACGACCGGCATCCCGCTGCCTTCCGAGGTATCGGCGGTCTCTTCGAAGAGCGAGTCGGAGGAGGCGAGCGTCGCCAGCCTGATGGCGCAGCTCGAGCCCAGCGTGGGATACCCACAGGCCCTCGAGAACCTTCCCGCCGATTCCGACTACCGCAACGTGGTGATCCGCAAGTTCGTCGAGGTGAAGGCGCTCGAGGTCTTCCAGATCCTCTCCAGCATCTTCGACGCCGTCCGCCAGACCCACTACGAGGATCACGTGGGCGAGGGCTGGTACAAGACCATGGTGGCCTTCAAGGACACCGGCGGCGACGGCAGCAACCAGACGCGCCTCGAAGAGTGGTACGTCAACTCGCGGATGTTCGAGGATGCCGAGGGCAATCGCACGAATCGCGTACAGCTCAAGATCGTCCAGAACGACGGTGGTGAGCGCCTGATTCGCGTCGAGACGGACGTCCGCCAGGCCCCCACCCTCAACGACGACGGCACGCTCACCAACATGGGCGCCTGGGAGATCCGAGCGATCTTCGGCGAGGAGGGCGAGAGCAGCTTCCACGCCACCGCCGAGGTCCTCGAGAGCGGCGCCAGTCAGGTGACGCTCGAGGAGTCCTTCGTCGAAGAGATGAACTCCCAGGAGATCACGATGGCGACCCGCGCCCTCATCATCCGCTCCGAGGCGGAGGGCTACGGCAAGGTCGAATACTCGGACATGGAGGCTTGCTGGGGCCCGGACGCCGGCACGGCCTGCGCCGAGGGACCGCCCACGCGTGAGGTACAGTTCTCCTACAACGACCGCTACCTGAAGCTGCAGGTGGGCGAGAGCTCGCCGGTCTCCTTCGACCGTGAGGACGCCCACGAGCTGGTCCACCGCTACTCGCTCTTCGACTCCACCACGGGCGAGGACATCGACAAGAGCATGAACTTCGGCTTCCCGGTGCGCGACGAGAACGGGAACCACGGCTGGTACGGCGCCTGGCAGGATCGCCATGATCTCTGGCTCGACGGCAACTCTGCACAGACCGGCGTCGCCGTCACGCGCGAGGGTCTCCCACCCGACCAGACGCCGCCCACCTACACCACGAAGCGTTTTCCGGGCGCCCTCACCAAGGTCACTCTCGAGCAGGGCAGCATGGATCAGCTGGACGGTGTAGTCGCCGAGGTCAGCATGTGGAACGACTTCCGACTGCGCTGGAACGCCACCAATACCCGCTGGGATCTGTGCATCGGCGACGACGGGATGGGCGGCTGCGATCAGGAGCAGGACTTCAGCAACAAGCTGGGCATCCTCCAGATGCCCAGCGAGAACGACCGCAAGTGGGTCTACATCGGCGGTTGCAACGAGGTGAGCCCGGGCAACTGGACCTGCACCGAGTACGTCTACGACCAGGGCGCCTTCTGGGTCGCGACCCAGGGCGAGCAGGGCCTCGAGAAGACCGAGGTCCAGCTGAACACGGGCTCTCTGGCCGACGGCGCCGAGCTCTGGGCTTCGGTCGGTGGCCAGGTCTACATCGAGTACACGGGCGAGTTCGGCGGAACCCCGACCTCCACGGGCTGGGTCGAGAAGACCATTACCGGCTTCAACGACCGCACGTGGACGCCCACCTTCAATGACGAGGCCGACAAGGAGTTCGTCTTCGAAGTCGGTCGCGAGTACTTCGTGCACCAGCGCGGCAGCAACCTCCGCGTGACCCGTACCGCCGAGAACGGCAACGTGAACGACTACGCGGTCTACATGGAGGTTCACCGTGTCGCCAAGCCCGGCGGCGATCTCTCGACCTTCCTGGCGACCAACGCAAAGCTGGTGGACGGCTGGGATCCCGAAGGCAGCTCGAAGTACGTGATCGAACGGAGCTCGAGCTCGCCCAACTACCTGCTCCTCGTCTTCGACACGGTGAGCGACCGGGACGAGGGCGATGGCTACGCGGCCGGCGACGTGGTGCCCAATGATATGTGGGGTCTCCGCATCGACGGCGACAACACGAGTCTGGCCAACGCGACCCTCTACAACTGGGAGTACCAGAGTCAGAACGAGAGCTGGGGCGGCGTCACATACCTCGTCGACTCGGAGAGCGCCTACGTCCTGCTCGACGAACCCCTGCGCTTCGACGCCATCCCGTTGGCCCGCACCGACGATCTGGTGCAGGAGCGGCCCCAGAACCAGTGGCTGAGCTACAGCCTCGGCTACGACGGCTGGCTCCACGGCGTCCCGGATCCCTGGTTCGAGCTGCACAGGATCGGCTACGAGGGGGCGGGCATCGGCAGCGTGCTGGCCAACAACGTGCGCATCCCGGACGGTACCGAGCTGACCGACGAGGCGGACGACACCTACTTCGTGAAGGCCGTGGACATCGGCATCTTCCTCGGACAGGTCGACGCCTTCCCGAACGGCACCGAGCCCTCGCTCAGTCTGGCTGCCGGGGTCAATCTCGACACGTCGCTGCCCGAGATGGATGCGGTCACCATGACGACCACCATCCCGGATGTGGACCTGCTCTACATCGAGGGCAAGCCGGTCACCAGCGGAGAGGAGGAGTAGGCGAGAGCGCACGCCTCAGGAGCGGTCGGCTCATGGTCGCTGCTCCGCCGGGCGTCGACCTCCAGTCGCAGCAGGCTGCTCAAGAACCGTCGGGGCCGGGGGTGCGTCGCGCATCTCCGGCCCCCCTTTCTCGGGCAGCCCGAGGCGCGACTCGCCAGGCTGCGCCCGGATCCAGGCGAGCGCGTCCGCGAGGTCCGCGCGAACCGCCGTGCCCTGGAAACCGCGCTCGAGCAGATGCGCCGCCGTCTCCGCGCCGAGCCCGGTCCTCACCAGGATCGGGTTGGCCCCGGCGGCGGTGGCCGCCTCGAGGTCGGTGATGTTGTCGCCCACCATGTACGAGCGCGAGAGGTCGATCCCCAGCTCGGCCGCCGCCTCGCACAGCATGCCCGGCCGCGGCTTCCTGCAGCTGCAGCCGTCGTTCGGATGATGCGGGCAGACCCGGATCGAGTCGATTCGTCCGCCCCGCGCCTCGCCGGCGTCGACCAGGTGGGCGTTGATCTCCTCGACCACTTCGGCCCGGACCAGCCCCCGGCCGA
>CAZQMY010000596.1:0-3284 GCA_964594405.1 uncultured Spirochaetaceae bacterium | reverse complement strand
GCTCACGGAGCCGAAGGGGACGAAGACGAGATCCCGAATCGGGTCCGCCGAGAGGATCGACCAGGCATTCGGCGTGCCGCGATGGAAGCGGGGTGTCCCGTCGGCCGCGGGAGGTCGCAACGGCGTCCCGGGCGGCACCGGATCGAAGAACCATCTCAACACACCACTGCGTATGTCGAATCCGCGGATCACACCGCCGACGGAGTCGGTGCGGCGGCCGTCCGCCACGAGCGCGCCCGTGACCACGACGTCGCCGATCACCGTGGGCGGCGAGGTCATGTAGGTCTCGCCGGGATCGACCTCGCCGAGTCCGGCCCTCAGATCGACGGCGCCCTCGACGCCGAAGTCGCGACAGGCCCTTCCCGTGCGTGCATCCACGGCGACGAGCCGCGCGTCCATCGTGCCCATGAACACGCGGTGCCGGCAGGCCTCCGCCTCCTCGGGTGCACCCACGTGCAGGGCCACGCCGCGGCAGGTGAGCGACCACTCGGTCTTCG
Organism: uncultured Spirochaetaceae bacterium; assembly: GCA_964594405.1. GTDB lineage: Bacteria > Myxococcota_A > UBA9160 > UBA9160 > UBA4427 > CAZQMY01. The sequence goes on along the minus strand of CAZQMY010000596.1, from coordinate 2,787 downwards.
GCACCACCTGCGCGTCGTGGACCCAGCGCTCCTCGCCCGTTCGCGCATCCAGCGCGTAGATCCGGCCCGCCGGCGAGCAGAAGTAGAGCGTCTCCTCGAAGAGGATGGGCGTCGCCTGGAACGTGGTCTCACCGAGCTCGGGCCGGGCACCGGGGTAGTCGCCGGTCCGATAGACCCAGGCGACCTCGAGCTCGTCGACATTCTCCGGTGTGATCTGGTCGAGGATCGTGTGTCGCCGGCCCCCAGGATCGCCACCATGGGTCGGCCAGCCCGCCACGGCGCCCGTGGCAAAGCCCGCATCGTCTTCAGGCCGCGCGGTCCGGGACTCGAGCGGGGAGCAGCCGCCTGCGGTCCCCAGCAGCAGCGGGACCAGGATCGCCTCGCGAGCCCTTCGCCGAAGCCTCTTCCATGCCCTCGTCGAGCGCCTGTCGCCGCACTGCGCCATGAACGCCGAACCCGCCTCCCGTGCCCGCCCTGCACCGACTTGACGATCCGTCAACTCGAGGCGGACACGATAGCGCCCGAGGCGGAGAAGTGGGCGATCTCGCGCATCGGTCTCCGGCGGCGGCGCTCAGCGGAGCCCGAGCACCTCGCCCACGGCCTCGACCACGCGATCGTGGACGTGGCCGTTGGTGACGATCACGCCCGTGTTCTCGCGGAGCGTCCGGCCGAGCGAGAAGTCGAGCGCCCTGCCGCGAACATCGCTCACGCTGCCCCCAGCCTCGCGAATCACCATCGAGCCCGCTGCGTGGTCCCAGATCTTCTCCTCATAGCCCTTCTTCGTCGGCAGGCGCAGGTAGATCGAGGCATCGCCCCGCGCGACGGCCGCGTACTTGCATTGGCTGTCGATCCGGTAGGGCGGCGCGGTGATGCCGAGCAGCTCGGCCACGCGAGCGGAGTCCGACTGGGACGAGTGCGCCGACTCGACGGACTCGCAGAAGTTGGCTTGCGCGGGATCGCGGATCTGCGTCACCGCGATGCGCGACTCGTCGCCGCCGTCGAGGGCCCGCATCACGGCGCCCTGCCCCTTCTCGGCGATGAACAGGCAGCCCCTGGCGCCGTCCGGCGCACGTCCATCCAGCGGCATGTTGGGGCAGCCGAGCACGCCGAGGACCACCTCGCCGTCCTCGATCAGAGCGAGGGCCACGGCGTACTGATCGAGCCGCAGGAATCCCTTCGTGCCGTCGATGGGATCCAGCGTCCAATGCCGCCCCGAAGCGCCCCCCTCGTGGGTGCCGCAGTCGATCAGATCGAGGATCTCGCTGCGCTCGAGCCCGGGCTGGATCGCGGTGACACCGGCCACCACCTTGTCCGTGAGGGTGACGTTGGCCGGGTCGCGGAGCTCCGCGGCATCCTCCTCTCCGACGAGCGGGAGATCCGGGAACTGCGCGCGCAGACGACTCGTGACCACCGCCTGGGCTCCGAAGTCCGCCACGGTCACAGGCGACTTGTCCTTCTTTGCCATGGACGATTCGGAGACGAGGTCGGCCTGGACCGTTCGACACAGGCGACTGGCCTGGATCACCGCATCGACTGCAGCCGCGCGTTCTCTTGCGTAGGACATGCGGCGTGGGTAGCCGATGGGCCCGTGCCGGGCAAGCGAGGGGCTAGTCGTGGGGCGGAGAAACCGACCGCATCATCGAAAAGAGGCGCGAGCGGTCGCGGACGTCCATGAAGCCCGAACGCAGCTGTGGGATGTCGCTACGCGAGAGCGCGAGCTTGCACCAGACGTCGTCGTGGAAGGGGCCGCGACAATCGCTCGGAAGCAGGCCGTGGCCGAATTCGCCGGCCAGCCAGTTGGCCACGTGGACGACCCGCACGTAGGTCTGGTCGGGCTGCGCCGCCCGCTCGGGATCGTCGTGGCAGCGGGCCGCCTCGCCGATCGCGCCGGCGATCCGCCACTCCTCCGCGAGCGCGCCGCCGACGTCGCAGTGACTCACGCCGAATCGCTTGTGCTCGATCTCTGCCAACCGCAGCTTCTTGCGCTCTGCCTGGGCGAAGACCTTGGTGTATCGGGTGCCGAGCTCGCCGACCATCGGCAGCACGCCGATGTCGTGCAGCAGCCCGCCGGCGAAGTAGGCACCACGGCTCTCACCCGGGCCCGCTGACACCACCGGCGACGCCTCGGCGACCAGCTCGGCGATCAGGCCCGTCGCGATGCAATGGCGCCAGTACGCCTCGTAGTCGAAGGCGCCGCGCCGCGGCATCATCGACTCGATCACGCCCACCGTGATCACGATGCGCCGCACCTCGTCGAAGCCGATGCGCGCCACCGCATCCTGCGCCGAGCAGACCCTGTCCGTGCTGGGATTGAACATCACGCTGTTGGCGATCTTCAGCACGCGGGCGGTGAGCGCGGGATCCTGCGTGATCACCTCGCAGGCCTCCCGCGCGCCGTGCTTCTCGGCGTCGAGCATCGACAGCGCAAGATGCACGACCTGGGGAAGCGTGTTCAGCTCGCGGGTCTTGGAGAGTCGGCGGAGGAGCGCTCGGTCGGTGGGCACTCTTGTCGTTTCGGTGGCGGTGCACGCGGCCTTGAGGCGCCGACCGGGCCAGCGCTCGCGGGGTTCTCCGGATACACCCGGGGCAGACGACCGGAGCAGATCACTGACCCGAAACCCCGGGATCCGCTTGCTACCCTCGCGCCAGCCTCGACTGCGGAATCGGGCGCGCGGGCCTCCAAGGCGCGCCTCGCGGCGCCCTCGCAGTCCTCCGAGCACCACGCACAAGGAACTCATGCCGAATCCCTCGCCGCCCGTCCCCGACACCGCCCCGTCTCGGCCGCCG
>CAZQMY010000595.1:0-3288 GCA_964594405.1 uncultured Spirochaetaceae bacterium | reverse complement strand
GCATCACCAGGCGCACGTCGAAATCACGCCCGAAGTAGTAGTGCACGATCCAGGCGTGCGTGGGCGGGACCTCGACGGGAAAGGGAATCGGCTGCCCGTGGGCCCGGCGCTCCGCCAGGTCGGCGTGCAGGCTCGCCGCGGGTGAGAGGTGGTCCAGATGGGCGAGCGGGAGGCAGGCGCGGACCAGCGCGTAGCCGATGACCAGCACGATGAGCGTCCGCGAGAGGATCGGAGAAGAGGCTCTGCCCGTTCTCATCGAGACGAAGAAGAGCAGCGCCGCGGCCGCGCTGGAGACGGCCAGTGCGGACCATCCGGAGCCGAAGCGCCAGTGGGTCGACATCGGGATCACGAAGGCGTCGGTGGCAAAGGGGTTGTAGTCCGCCATCTGCGGGGCCAGGGCGATGGCGAAGACCAGCGTGACGGCGAAGGCCAGATGCAGCGAGGCGCCCGTCTCCAGAGTGGACCACCGCGCCAGCTGGGCTCCGAGCAGGACGCACGCGAAGGGGTAGGCGTGCACGAGATACCAGGGGCCGACCTTCGAGATCGTCAGGTATAAGCCCACCACGGCGAGCAGATGTAGCTGGACTATATGGAGGCCCGCCGCCCGCGGCGGGCACGCCGTCGGCCGCAGCGCATCACGCCAGGGTACGCGCATCAGCGCCAGCGCGATGACGATGGGATGGAGCAGCGAGTACGGGAACGCACCGAAGAGCGCTCGACTCGCGTAGTAGCGGAGATGGCCGATGAAGCCCGCTTCGGGCCCGGACGAGAAGGCGCCGGCGGCCTGCAGCGAAACGGCGTCGATGACGTCGAAGAGTACCGCGCGCAGCAGCCAGGCCTGGTAGAGATGCCAGGCGAGCGCGACCGGGACGATGGCCACGCCCGATCCGAGCCAGCGGAGGAAGATCGGTCTTGCCATGGGGAGCACCAGGAAGGCCGCGCCTTCGGCGATCAACGGCAGCGGAATCACCGGCGCCTTCAGATTGAAGAGCACGGCCAGCAGCGCGTGATGAAGCAGCAGGATCCCGTTCGTGCGCTCGCCGCGTTGCGTCTGCTCGACCAGCCGGATGAAGAGCCCGCAGAGCAGGACCAGCAGCAGGCAGACCATCGGCTCGAGCTCGCCGGTGCGCGCCGAGTGGAGATAGAGGAACTGGAAGTGGGTGAGCAACGCGAGCGCCGCGAGGAAGCCGGCCCGCCAGCCCGCCAGCTTCCGTCCCAGGCGATTCACGGCGAGCACCACGCCCACCGCGGAGAGTGCCGAGAGAAGCCGCATGCCCAGCACGCCGTCGCCCAGCAGCGAGGCGACCACGCCGCGTGCCCAGTACTGGAGCGGCGCATTGGCGAAGGTGTCGTAGAAGTAGCGCCGCGGTCCGAGCCAGAGGCTGAAGTAGTCCTGCCGCTCCATCATCTCGAGGGCGACGCCGTGGTAGAACGCCTCGTCCGCGCCCACGACGCCATACCGGGACAGGCCGAAGAGGATCAGCGGACCGCAGAGCGCGAGCAGCACCAGTGTCGGCCATGCGGGTCGCGAGTCGGCCTTCATCGCCCGGGGAGCGCGAGCGGCATGTCCTCCGGGTCGAGCACCCGCCTCTCCGCCCACAGTCGCATGGTGGTCGGGATGAGCCGGAGGTCGCGGCCCGTCGTCGTGGGCGTACACGCGCCGCGCTGTCCCGACTCAGGCAGTCGCGTCTGCTCTTGCGCGGGATGGTCGAGCCGCTGCGGGAGCCGATCGCTCGGAATGTCCTTCGAGATCGCCACGTTGTCCTGGAGCTCCGAGCATCGAAGCAGGCCGATGCAAGCGTCCTGCACCACGTCCCGCCCGATGAGTTGCGCCCACCCGTCCTCCAATCCTTCGAGGGTCTGATCGATCTCGCAAGGTATGGACTCGAATCGCCTGCCGGACAGGGGCCTCCCAGGCGGCGCGATGAAACCGTATCCGGGAGGTTGCGGCTTCACAAGCCTCGTCCCGAGAGCCGGAAGGGGGTCGGCGGACCGCGGATGGTCGCGCGGGGGATGCTCTGCCAGACCCTCGACGGGAAGTGCATGCTCGAGGACGTTCATGTCGCGCACCTGCTGATCCGACCCTACGGAGAGAGCGGGTCGATGGGGACCCGGCCTTCGGAGGCCCCGGGTCGGAGCACGCGAACCGTGCGCAGGGAAGAGCAAGAGAGGGGGGACTCGAGCCATGGTCCATGCGTGGCTCGGGGGGCTCCCGATCTCCCGGTCCTCCGCGCCAGTCTCGCTGAGGGCTCGCTCCTCGGTTGAACACTCGGTTGACCGACGACCGAGCAACGCTCCATACTCGACGTCGATGTCGCTCCACGACCGTCTGACCGACGAGATCTCGAAGGGGCCGGCGGGGCCGAGGATCGGCGCCTTCTTCGACCTCGACCAGACCCTGCTCGCAGGCTTCTCGGCGGCCGCCTTCTTCCGGGAGCGGCTGGTGGCAGGCCGCATGCGACCGGCCGACGTCGCAGAGTCGCTCCTCGGTACCCTCTCCTTTGCGCTCGGCCGGACCGGGTTCTCGGGCCTGATGGCGGCGACGACCGCGGCCTATCGTGGACTGGCCGAGTCGGCCCTCGAAGAGGTGGGTGAGGAGGTGTTCGAGAAGCACCTTGCGACGCAGATCTTTCCGGAGTCGCGCGCCCTGGTGAAGGCGCATCAGGAGATGGGGCACACCGTGGCGATCATCTCCTCGGCGACTCGCTACCAGGCGGCACCGATGGCGCGGGAGCTCGGCATCGAGCACCTGATGTGCACCGAGCTCGTCGTCGAAGAGGGCGCCTTCACCGGCGAGGTCGTGCATCCGACGTGCTACGGCCGGGGCAAGGCCGACGCCGGGCGTCGCCTCGCGGCACGCGAGGGCCTCGATCTCTCGCAGTGCTGGTTCTACACCGACAGCTACGCGGACCTGCCGCTGCTCGAGATCGTCGGTCACCCCCGCCCGCTCAACCCGGACGGGAAGCTGGCGCAGATCGCGAAGCAGCGGCGATGGCCGGTTCGGCGCTTCACGAGTCGCGGGCGGCCGAGCGCGGGCGACGTGCTCCGCACCAGCCTGACCTATGCCAGCGTCGCGCCCTCGCTCTGGGCGGGCGCCGCGGCGGGTCTCGTCAACGGCTCGATGCGGGAGGCCATGAACGTCGCGAGCGCGGTCTGGGGCGATCTCGCGACCTCGCTCGCGGGCATCGACCTGCGTGTGGAGGGCGAAGAGCACCTTTGGAGCCATCGTCCTGCCGTCTTCATCTTCAACCACCAGGGCGCCCTGGATGCTGTATTGATGATCAAGCT
>CAZQMY010000594.1:0-3290 GCA_964594405.1 uncultured Spirochaetaceae bacterium | reverse complement strand
GATCCTCACCTTCGGCGGCGGCACCAACGAGGTGCAGCGAGACATCATCGCGATGGCGGGCATGGGCCTGCCCGACTACAAGAGCTGAGCGGGCCTGGCAGGAGAGATCGTGGACTTCGAATTCAGCGAAGAAGTGAACACCGTCGGCGAGCTCGCCCGGCAGATCCTCACGGACCGGGTCACCAACGATCGACTGAAGGAGATCGAGAAGAGCGGCGCGCCCTTCGATGCCGATCTCTGGTCCGACCTCGCGGAGGCGAACCTGCTCGGCATCTCGATCCCCGAAGAGCACGGCGGCATGGCGCTCGGCTTCCCGGCCCTCTGCCGCCTGATGCAGGAGATCGGGCGGGCTGTGGCGCCGGTGCCTGCACACGCGGCGCTCGTGCTCGGTGCGTGGCCGCTGCTGACCTTCGGCAGCGAGAAGCAGCGAAGCGAGTGGCTGCCGAAGCTCGCGAGCGGCGACGCGATCCTGACCGCCGCGCTCACCGAGCTCAGCTCGAGCGATCCGCTGCGACCGGACACGCGCGCGGAGCCGCAGGACGAGGGCTTCCGTCTCTTCGGCGAGAAGTCGCTCGTGCCTGCGGCCATGCAGGCACATCGCATCATCGTGCCGGCGCGCATCGACGGGGGCGGCGTCGCGCTCTTCCTCGTGGATCCGTCGACGAGCGGCGTCACCCTCACGATCCAGCAGAGCTCGGACCGGCAGCCCCACGCCCACATCGCCCTCGACGGCGCCACTGTCTCGGCGGACGACGCGCTCGGCGGCCTCGAAGACGGCGGCGAGCGACTGCGCGCGCTGGTGGAGCACGCCATCGTGGCGCGCTGCGCGACCCAGCTCGGCGTCACCGAGCGCGCGCTCGAGATGACCGCTGCGTATGCCCGCGACCGCATCCAGTTCAATCGCCCCATCGGCAGCTTCCAGGCGGTGCACCAGCGCGCCGCCGATGCGTACATCCACGTCGAAACCATCAGGCTCTGCACCTGGGAAGCGAGCTGGCGGCTCGATGCGGGTCTGGATGCGAGGGACGCGGTCGCCGTGGCCAAGTACTTCGCTGCCGAAGGCGGCCAGCTCTCCGCCTACGCGTGCCAGCATCTCCACGGCGGCATCGGCATCGACGTCGACTACCCCCTGCATCGCTACTTCGTCTGGGCCACGCAGATCGAGCACGAGCTCGGATCCGCGCGGCACCAGCTCGAGCAGCTGGGAGCCCGCATGGCGGGAGAGGGCGTCGCCTACTACTGAGCGGGTCGAGCAGGTCGACACGGCCCGGCCCGGCCGGGCCGACACCTCAGGACGATCTCGTCGACGAGATCGATCGCCGCCTTCGGCCTGCCGACATCATCTCCGGATCGGGCTCCCCTGGGAGAGCAGGAGCGTGCGTCGCCTGGCGAGGTCGATCTCGATGGCGTCGCCCATCGACTCGGCGATCTCACGGGCTTCGGCCATGGCGGCGAGGGCGCGCGCAAAGCTCGCCTGCGAGGGAGCGCGACCGCTGGCTCCGAGCTCGGCCTCCGCCGCCGCCAGGGCATGGAGCGCGCGAAGCCGGGCTCGCGACCGCGACCCGGCCCCGGCCATGGCGCGACGCGCATGGCGAAGGGCGCGAGGACCGTCTCTCAGGGTCGGATTGGCGCTGGAGGCACGCAGCATGGCGACGGCCACGTTGGCCCTGAAGTGGCTCGGGTTCAGCTCGAGGAGTGCCTCGAATGTCGCCAGCGAGCCGGCTTCATCACCGCCGTTCGCCAGCACCTGCCCCAGCTCGAATCGAGGGGGCTGCAGATTCGGCGCGATCTCCAGGAGGGCCCGATAGGTCGCCGCCGCGGCCGCCCAGCGTCGGCTCGCCGCATGCATCCGAGCCAGCTCGAGGCGACTCCCGATCTCCGCTCGATCGCCGCGTTGCCCCTTCTGCTCTGCGATGGCCAGGGCCTGGCGATACGCCGCCTGCGCGGCGGCATCGTCACCGAGCATCCGCCAAGCGGTGCCGAGGCGATAGGCGGAGAGCTGGTGCTGGGGCTGGAGCTCGAGCGCTGCCTCGAGGTGTGGCCGCGCCCGCCCGGCGATGGCCCGTCGCTCCTCGGGGCTGCGATCGCGCTCCTGGGCTCGGATCAGGAGCGAGCTTCCGAGATTGTACTGGGCCATCCACGCGGCGGGGTTGCGCTCCACATTGTCGGTCCACAGTCGTTCATGACTCTTGAATACAACGGCTCTCACGAAGCTCTGCACACCCAATGCGATGAGCACGAGCGATGCCATGCCCATGACGATCGTCCGCCTCTCCGGCCAACGCTTCGTCGCGCTGGCGACTCCCGCACCTGCCAGCGCGAGCAGCGGTGTGATGGACATGTAGTGGAAGTGCTCGGCGACCTCCGCGTGCATCATGAAGGTCATCGGGAAGAAGCCCAGCACGGGGAAGAGGAGCACGAGCATCACGAAGAGCGCGACGAAGGGGCCCCGGCCGATCCGTTCCCGCTGCCAGAAGAGCACGACCAGCAGCGCGAAGAGCGCGATCCCTGGTATCCACGCGATCGGGTCCGCGGGATCGAGCTCGATCCTCGGGTGGATCATCATCAGGTCGACGGGCAGGAGGGTCCTGCTCAGGTAGAAGAAGGGCAGCCGGCCCGAGAGGACCAGGCTGTGATGGAAGCCTTCGGGCAGCACCGCGTACTCGCTGATGCCCCCGCTCTTCTGCGTGAACCAGAGCGTGATCAGGCCCATGGCGATCGAGAGCACGAAGAACGGGGCGACGCGAATCAGATCACGGCGGTCGATCCGGCCCCGCTGGAGGAAGGCGAGCGCGAGGATCACGACGGGCAGGCCCACGCCGGCAGTCTTTGCTGCGAGTGAGAGGAAGAAGGCGACGAGAGAGAGGAGATAGCGGGCGGCCAGAGGCGCCGCCTCGAAGCGCAGATAGAGGAGCAGCGAAGCGAGCCCCAGCGAGAGCGAGAGCGTGTTCTTGAGCTCGCTCACCCAGGCCACCGAAGAGACGTTCATCGGATGGACCACGAAGAGCAGGGCCGCAAGGAGCGCGCCCGGGACGCGAAGCCGGCGGAGCACGGCGAGCAGCAGCGTGGCGCAGCTGCCATGGAGCAGAATACCCGGCAGGTGGAAGCGGTTCGCGATCTCTTCCACGCGCGCGATCCGTTCCGCCTCTGTCGCCCCGGAGGCCCAACGCTCGTCGGCGCCGAAGAGCCGCCACTCCATCCAGAGGACCGTGGGCGTGAGCGGCCAGAAGCCGAGCCCAGGGACCGGCTCCCATGTGCGGTGGTCGTGCCAACCCGCCTCCGGCAGGATC
>CAZQMY010000593.1:3061-3292 GCA_964594405.1 uncultured Spirochaetaceae bacterium | reverse complement strand
CCGGCGTGTCGTTCCGCCCAACGAGTCTAGGCCAGGCGTCGCCGTGCCGTCGCACGGCGCGACCGCGAAGCGGCGGCGCAGGCGAGGCCTCCGGACGGTGGAGTCGCGCAGGTTGTACAAACCGCCGGCAGGCGAGTTCTGCGAGGCGTGCGAGGCGAGTGCGAGTCGCGGCTCGCGAGCCGCGGTGTGGCGCGGGGGATGGGACATAGAGCAACGCAGGAACAGAAGGAC
>CAZQMY010000593.1:0-3051 GCA_964594405.1 uncultured Spirochaetaceae bacterium | reverse complement strand
ATCACCCATGGAGGAATCCATGAAGCAATCGACCGCGACCCTATCGGTACTCCTTCTCCTCGTACTCGCTTCGCCCGCGGGCGCCGAGCCCCCTGACGTCGCCACGGCTTCTCCGCTCATGCCGCAGATGCAGAACGGCATCAGCTTCCTGACCGGAGGCATCGGAGACCGGGAACAGGAGAGGCTGCGCGAGCTCGACGACGACTACAGCCTCCGCGTTGCGCTCACGCGCGCCGACGGCGCCTACCTTGCGGACGTGAAGGTGGTGATCGAGGACAAGGCAGGGCACAACCTCGTCGAGACGACGACACGGGGTCCCATCCTCCTCGCGGATCTTGCGCCGGGGCGCTACCTGATGCGGGCCACCTTCGAGGGTCGGATGGCGGAGCGGCGCGTGATCGATATTCCGAAGGATCGGGACCAGGTTCGCCTCTTCGTCGCGATCGAAGAGATGGGCGAGAAGACGGCCAAGACGGCCAGGCAGTAGTCGCGACCATGGCCGACAGGCAGCGCGTGCTGGTCCTGTTCAACCCGAAGGCCGGAATCTCGAACCGTCGCGTCGAGCCGCGGGAGCTCGAAGCGGCGCTGTCTGCAGCGGGCGCCGAACCCCGGATCGTTCAGCTCGACCGACGCCCCGTGGCCAAGCTCCTCGCGGAGTACGATCCACGAGCCGAGGCGCTCGTCGTCGCCGGCGGAGGGGACGGCACGCTCCGCAGCATCGCGGAAGCGCTGGTCGGGACCGACCGACCGCTCGGGGTGGTCCCTCTCGGAACGCGCAATCATTTCGCGCGCGACGTCGGCCTTCCGCTCGGCCTCGATGAGTCGATCGAGTCGCTTCTCCAGCCACACATAGGAGCAGTGGACACGGGAGAGATCGACGGCCGATTGTTCCTCAACAATGCGAGCCTCGGGCTCTACCCGGGCTTCGTCGAGGAACGTCGAAGACGTGCCCGGGCAACCGCGCGTTGGTCGGCGATCGCCGGAGCCGCCTGGTGGGTGCTCAACCAGCGCCGACGTCTGCGCATTCGAATCGACGGCGACGATCCCGAGACGCGCGCCTCGATCGTGTTCATCGGCAACAACCGCTACCGGATCGAGGGCTTCGGCCTCGGCCAGCGCGTTTCGCTCGACCGCGGCGAGCTCATGCTGGTCCTCGCAGCACCCACGGGTCCGTGGAGCGCAACGCGACTTCTGCTGCGAGCCGTTCTGGGCCGACTCGAGGACGAGAGAGGGTACCGACACCAATACGTCAGAAGCGCCGTGATCGACACCCGGCGCAGCACGGTGCGCGTTGCCCTCGACGGGGAGCCCCAGCGCTTCCGCCCTCCCCTCCACGTCCGGATCCGTCCTGCCTCGCTGCGCTTGCGCGGGCTGCGAAGCGCCTGACGATGCGCCGCCTGGCCCACTTGTCGGACCTGCATTTCGGGCGCCTCGACGCGCGGACCCTCGCCCCCCTTCGCGCCGCTGTCGAAGAAGCTCGGGTCGATCTCGTCCTGGTGTCGGGAGACCTGACGCAGCGGGCACGGCCCCGCCAGTTCCGGGACGCGAGGGCGTTCCTGGACAGCCTCCCGGCCCCGTTTCTCGCGACGCCGGGCAATCACGACGTCCCGCTCTGGAACGTCTACGAACGCCTGTTTCGACCGCTGCACCGCTTTCGAGCCCACTTCTCGGGCGACACGGAGCCGCTCTATTCGGACGAGGAGATCGCCGTCGTCGGCATCAACACGGCGCGCTCGCTCGTCATCAAGGGCGGCCGCATCAATCGGGAGCAGATGGCCCACATTCACACCCGGGTCGCCAACCTCCCCGACGCGCCCACCAAGATCGTCGTGACGCACCCCCCACTCGCCCATGGTCCCGACCTGGCCGCGCCCACCGATCGCGCAGGCCGGGCGGACCTGGCGCTGGCAGCTCTTGCGGAGGCGGGCGTCGACCTGTTGCTTGCAGGCCACCTCCACCGTGCGGGGGCCACCGCAGCGCCGGCCCGCTCGGGGCCCGACGGCTGGGGGGTGGTCGGCGTCTCGGCGGGGACCGCCACCTCCTCCCGGCGACGGAACGAGGAGAACGGCTTCAATCTCGTCTCCATCGAGCACCCGAAGCTCCGCGTCGCGCGCTGGCTCTTCGATGGGAAGCGCTTTCGACCAGCACCTCCGGAGCAGCGCTTCGCGTGCGGTGCCAGTGGGTGGTCGCCCGAGCCCGACCCCGGATAGCTCAATCGCCGCTCCGATCACGTGGACCGAGCATGTCCTCGGGCCGAACCCATGCGTCGAAGTCCGACCCGTCGACGCTTCCGAGCCTGAGCGCTGCCTCCCGAAGCGAGAGATCTTCCGCATGCGCCTTCTTCGCGATCCGCGCCGCCTCGTCGTAGCCGATGTGCGGTGCCAACGCCGTCACCAGCATGAGTGATCGCTCAACGGTCTCGTCCAGATGCTCGCGATTGGGCTCGAGACCCGATAGACAGTGCGCCTCGAAGCTGCGCATTGCGTCGGCGAGGAGTCGGATCGACTGCAGGACGTTGTAGATGATCACGGGCTTGCAGACGTTGAGCTCGAAGTTGCCCTGGCTTGCGGCGACGCTCACGGTCGTGTGGTTCCCGAAGACCTGCAGACACACCATGATCAGCGCCTCGGCCTGCGTGGGATTCACCTTCCCCGGCATGATCGACGATCCGGGCTCGTTCTCGGGAAGCCGGATCTCGCCCAGCCCACAGCGAGGTCCGGAGGCGAGCCAGCGCACGTCGTTCGCGATCTTGAGGAGCGAGCCCGCCAGAGTCGAGAGGCTGCCCGAGAGCGTCGCGACGGCCTCGTGTCCAGCCAGCGCAGCGAACTTGTTGCCTGCGCTGACAAAAGGCAGGCCGGTCTCCGCCGCCAGCCCAGCGGCGACCTCCTCGCCGAGGCGCGGATGAGCGTTCAACCCCGTCCCGACCGCGGTGCCGCCGAGCGCGAGCTCGAAGAGGCTCGATTCGGAGGCCCGGATGGCGCCTTGCGCGAGCCGCAGCTGGGCGGCCCAACCGCTGATCTCCTGGCCGAGCGTGATCGGCGTCGCGTCCTG
>CAZQMY010000592.1:0-3299 GCA_964594405.1 uncultured Spirochaetaceae bacterium | reverse complement strand
CGCGGACCCGTAGCGCATCGGAATCTACGGCGGGAGCTATGGCGGCCACGCCTCGGTCATGGCGGCAGTGAAGACTCCCGGGCTCTTTCGGGCTGCCGCCTCCTACGCCGGCGTCTTCGATTGGCAGGCGGAGCTGAGGCACGACAGCCGGTACGCCGGCGGGCGTATCGCAAAGGAATACCTCGGCGACTCCAAGGACCAGCTGCGCGAGGCTTCACCCATCCACTTCGCGGACCGGGTCCAGATCCCGATCCTGCTGGCGCATGGCGAGGACGATCCCAACGTTCATGTGAACCAGTCGAAGAAGATGGCCAAGGCTCTGCGCAAGGCAGGCAAGGACGTAGAGCTGGTCATCTACCGCGACGAGATCCACGGAACCCGTGTCGACGGAACCAGCGTGGATCTGGCGCGGCGCCTCGAGGGCTTCTTCGCAGAGCACCTGAAGCCCGGAACGTCCGCGACCGCGCCGACACACTGACCTGGGCGCCGGACCCGCCTCGTCCCTCGGCCCGCTCGAGGCACCGAAGGTCGATCGGCCGGATCGAGCCATTCGATTCGAGCGAATGTTCGATCATCGCCTTCGATCGGACAGGGGCACGCAGCGGGCGGGGCGAGAGGCCCCGGGCCGGCCCTCGACTACGAACGCGACGATCGCGCGGGCCGAGGCCGCGGCTGTCGTGCACCGCCCCGCCCCTTCGCCGTCGTGGCCCGCGGCTTCCCTCGGCGCGCACCGCCGCCCTTCGGCGCGGATCCGCGCGGATCGCTGAGCCTCTCGATGACGATGCCCGGATCCCGCTCGTCGGGCCGCTCGGCGGAAGCCTGGAAGCGCTCGGCCTCCTCCACCGCGATCTGGAACGTGGAGCGCCCCGCCTCGATGCGAATGGACCCCACGTCCTTGCCCCTCACACCACCCCGCCGACACACCTGGGAGAGAACGCGCGGCACCGTCGCTCCCTTCCGCGAGCCCCAGCTGATCGAGAACGGAACGAACTCGCGCTTTCTCTTCTCGCGCCGCGCGGCGGGCGCCGCGTCCGGGGCGCTCAGCTCACGCGGCGCGCAGGGGAGCTCCGGAGACGCCAGCTCGAGGAGCGCCGCGACGACGTGGGCGGCATCGCGCCCTTCGAGGAGCGAGGCCGCGTATTGGAGGCCGACCGCTTCCGCCCCCTCGGCGCATGTCTCGAGCCGCGCCCAGAGCGCGCGGCGGAGCGCCTTGCGCTCGGCCTTGCGCACCTGGTCGGGCCCGGGTGCCGGCTGCCACCGCAGCTCGATTCCCGCCCCCGAGAGCAGCTGCCGGATGCGACGCTCCTCCCTGCCGCCCACGAGCAGGACGCTCCGCCCCGGTCGACCGGCGCGACCGGTGCGACCGCTGCGATGCACGTAGGTCTCCGCGTCGAAGGGGGTATCGAGATGGATCACCGCCCCGATCTCGGGCACATCGATGCCGCGCGCCGCGACGTCGGTGGCCACCAGGATCTCGATGCTGCCGCGCCGGAAGGCCGAGAGCGTGCGCGTGCGCTGGGCCTGGGGGAGATCGCCAGAGATGGGCATGGCGGCGAAGCCGTCTTCGGCGAGCTTCTCGGCGAGCTCGGCCGCGTCCACTCGCCGTCTCACGAAGACCAGCGTCCGCGAGCCGCGCGCGAGCAGCAGCAGGTTCACCAGGGCGTCGTACCGTTCGTGGGGCCTGACGGGATGAGCGACGTGGGCGATGTCGGGATGGGCATCCACGGCGCTGCTGCCCTCGACGTCGATGGGATCGCGCTGGAAGCGATTGGCGATCTCGAGGACGGCGCCCGGGAAGGTGGCCGAGAGCAGATGACCGCAGCGCGTCTCGGGCAGCGACTCGGCGATGGCCTCGAGCTCGTCGCGGAAGCCCAGGTCGAGCAGCCGATCCGCCTCGTCGAGGACCACGTGGGCGATGGCCGACGTGGGCAGCGCGCCCGCGCGGATGTGATCGAGCAGGCGGCCGGGCGTCGCGACGACGATCTGCGGCGCGCGCGCGAGCGCAGCGCGTTCGCGCGCCAGCGAGGCGCCGCCCATCACGCCCGCCACCCGCACGTGCCGCAGCTCGGCGAAGAGCCAGCCGAGCTCGTTCACCCCCTGGAGGACGAGCTCGCGCGTCGGCACGATGACCAGGGCGCTGATCGCGCGCGGCGAGGCGCCCTGTCGCTCGAAGTGGGGAGCCAGGGCCAGGCCGAGCGCCACCGTCTTGCCGGATCCGGTCTGCGAGCGGATGCGCAGGTCGCGCTGTGCGTCTTCGGGCCGCGCGAGTCGATCCACGACCGCCCTCTGCACCGGTGTCAGTCCCCCGAATCCACGCTGCGCCATCGCGCGCGCGAGGGGCGCGGGCACGCCCCGGAATCCCTCCGGCAGGCCGTGCACCTGATCGTCGTTCGACTCAGGCATCGTGTCTTCCGACGCGTGGATCCGCGCTTCTGAGCTCTTCATCGTCTTCTCTCGTTCGTGCTCTCTCGCAGCCGCAACCCGATCCCCCAGTACCCTCCTCGTCGACCGAGCGAGGGCTCGGCGGCGCCGGACGGGCGCTGGCCGCGGTCGCCGGGCCGAGGCACGGCGGCTTCGCTGCGGACTGCGCCGCTCGTCGACGGCGCGAATTTCGGCGGCGCTCGAGCGCCTGCAGGGGGATGGGGCAGGCGAGCCGTCGATCGGAATCGTTCCAGTCGTCGTCACCCGCTGCTCCTGGCTGCCTCAGCGTAGCATGTCCGGGCCCGAGCAGCCTGGGGGGCCGCCGGCCGCTAGCCGCCCGACCTGCACGCCCGTTGCACCATCGCCTCCAGCGCGTTGGAGAAGCGCGACCGATCACGACGTGAGAGCGGCGGGGGTCCTCCCGCGCTCATCCCCGACTCCCGCAGATCCGCCTTGAGCTCGCGCGTGGCCAGCATGCCGCCGATGGATTCGCGCTCGAACGCGCGGCCGTTCGTGCCCAGCACCAGCGCGCCGACCTCGAGGCAGCGCGCAGCGAGCGGGATGTCAGCCGTCACGACGACGTCACTTTCCCGAACGTTCGCGGCGATCCAGTCGTCCGCCGCATCGGGCGTGCCCTCGACCACCACCATCTCGACACCGAGACCCGCCGGAACGTGCATGCGCGCATTCGCGACGAGCGCTACCGGCAGGCCGTGTCGGGCCGCCACCGTGTAGATCTCGTCCTTCACCGGACAGGCGTCGCCATCGATGAAGATCTCGATCATGGCTCCTCCCTCGGCCTGCCCAGGCGTTCGAGCGGCCCAGCCCGCGCGCGGCGGGACCCGACCGGCTGGATGAACCAGGTGCCGACGCCGCCC
>CAZQMY010000591.1:0-3338 GCA_964594405.1 uncultured Spirochaetaceae bacterium | reverse complement strand
GGCCTCCTCGGGGCTCATCAACGCCGCGCCCGACCACGGCAGCAAGCGCTTCCTCGCGACGCAGACGCTCGACGAGGCCCGCCACGTCGAGATCTTCACGCAGCGTCTCTCCGACCTCGGCGTCAAGAAGAGCGAGCTGCAGGACGTGATCGATCGGCATGCCAACCCGCATCTGGTGGCCTTTGCGGAGGTCCTGCTCGAGAAGGTGGACAAGGGCGACTTCATCGCGGGTGTCGTCGGACAGAACATCGTGCTCGAGGGGCTGGCGTTCAGCGTCTTCGAGATGCTCCATGCGGCCACGAGCGAGATGAACCCGAAGTTCGCGCATACGCTCGGAGGCACCATCGCCGACGAGCGCCGACACGTGGGATTCGGTGAGAACCGCATCGGCTCGCTGATCAAGGAGCATCCCGAGAAGAAGTCCGAGATCGAGAAGATGCAGAAGGAGATGGCGTACCACATGCTCGCCACCTTCGCGGACTCCTTCGGCCAGAATCGGGCCGCTGTCCAGGAAGGGCGCAAGCTCGCTCAGGCGGCGGCGGACGCGGGCCAGGGGCCGGGTAGGCGCATGTGGCATGGCGCCGACCTGAACAGCGCCGATCCGAAGGAGATGGAGGCGGTGCTCTCGGATACGGTGCTCAAGGAATTCAAGATTCGCCTGGGGCGGATCGGTCTCGAGTACCAGACGCCGTCGGCACCCTAGATCCGGGAGATCACCGTCGAGTCGGGTGCGGGGAAGTCCAGCGCGTCGAGGACGCGCTGCTCTTCCTCGCCCATGTCCCGCTCGAGCCATCCGACGAGCTCCAGCAGGTGATGAGCGATGGAAATGGCCTCTTCGATGCCCTCGCATCCGCCGGTGAACATCAGAGACTCCGTCAGCTGTGAGCGCTGCACACGATGCTCGTCTCTCATGGCCTCGCCGGCCTGCACGCCCAGCTGCCCCGAACGATAGAGGGCGGGGAGCATCTCCTGCTCTTCCCACCGCATGTGTCGCAGCAGGCACTCCTGGAGGTCGAGCCCCTTCATGCGCAGCGCCGGTCCGAGATCGCGATCTCCGCGGATGACCGCCATCGCGAGCGAGCGCACGATCTGGACCTTGCCACGCATGCGAGTGTGGTCCTCGAGAAGCCGGTCTCGGAGTTGGATCGGTGTCATGAAGCTGCTCCCTCATCGCGAGCTCGTCGCGATGCGATGCCGGAGTGGAGGCCGGCAGGCGCCGACCATCGCCGCGAAGGTTTGCAGGCTCCGTGCCACGTTCGGGAGCAGCCTTGGGCCACGGCGTCGTCCAGTTGACACCGGGCCGGGGCGTTGTGGCTCGTTGCCGTCCAGGGTCATGAGGCTGGGCGCCCCGTCTTCGGGGTTGCGGTGATCTCGGCACACTGGGACACTGCGCGGATGGAAAAGGGATCGTCGGTCGAGGAGATGCTCGCGTTCTTCCGCCTCGATGAACGCGCACTCAAATCCCTCGAGCGACTCCAGCCGATCCTCTCGTGCTGCGCGGACGAGTTCGTCCAGGAGTTCTACCGGCACCTCCTGCAGTTCCCCGAGCCGCAGCAGTTCCTGAAGCACACGGATGTCCGTGAGCGCCTGCTGGCCTCGCAGCGCGAGTACCTCCTGAGTCTCGCCGAGCCGGTGATCGACGATGACTACGTGCGGCGGCGCTCTCTGATCGGCGCCACACACGAACGGATCGGTCTCGACACCAAGTGGTATCTGGGCGCCTACGCGCTCTACTTCAGCCTGCTCACACCGCGCATCCAGCGCGAGCTGGACGTCGATGGGGTGGAGCTCGAGGCGACGATCTCGGCGCTGGCGGCCCGACTGCTCTTCGATTCCGAGCTGGCCATTCGCCAGTACATCGAGCGCAGGGAGTTCGACCTGCGCGAGCTCAATCGCGAGCTCACGAAGTCCGGTCAGGCACTCACCAAGGAGGTGGATCAGACCCATCGGGATCTGCGTCGCATCGAGGCCCGGGCGTCGGCGGCCGAGCGCCTCGCCTCCGTGGCCACGCTCGTCACGGGGCTCGCCCACGAGATCGGGACACCGATGGGTGTGGTTCGCGGTCATGCGGAGGCGCTCGAGGGGCACGTCGAGAGCGAGCGGGCGAAGTGGCGGCTCGGCATCATCCTCGAGCAGATCGACCGCATCACCGGCATCATCCAGTCCCTGCTCAACATCGCGCGGCCCAAGGAGTCGCTTCGTGTCGAGGTCGACCTGGCCCAGGTCTGCGAGAGCTGTGTGGCCTTCCTCGCCGAGAAGACCCGTCGACGAGGCGTCGAGATCGTGCGTGACTTTTCGCCTCACCCGTTCCTGAAGGGCGATCCCGAGAAGATGCAGCAGGTCTTTCTCAACCTGCTGATCAACGCGCTCGACGCCATGCAGTCCGGGGGCGAGCTCCGTCTCTCCGTTGGAGACGACGGGGATGGCGGGGTGGTCGCCCGCGTGAGCGACTCCGGGCCGGGCATCCCGGACGACCAGCTCGCCCGGATCTTCGATCCCTTCTATACGACGAAGGAGGCGGGCCATGGCAACGGCCTTGGCCTCGTCGTCGTCAAGGGGATCGTGGAGGAGCACGGCGGAGAGATCCGGGTCCAGAACCGATCCGAAGGTGGAGCGGAGTTCGAGATCCACCTGCCGGCCGCACTGCCCGCGGGGTAGGCCAGGCCCTCCCAGAGCGCGTCTCGGAGGCCCAAATGTGTCTGTGTCGGGGTGGACCGCCCCGATGTGTGGCATAGTGTGTCATTGCGCCACGGTTTAGATGCCCCGGAAGGCGCAGATTCGCTCCTCGGACTGGCCCGGGATCTGCAACGCGACAAGGCATGAACAAGACGAATCGATGCATTCTGGTGGTGGATGACGACGCGGCGATGCGGGAGATGCTCATCTCCCTGCTCGAGGACGAGGGGCACCAGGCCGAGGGAGCTGCCAGCGCCGAGCAGGCGGTGGAGCTTCTCAAGGATCGGGACTTCGACGCGCTCATCTCTGATATTCGCATGCCGGGTCGGACCGGGATCGAGCTGCTGGGTGACGTTCGGGCTCTCCGTCCGGACACGCCGGTCGTCATCATGACGGCCTTCGGGAGCATCGATTCGGCGGTGGAGGCCATGCAGGCTGGTGCGTTCGACTACGTGACCAAGCCATTCAAGAAGGACGCGATCCTCGTGTGTCTCGAGCGGGCATTCGAACGTCGTTGCCTCGAGCACGAGAATCGGATGCTGCGGCGCGCGGTGGATCGCACCACCTCCTTCGGCGACCTGATCGGCGGCAGCCCGGCGATGAGAGAGATCTTCGCGCTGATTCGCAAGGTCGCGGATCGGCGCGTCAACGTGCTGATCACC
>CAZQMY010000590.1:0-3348 GCA_964594405.1 uncultured Spirochaetaceae bacterium | reverse complement strand
GTCGGCGGCGTCGCTCATCATCTCGAGCTCGTACTCCTTCCAGCCCAGGACGCTCTGCTCGACCAGGCACTCGGTCATCGGCGACTGGTCGAGCGCCCACTGGACGAGCCGGTCGAAGTCGGCGTCTTCGAAGGCCACGCTCCCGCCAGCACCACCCATGGTGAAGCTCGGCCGGATGATGGCCGGAATCTTCGTCTCCTCGAGGATCTCGCGCGCCTCGGCGAGGCTCCTGGCCACCCCCGATCGCGGCACCTTCAGGCCGATGCGCCTCATCGCCTCCCGGAAGAGCTCGCGGTCCTCGGCCTTGTTGATGGCGTCGAGGTTGGCGCCGATGAGCTGCACGCCGTGGCGCTCGAGGGCGCCGGCCTTGCCGAGCGCGACCGCCAGGTTCAGCGCCGTCTGACCGCCGATGGTGGGCAGGAGCGCGTCGGGCTTCTCGGCCTCGAAGATCTTCTCGACCGCCTCGACGGTCATCGGCTCGATGTAGGTGCGATCGGCTGTCTCGGGATCCGTCATGATCGTCGCCGGATTCGAGTTGAGCAGGACCACCCGGTAGCCCTCTTCGCGCAGGGCCTTGCAGGCCTGGGTCCCCGAGTAGTCGAACTCGCAGGCCTGGCCGATCACGATCGGCCCGGAGCCGATCACGAGAATGGTGTGGATGTCGTCGCGTCTGGGCAAGGAGAGGACCTCTGGAATCAGTCGGAGGAGGCGCCGGCAGCGACGGCAGCGCCAGTGACGGGATCGCCCGCCACGTGCCGCGCGACCATCGACCGGAAGCGCTCGAAGAGATAGCCCGCGTCGTGGGGACCGGGCGAAGCTTCAGGGTGATACTGAACGCTGAAGAGCGGACGGGTCTCGTGAGCGAGGCCCTCCACCGTGTCGTCGTTCAGGTTTCGGTGGGTGACGCGCACCGGCTCGCCCGCCGCACGGAGTGACTCCGCGTCCACCGCGTAGCCGTGGTTCTCGGCACAGATCGCCACCTTGCGCGTGGCGAGGTCCTGTCCCGGCTGGTTGCCGCCATGATGGCCGAACTTGAGCTTTCGCGTCTGCCCGCCCAGCGAGAGCCCCAGGATCTGATGGCCCAGACAGATGCCGAAGAGCGGCTTGCGCTCGGCCAGCTCGCGCACGATGGGCTGCACGCCCTGCACCGCCGCCGGATCGCCGGGGCCGTTCGAGAGGAAGATGGCATCGGGATCCATCGCCAGGGCGTCCGCCGCGGGCGTGGTCGCCGGGACGACCGTCACGTCGAAGCCCTGCTCCACGAGCAGCCGCAGGATGTTGCGCTTCACGCCGAAGTCGTAGGCGACGAGCTTGTAGCGGCCCTCGGGTCGAGAAGGGCTCGGGACCTGGCCCGGGACCCCGGCCCAGCGCCCCTCGGTCCACTCGTAGGGGGCCTCGCAGGTGACCTCGGCCACGAGGTCGCGGCCGTCCAGGCCGGGGGCGCGCCGCGCCTGCTCGACCAGCGCGTCGGCATCCTGCTGTGACGCGTCGGTGCTGAGCACACCCACCTGCGCGCCGCCCTCCCGGATGTGGCGGACGAGCGCACGGGTATCCACACCGGCCAGCCCGGGGACACCGGCGTCCGCGAGGAAGCCATCGAGGCTCGCGGTGGCGCGCCAGCTGCTCGGGCCGTCGATGTACTCCCGGACGACGAAGCCGGAGAGGAAGGGCCTGCGGGACTCCTCGTCCATGGCGTTCACACCCACGTTCCCGATCTGGGTGTAGGTCATCGCCACGATCTGCCCGGCGTACGAGGGATCGGTCACGATCTCCTGATAGCCGGTCATGCTCGTATTGAAGATCACCTCGCCGCTGCTCACGGTGCGCGCACCGAAGGCCTCGCCCCGGAAGACGCGGCCATCGGCCAGAGCCAGAGTGGCGGGGGTGCGCTCACGCGCACCTCGGGAACCGAGCACAGAACTCATCGCGGCAGCACTCCTCGCCCGGCCAGGTAGACCGGTGCTCCATCCACGAAGGTGGCCATCACGGCCCCCTTCAGCTCACGCCCAGCCCAGGGCGAGTTGCGACTCTTCGAGTGGCCCTCGGCCGGGTCGTAGGTCCAGCTGCGCTCGGGATCGAGCACCACCACGTCCGCGGGGCTCCCCTCGGCCAGCGTCCCGCCCGGCAGGTCGAAGACGCGCACCGGACCCGTGGACATACGCCTCATCAGCTCGAGCGGCGAGATCTCGCCCAGATCGACCATCTCGTTCACGACCGCGAAGGCCGTCTCCAGCCCGATCACGCCGCAGGGCGCCGCCGTGTACTCCACGTCCTTCTCGTGCGGGGCGTGGGGCGCATGGTCGGTGGCGATGCACTCGATGATGCCCTGTGCGAGGGCCTCACGAAGGGCCTTAGTGTCCTCGGCGGTGCGCAGGGGGGGCGCCATCTTGGTGTTCGTATCGAAGCGCTCCACCTCGAGGTCGGTGAGGAAGAGATGGTGGGGCGTGACCTCGCCCGTCACCTGCAGCCCCTGCTCGCGCGCCTGACGGATCAGCTCCACCGAGCCCGCTGCCGAGACGTGCGCCACGTGGAGCCGCGCCCCCGTGAGCCGCGCGAGCCGGATGTCGCGGGCCACGTGGATCTCCTCGGCCTCCACCGGATTGCCGGGCAGCCCGAGCCGCGTCGACATGATGCCCTCGTTCACGACGCCGTCGGCCCGCAGACCGCAATCTTCAGCGTGGATCACCACGGGCGCATCCACCAGCTTCGAGTACTCGAGAATGCGGCGCATGACGGCGGCGTCCATTATGGTCCGACCGTCGTCCGAGAAGGCCACCGCCCCGGCCTCCTGCAGCGCCGCCATCTCGGTCATCACTTCACCCGCGAGGCCCTTGGTGGCCGCGGCGATGGGATGGATGCGGCAAGGCGAGTCGTGCTCCGCGCGATCCAGAATGTACTGGGTGACGGCGGGATCGTCGTTGACGGGGTTCGTGTTCGCCATGCAGGCCACCGCCGAGAATCCGCCGGCGACGGCCGCACGGCCTCCAGAAGCCAGATCCTCTTTGTACTCCTGCCCCGGCTCGCGCAGATGCACGTGAAGGTCGACGAAGCCCGGCGCCACCCAGCAGCCCGTTGCATCGATGACCTCTGCGCCCTCTTCGGACAGCTCGGAGCCCACCGCCGCGATCTGCCCGTCGGCGATCAGGACATCGGCCCGTGTATCGAGGTCGCGGCTCGGGTCGAGGATCCGGCCGCCCCGCAGCAGGAAGCGCGATGCCATCATCGACGAAGCCCCTCCCCTCGCGCCTCCTCCTGAAGGGCGCTCTTGCGGCCTGTGATCAGATAGAGGAGCGCCATGCGCAGCGCCGCCCCGTTGCGCACCTGGTCGAGGATCACGCTCGGCTTGTG
>CAZQMY010000589.1:0-3378 GCA_964594405.1 uncultured Spirochaetaceae bacterium | reverse complement strand
CAGCCCGCGCCAGCGGAGCGCAGTTCTCGCCCATCCTCGGGCACGGCGTCGTCGACACGTCGTTCCTCTTGGATCAGGTCGACAGGCCGGCACGTCGATCTCCAGCTGGAGTGGGTGGGAGCGCGCTGATCAGGAATCGAAGAACCGATAGTCAACATCGCAGATGGAAGGGAGATCGAAAGATGTCGGACGACACGGAGCAGCTCATCTGGGAACTCACGGCTCGGGGGTCCTACGAGGAGATTCGACAGTTCTTTACCCGTGGTCGGACGGGCGGGGCCATCAGCTCCCGGGCCCTACCCGCCACAAAGGAGCCGGGTCGCGCGATGGGATCTCACGATTCCAAGTGCCATCGCTCCCTTGACGGGCTCAATCAGATTCTCGTGATGGAAGCCAGCGGTGACCCATCGACGCTATTGAACCTCGTGCGAGATCACTGGGCACTCTTGCGAGACAAAGGGCTCGCCGAGGCCCAGCCCGTCAAGATCTTCTCGGGCTCGGACAACCCGGGATCGATCGTGTACATGTTCCGCTGGAAGACACCCGAGAGCCGTTCCCTCGCCAGCACAGATGGCGAGATCTCGCAGCTGATGGCGACGATCGACGCCAACACGGTCGGCAGCTTCCCGTTGATGAACGAGGCCTATCAGGGATTCGAGTGCAAGCAGTTCCCGAATCGTGGAGGCATCGAGCTGCTGCGTGGCAAGTGCACGTGCATGGTCAAGCTGGATGGAATCGACGAAGAGTTCGAACTCGACGGTCAGAATGGCTTCGTGATCATGCACCGGGGTCCCCGGACGATCCAAGGTGATTCCAGGCTGATGCCCGTGACGATCCTCGCGCACGGCGCGGCCAGCCCTACTGCGTCGATGGGCATCATGCGGCGCATCGCGCTCGATCGGCTGAGGCCGCCGGGAGCGATAGGAACCCAGCCCGGAGTCGGGACTCCGACGGATGCCGCAGGAAGAACGATCCAACCCCCCGCCGGAATGCTGGCGCCGAACCTGCTGATGTCCGGGACTCGAGGTGACACGATTCGCGTCGAGCAGAACACGGAGCTCCCGCAGTTCGGGATCATTCGAGCGCTCGGTCCAGATTCGGACTTCCCAGCGACTGCGATGTGGGTTGTCCATTGGAGAATCCATACACCTCTCGGAACCGTGATCACGGACCCGAATGTCCCTCTCGAGTTCGGACCGACGACGGTTCATCTCTACCCACCTGTCGGTACGGAGTTCGCAGCTGCGACTGGGCCCGTCGACATCTACCATCAAGACACGAATCAAGTCGTGGGCAAGCTCACGCCAGGCGAGTTGACAGCCTTCGACATCGTCGTCACCATGGATGACGAGATCCCCTCCGCCATGGATGCGCCTGCCTCCTATCACGTCGACATGTTCAACTCGATCGTTGGCGACGCCAAGCAGCAGATCTCGAAGGAGGGCATCGTGGACGACTATCGGGTCCCGGCGTCGCTCCAGAAATCAGACAGTCAAACTTGATAGGGCAAGACCTATGAACGACCAGGTCGAGTTCATCTCGGCGGTGTTACTCGTTTCCGACGACGCACCCGGATTGGCCGCTTTCTATCGAGACGTCCTCGGGTTTCCGCTGGAGGACGAAGTCCATGGCGGATCCGATCTGCACTATGGCTGCGAGCTGGGAGACGTACACTTCGCCATCCATCCACGATCGAACTTCGACTCCGCCAAGGAGCCGCAATCGGGGAGCATCAATCTCGCGTTCGCAGTCTTCGACATGGAAGCCTTCGTGGCGCGGGTCGAGCAGGCCGGCGGATCTCTCCTCTATCCGCCTCGCGACTCGGGCTTCGCGATCATGACGGCACTGGAAGACCCGGACGGCAATCTCGTCGAGTTCACCCAACTCTCCGAGGGGTGGATGGCACATCTCGAGAAGCGCCGACAAGAGGGCAAGGACATCCTCGCTCAATGGCGTGCACAGTCGAGGCGCTCCGATTCTGCTGAGTAGGGGCTCTGTAGCCGCGGAGATTCCCGAGCGAGGTCTGGGTCACCTCCACCCCAGGCGTGGCGCGTAGGACGAATTAGCTGCGTTTCACTATACCAGGCCAAGTACGAGAGCGGCGAAGAACTCCCGACTTGGCCCGACCCGGGCATCGGCAGTGAAGCTGGCTGAATACGTTCGCGAGCTATAAAATCAACGATATCATTCACATCTGCCGATTGGCCTTGTGGAACCACATCTGTGTTTCTCTGAAAACGGGCATAATCTCGTTTACCCTCCACTGACTTTTCTACAGGAATGCTGCGCGTGAACGTGGCGGCGTTCGCCAACGTGGCGGCGAGCGTGGTGGGCGGCCTCGCCGCCGTCGCCCTGGGCGTCGCCGCCGCGCGTGCGCTGGGCTGAGAGGCGAGGAGAGCGTGAGCGCGTTCGAGTTCCTCGCCGTCTTCATCTCGATCGTCGTGGGCCTGGGCGTGACCCACGTGCTGCACGGCCTGGCGCGCATCATCCACAACCGCGACCGCGTCCAGGTGTCGCCTCTTCACCTGCTCTGGACGATCAACGTCCTGCTGATCCTGCTGCTGAACTGGTGGGTGCTCTTCCTGTGGGTCGACTTCGCCGACTGGAGCTTCGACCTCTACCTGCTGCTGATCGGCTGGGGCGTCGCCCTCTACATGCTGGCGGTGGTCCTCTACCCACCGGACATCCGCGGCGACGAATCGTACGCGGAGGTGTTTGAGCGCAACCGCACCTGGCTCTTCGGGATCTTCATCGGCTTCATCGCCCTCGACATCGGCCAGACCGCGGTGCGTGGCCAGCTCTTCGATCCGCCCGTGTTCCTGCCCTACGTGCTGCACTACGTGGTGCTGTCCGGCCTGGGCATGGCGATCCGCGATCGCCGCTATCAGCTCTTCTACGCCTGGTGGACGCTCTCCACGCTGATCGCGTGGTCGCTCGTCGCGCGACGGCTGCTCGGAGACTAGGGCGGGAACGGGACGTTCTGGCCCGCCAGCCGCAGCACCGGCCCGTCGGGCCCCTCCTCCACCGCCTGCAGCAGCTCCGCGTGGGGGCCGTGGAGGAACCGGGCCGGCAGGCCGCCGGGCGCGAGGTCGCGCTTCACGCTGCACAGCAGCGCGCCGTCGCGGGGCGAGAGCCGGAGCGACGCCAGGTCGAGCCGCTCCCTCGACCGGTCTGAGAGGTGGACCTCCCCGGTGTCGAGGTCGACGGCGCGCACGAAGAATCCGGCCTCCTCCAGCTCGATCTGGCCCCGGAAGCGGCCCACCTGCACCACGTACTTGCCCTCGTCGGGCAGATAGCGGACGGCGCGGTCGAAGCGCTCCCGCAGCCTGCGGTTGGTGATGGGCTGGCCCTCGTGGGTCCAGCGGCCGTCCCGGTGCA
>CAZQMY010000588.1:0-3387 GCA_964594405.1 uncultured Spirochaetaceae bacterium | reverse complement strand
GCCAGGGTCTCCACAGAGAGGTCGGCCTCGGGATGCTCGCTCACGTAGAGCTGGCCCTCCCGAAGCGGATCGCGCTGAGCCGCCTGCAGCGCCAGCTGCGCGCAGAACTGCGCCTGTCCGCCCGGCCGCCTCAGATAGAGGACGAAGCGCCGGGCCAGATTCATCGCGAGCGGCCGGCCAAGGTCCTCTTCGACCAGCGCGAGCGCCAGATCCATCCCCGCCGTCACCCCGGCGGAGGTGTAGAACCG
This sequence comes from uncultured Spirochaetaceae bacterium, assembly GCA_964594405.1. Taxonomy (GTDB): domain Bacteria; phylum Myxococcota_A; class UBA9160; order UBA9160; family UBA4427; genus CAZQMY01. The sequence goes on along the minus strand of CAZQMY010000588.1, from coordinate 3,139 downwards.
GCCATCGCGCACGAAGATCGGGTCGGGCTGCACGTCGACCTCGGGATGCGTCCGCGCGAGCGCATCGCAGGCGGCCCAGTGGGTGGTCGCCCGCCGACCGCGAAGCAGACCGGCCTTCGCGAGCAGGAAGCTGCCCGTACACACGGAGGCGACGCGGCGCGCGCGCCGGGCGGCCCTGGCGATGAAGTCGACCAGGCGCGCGTCGTCCGCGGCGGCGCGACTCCCATGTCCGCCCGCCACGATCAAGGTGTCGATGGGCGCTCGCAGGGGCGACAGCCCCCGGGTGGCGACGAGCTGCAGGCCCGACGACATCGCGACCGGGCCGCGCTCGGGCGCGGCCACCTCGATCGCGTAGGCGGGCGCCCCTGCTCGCCGCCCACGCCTGCGCGCCTCGTACTCGTCCAGCTCCGAGGCCCCGGCGAAGACCTCGAGGGGGCCCGTCACGTCGAGCATCTGCGCACCCGGATAGGCGACCATGAGGATGCGCCGCGTACCTCGCCCGGCGCGGCGGTTGCCGTGCGGCTCGAAAGGCAGCTCTTCTTCGGCCATGGCGGGATTCTCGGCGACCCGGGCGATGGCATCAATGCCGGCATCCCCACGAATCCTGCCAAGCCTGCCCAATCGGGGACGCGGCCCTCAGTGCGTCCCGGCGAGGCTGCGGTACACGAGCCCGACGAATTGCGCGGGCTTCAGGAACCCGCCCCCATAGGTGGAATCGAAGTCCGCCGTCGGTCGACTCGCCACCGTCTCCTCGAGGCTCTTGCCCCCGGCGAGCGCCCTCGCCACGCGGTCGCGCACCGTCTCGAGCATCTCGCGCTGTCGGCGCAGCGTCGCGCGACTCGAGAGGGGGCCGTGGCCCGGGATGATCTTCGTCTCCTCGTCGGCGAGGCCAAGGACGAAAGCCTGCGCGGCGATCATGCCGTCGATGCCGCCTCCGGACGACTGATCGAAGAAGGGATACATGCCGTTGAAGTGGACGTCGCCCGTGTGGATCACGTTCGCCTCATGGAAGCGGACGATCGAGTCGCCGTCGGTGTGAGCCGGCGCCACGTGGATCGCCTCGATGGTCTGACCGTTCAGATGGAGCTTCAAGCCATCGGCGAAGGTCACGACCGGGAGCGCCGCCTCTGGCGAGGGCGGGATCCTCCGGTCGAGGGCCGCGATGAACTGCTCGCTGCTCATGCGTGTGCGCACGTTCTCGTGGGCGAGGATCACCGCGCCCGTCTCGCCGAGGGCCTCGTTGCCGCCGGTGTGGTCGCCGTGCCAGTGCGTGTTGAGGACGAAACGGACCGCTTTGCCGCCGAGCGCCTCTACGGCCGTCCGGATGCGCTGGCTCATCGGCGCGTACTGATCATCGATCAGGAAGACGCCGTCGGGCCCGATCGACCCGCCGAGATTGCCCCCGGCCCCCATCAGCATGTGAATCCCTTCGCCTACCGGCTGGCTGGTCACCTCGACCGCGCTGAAGTCCTGTGCTCGCACCGCCCCGGTCGTCACCAGCAGCGCGAGCGCCAGCCATACGTTCGTCCGCACACGGACGAGCCGTCGAATCGCCGGACCCATTCGCCTGCCTCCTCCGCCAGAGGGGTGAGCGCTGCCGATCTGCCCCCCATCGCCGCCTGGCTGCGATATCCTAGCGGCCATGGGGAGTGGGGATTACGAGCGCACGCTGGGAGTGGCGGAGGCGATCACGCTGGTGACTCAGCAGTGCCCCAACGCGCACGTCCGGGAGAGCGCCGAGCGCGCGCTCGACGCGATCAAGGGCGGGGACGACGCCGTGCTCAAGCAGCAGGTCTTCCTCGTGCTGACGACGATGCGCGGCTGGCGCGGGGATCGCGCCACGCAGATCTTCCGCTCCCTGCAGGCCTTCCTCGATCAACAATCCAAGGCATCGCAGAGCTGACCATGGAAATCACGTGCACCACCAAGATCGCCAACAGCTACGACAAGCTCGACAAGCTGCTCTCCAGGATCGAGTCCGGGAAGAAGCCCAAGCCCGACTGGATCAACCTCCAGTCGAAGTGCCGGCTCGACAAGCTGCAGCCCGAGGCGCGACGCACCACGCTCCAGCGACTGCATCGCTGCGTGCTGCGCGGATTCCGCGCGAACAACGTGGAGATCCGGTCCCGCCAGAAGCGGCTCGACTACTGGCGGAGCGTGGCCAGCAGCGGCTTCCACGACTTCTCGGACCAGGGCTGGATGAAGTGCTACGACTCTCCCTTCGTGGAGGACTACGACTACATCGGCCCCTTCCTGAAGGGCGGGCTCGACGCGCTCGATCCCTACGCGCTCTACAGCTCCGTCCTCGGCACCTTCGACTTCACGGTCGAGGACTTCGTGGCCACCCAGCTCTGCAAGGACGTCCGCACCATCGTCGAGCCGATGGCCGGCACCGCGGAGTTCTGTTACCACGGCCACTTCCGCTATCCCGACTTCCGCTACGTGATGATCGACCTGGACGCGGAGGCGCGCGATCGCGTGATGGCGCAGCCCTGGATCGAGACGACGGAGAAGCACTACATCATCTCGGACGTCCTCGACGAAGAGGTGTGGAAGCAGATCAAGACCGTCTCGACCGGAGAGAGCCTCGCCTACATCGGCAAGCAGAGTCATCACCTCTTCGATGCGAAGCAGCTCTTCACCCTGATGGCCACCGCCACGGGCTACGTGGACTATCTCATGTTCGAGTCTCCGCAGCTGGTCTCCGTGGTCGACATGGGCGGAACGGACGAGATGACCCGCGAGGAGATGGAGGACGCCGGCTTCGAGGTCGAGCTCGTGGAGGACGAGGACGGCGACCCCAACCCCTTCACGAACCTGATGCACTTCCACCTGGCCGCGCGCACCAAGAACAAGTCTCGAAAGCTCTTCAGCTATCGCGACTGGACGGTCTGGAGCCAGCCCATCCTCGTCACCCTCGCGCGCCTGCTCAACCTGAACGCGCTCTACTACCACTCGGAGCTGCACGAGTTCATCAGCGTGGACGAGGATTGGGATACCAGCGACGTCCTGGAGAACGTCACCTTCATGATGTTCACCCGCCGCGAGACGGAGACCATCGAGATCGACCGCAGCGCGCTGGAGGAGTGACGTCCTCCCCCGGCAAAGCCGGGGGCTTCCAAGTGTGAGCCGCTCAAAG
>CAZQMY010000587.1:0-3389 GCA_964594405.1 uncultured Spirochaetaceae bacterium | reverse complement strand
CGTGCAGGACCGCCTTCCCCGCGAGTACGAGCTGGACATCATCACCACCTACCCGAGCGTCGTCTACCAGGTAACCACGACCGACGGACAGCAGATCGAGGTCGACAACCCCGTCCACCTCCCGGACCCCTCCGAGATTGAGGAAATCCGCGAGCCCACGATCAAGGCGACCATTCATATCCCCAACGCCAGCATCGGCGACATGCTCGCCCTCGTCACCGAAAAGCGCGGCACCTGCGATCACACCGAGACCCTCGACGAGACCCGGCTCATGCTCGTGTGCACGCTGCCGCTGAACGAGATCCTGGTCGACTTCAACGACCGGCTGAAGTCCATCACGCACGGCTACGGCTCGATGGATTACGAAATGTCCGACTACGTGCCGGCCAAGCTGGTCAAGCTGGAGATCCTCGTCAACGCGGAGACCGTCGATGCCTTTGCCAGCATCGTGCACCTGCAAAAGGCCGAGTCGAAGGGGAGGGCGCTTTGCGAGAAGCTGAAAGACATCCTCCCGCGCCAGCTCTTCAAGGTCGCCATCCAGGCCTCCGTCGGCAGCAAGGTCGTTGCCCGCGAGACCCTCAGCGCGCTGCGCAAGGACGTCACGGCCAAGTGCTACGGCGGCGACATCACGCGCAAGCGCAAGCTGCTCGAGAAGCAGAAGGCGGGTAAGAAGCGCATGAAGATGGTGGGCTCGGTGGAGATCCCGCAGGAGGCGTTCCTGGCCGCGCTGAAGCTCGGGGACGAATGACCAGCCCGCCGGCTGGCCCAGGAGTGAGTTCCGAGGCATGAGTCGCAAGCGAGAAGCCCGCGTGCCGGGCCCCGAGCACCCGGAAGCCCGGGCCGGCCAGACCGGCGGCGAGGGGGAGGCGCAGGAGCCCCGCTCGCCCATGGGCGTGGTCTGGGACCAGATCGGCACCTTCGGGCTCGCCATCGTGATCGCGCTCACGATCCGCGCCTTCCTCATCGAGCCGTTCCGGATTCCCTCGGGCTCGATGTTCCCGACCCTGCTGATCGGCGATCACCTCTTCGTCAACAAGTTCCTCTACGGCCCGCGCATCCCCTTCACCGAGTGGCGGCTGCCAGGCATTCGTGAGCCCCGACGCGGCGACGTGGTGGTCTTCGAGGTGGCGATGAAGCCGACCGGTCGCGGCGCGCAGTACTCCCCCGCAGACCGTCATCCCGAGCTGGCGCGGACGGACTTCGTGAAGCGCCTGGTCGGTCTGCCCGGCGATCGGATCAGCGTTCGCGACGGGCGTATCACCATCAACGGCGAGACAGCCGAGTGGGCCTCGACCGGCGAGCGCTTCGTCGCCGACGGAGGCCTGGTCTTCGACGAATACCGCGAGAACCTCTTCGGATGCGAGCACGCGGTGCTCGACGACCCCGATCATACGGGGCTCGGGCGGACGGACTTCGTCGTGCCCGAGGGCCGCTACTTCATGATGGGCGACAACCGGGACCACTCCAACGACAGCCGCGGCTGGGGCACGGTACGGCTCGCCGAGTTCAAGGGGCCTGCCTTCATCCTCTACTGGTCGTGGGAGGTGGACGGCAACAGCAGTGCCCTGCAGTTCTTCAACCCGGTGAACTGGTTCGTGGCCGACAAGCGCTGGGACCGCGTCTTCTCGTCGATTCGCTGTGAGGATCCGGCCGATGATTGACGCCCCGCGCCAAGGCGTTAGAATCGCGGCGCGTCCGCCAAGCGCGCGGACGTAGCAGATCGTCAGCAAGACCTTTTAACTCCGTTCAGCGAGACGGGAAAAGGTTCAAACGTGTCAAGCGACGCTCCCCCCAGCTCAGCGTCCGCAGGCGACGTAGCGCGCCTACGTGACGATCAGCCCTCCTCTGCGACCGAGGGCTCGGCCTCCGGGCCGCATCCGTCCGACCGCCACGAGCGGGTGGTCCTGGACGACCTGGGGATCCGCCGCGCTCTGATGCGCATCGCCCATGAGATCGTGGAGACCACCGAGCAGCTCGAGGATCTCTACCTGGTCTCCGTGCCCAATGGCGGCGTGCCCCTCGGCCGAGCACTGCTCGAGAACCTGCGGCAGGTGGCAGGGGCGGAGCCCCCCCTCGGCATCCTCGACACCACGCTCTATCGCGACGATCTGGCCTCGCGCGGCATGCGCCCGCGCCTGCGCAAGACCGTGATGCCCTCCTCTGTGGACGAGCGCAAGGTGGTGCTGGTCGAAGACGTGGTGAACACCGGTCGCACCATTCGCGCGGCGATGGACGCCCTGATGGACTTCGGAAGGCCGCGCACCGTACGCGTCGTCGCGCTCGTCGATCGCGGCCACCGCGAGCTGCCCATCAAGATCGACTACGTGGGAAAGAACATCCCGACCCAGCCCGGCGAGCAAGTGATCTTTCGCGGCAGCGAGCCCGACTACCAGGGCATGCTGGAGGTGGTGGTGAGCCGGCCCGAGCGACGAGCGCCCGAAACGCCGGCTGCCGGCCCTCCGAGCGGGGAGGAGGCGCATGATCGGTGAGGACATCCTGGGCATCGCGGACCTCTCCCGCGAGCAGATCGAGCTGATCCTCGAGACGGCCCAGGGGATGCAGGAGATCGGCCTTCGCGAGGTCAAGAAGGTGCCGACACTGCGCGGCCGCACCATCGTGAACCTCTTCTTCGAGCCCTCCACGCGGACCCAGACCAGCTTCGAGATCGCCGGCAAGCGCCTGGCCGCGGACGTCGTGAACTTCTCGGCGAGCGCCTCGAGCCTCTCGAAGGCCGAGAGCCTCATGGACACCGCGAAGACCCTGGACGCCATGGATCCGGACTGCGTCGTGGTGCGGCACGGGGTCGCCGGTGTTCCCCAGCGCCTGGCCGACGTGCTCGAGGCGCCCGTCATCAACGCCGGCGATGGCGCTCATGAGCACCCTTCCCAGGCCCTGCTCGACATGCTCACGGTGCAGCAGACCAAGGGGCAGATCGAGGGGCTCACGGTGGCGATCATCGGCGATATCGCGCACTCGCGAGTGGCCCGGTCGAACATCCATGGCTTCACGAAGCTCGGCGCGGAGGTCCGGGTCGCGGGACCACCGACGATGCTGCCGGTGGGGATCGAGGAGCTCGGCGTCAAGGCCTACACGTCCTTGCGTGAGGTGCTGGACGGCGCAGACGTCGTGATGGCCCTGCGCATCCAGAACGAGCGACTCGGCGGCGCCTACTTCCCGAGCGTCCGTGAGTACTCGGCCACCTTCGGGCTCGATCGCGACAAGCTGCGCTTCGCGAGGCCCGACGCCATCGTCATGCATCCGGGGCCCGTCAACCGGGGCGTCGAGCTCTCCCATGACCTCACGGACCACAAGCCGAGCGTGATCCTCGACCAGGGGCGCAACGGGGTGGCGCTGCGCATGGCGCTCCTCTATCTGATCACAGGCCGCAA
>CAZQMY010000586.1:0-3392 GCA_964594405.1 uncultured Spirochaetaceae bacterium | reverse complement strand
CAGGATGGTGCGCAGGGCATTGGCGAAGGTGACGGCGATCTGGGGATTCGCCTGCACCTGGCAGAAGTGGGGATCCACCATCTCGATGGGATCCTCGATGGTGGTGATGTTGACCTCCGGACCCGCCAGGTAGCGCAGGGTGGAGTACAGGGTGGTCGTCTTGCCCGAGCCCGTGGGGCCCGTGACCAGGATCAGGCCGCTCGGAGACGTGATCCACTTCTCGTAGCGCTCGCGCTCCTGCTTGGAGAAGCCGAGCTCGTGGAGGTCGGCCATCAACACGTTGGGGTCGAAGACGCGGATCACCACCTTCTCGCCGAAGGCCGTCGACATGCTGGAGACCCGGAGCTCGACCTCCTGATCCCCGCGTTGCGTCTTGATGCGCCCGTCCTGCGGGCGTCGGCGCTCGGCGATGTTCATCTTGGCGAGCACCTTGATCCGAGAGGTGACGGCCCCGTGCACGGAGAGGGGCAGGGTCTCGATGTCGTGCAGAACGCCGTCGATTCGGAAGCGGATGACCGCGTGCTCCTGCTTGGGCTCCAGGTGGATGTCGCTGGCGCGCTGATCGAAGGCGTAGCGGAGCAGATGGTCGACCGCCGCCGTGACGTGCTCGTCCCCCTCCTCGGTGGCGAGCTGATCTCCGCTGCGCAGCTCGACCAGCTCGACGAGCGCCGAGCTCGCGTTGCTGGTGGAGAGCTCTGCGGAGGCCTTGTCCACGCGATCCTTGAAGCCGTGGACCCGCTCGATGATCGCAGTGATGTCGCGTTTGCTGGCGATCACGTACTGCAGATCGTAGTCGAGCATGTTCTCGAGAGACTCGCGGAGCGAGCTGTCGTACGGATCCGTCAGCGCCATCTCGAGCGTGTTGCCCTCGAGGCTGACGGGGACCACCACGTGCCGATGGGAGAAGGCCCGCGAGAGCGTTCCCGTGATCAGCCTGTTGTCGAGCTTGAGCGGGTCGAGCTTCACGTACGCGTAGAGCGCGGTCTCGGCGAGGCACTTCGCGATGGCATCCTCGTCGATCCTTCGCCGCTTCTCGGTCGGATGGGGGAGGCTCGCCGCCGCGACGATCTCGGCGGGCGAAGTGTCGTAGCGGGCAGCGGCCTGGGAGCGCACGGAGCCGACGCGCTCCTTCAGCACCTGGCTGCGCAGCGTCACGGTGCGCGATTCGATGTCGGCGGCCTGGGCCTGGGTGAGCAGGCCCTCTCGCACGAGAAGCTCACAGAGCTCCGAGAGCGCGAGCGCGGGCCGGAGCTCGTCGCGATCCTGCAGCCCGTGCGGATCGCCCAGATTCGTCGCCTTCTGTTCTCCCATCGTCTCGGCTTATCGGTCGACCGGGAGAAATCCCAACACCCCGGCAGCGAATCGACTTGCCACTCGGCTGCAGCATTGGGACGCGTCTGGAACGCAGCCGAAGGGGCCCGAGCCCGCAGGTCCCCGAACGGGGGCGGCCGCCCGGTCAGGTCCTTGCCGTCATCCCAGGGTGACCGAGCGCCAGGCCACGTAGGAGAGGTAGACGGTGAGAAGGCCGACCCCTTCGATGCGGATGATGCGGCGCAGATTGGTGCTCGCGCTCACAGTCAGCAGGAGTGAGAGCACGGCGGTCGCGGCGAGGTCGTAGTATCCGCCGTCCGGGATCTCCATCGGCTCGACCACGGACGTGACGCCGCAGATCAGCAATGTGTTGAAGATGTTCGAGCCCACGACGCCCCCGACGGCGATGTCGCTCTTGCCGTGTCGGAGCGCGATCAGCGCGGCGGCCAGCTCGGGCAGGCTCGTACCGACCGAGACCAGGGTCAGGCCGATCAGCACCTCGGGGACCTCGAAGGCGCGCGCCAGTGCGACCGAGGAGTTGACGGTCAGCTCCGCGCCACCCACCAGCCCGGCCAGGCCGATGATCGAGAGGAAGAGGTCGCGGCGGATGCTGGGCTCTGGCTCGACCTCGCCTTCATCCTCCAGGTCCTCGAGGGCGGTCGCGGCCAGAGCGGCCGCCGCCTCGGATGCCATCGGGCGGCCCATCTCCCGCTGTCGGACGAGATCGCCCACGGTGTAGTAGATGAAGATGAAGAAGAAGAGGAGCAGGATGAGCCCATCGCCGCGCTCGTAGACGCTCTTGTGACCGGCCAGCTCGGCGTCGAAGGCCAGTACCGCGGCGGCGGCGGTCGCGAGCAGCATCATCGGCAGCTCGCGACGGATGACGATGCTGTCGATGGGCAGCGGGTTCAGCGTGGCCACCCGCCCCACGATCAGGCCGATGTTCGCCATGTTCGAGCCGAAGATGTTGCCGAAGGAGAGGGCGCCCGTCTCGCTGAGTGCGGCCCCCACGTTCACCGCGAGCTCGGGGGCACTCGTTCCGAACGCAACCACTGTCAGGCCGATGGCGAGCGGGGAGATGCCCAGTCCACGCGCCAGGCTCGAGGCGCCGCGGACCATGATCTCTCCTCCGGCCACGAGGATTCCGAGACCGAAAATGAGCAGGACCCAGTCGAGGAGCATTCGGGGAGAATGGTTCGCCCATCCCGAAATCGCCAGTCCGAAGGCGCATTGCACCCTGAAACGAGCCGGGTCGGGGCAGTGTTGGCGCTTCAGTCGCCAGCATCGCTGGCCGCCATGAAGGGGAGAGCGGCAGCCATCAACGGAAGGGCCACACCGCCTCTTGGAAGCGAGGACGCCGACCCATGTCCCAGGACCGGGCCAGCAGCTGGGAGCAGGCTTGAATCCGGGCGAATTCCGAAACGACGAGCTCGAGCTCACCGAGGTTGTGAGCAGCGGGCGTACCCGGGTCCTGCTCGTCGAGGACAGTCCGGACTTCGCCGCGCTGGTGCGCCAGGTCCTCGAGACGTCGGGCATTGCCCGATTCGACGTCGACCACGTGGAGCGACTCGACTACGCCATGGCACAGCTCGCCGCGGAGCCCTACGATGCCGTGCTGCTCGACCTCTCGCTGCCCGATGCGAAGGGGCATCGCACCATCGAGATGGCGTGCACCTTCGCCGAGACCCTGCCCATCGTGGTGCTCACGGGCAACGATGACGAGCAGCTCGCACTGGAGGCCATAGAGGACGGCGTCGAGGACTACCTCGTCAAATCGCAGGTGCACCGGCGCACGCTGCCCGGGCGCATCCAGCGGGCCATCGCGCGTCATCGCCGCTCCCGGCGCGGCTGACTCCGAGCAGCGCCCTTCGGTGTCGGGGCCATCGTCTGTGCCGAATCGGAGCCTCTGGACGGGGCGAAAGATCGCCGGTTGGGATCGAGGAGGGGGCATGGGGCCGCTCGAAGGCGTGAAGATCATCGAGATCGCAGGCATCGGCCCGGGGCCCTTCGGCGCAATGATGCTCGCGGACATGGGCGCCGAGGTCCTGCGCGTCGAGCGGCCCGGTCCCGGTCTCTACCCG
>CAZQMY010000585.1:0-3397 GCA_964594405.1 uncultured Spirochaetaceae bacterium | reverse complement strand
CCCGGGATGGCGAGCTTGACCGGAAGCCGGGCGGCGAGGCCTTTTGGCCTCGACTCGGGGACGATCGAGGGGCACGGGCCGAGGAGGTGAGTGCGCTCACAGGAGGGCGGAGATCGCCTGGCCCCGGATCGGGGCACGCACCGATGGCCGCCCCGTACAGTGGCGCGGGAATCATCGGAGACGGCGCGCGGTGGGGCGCTGCGCCTGGGCCCTCGGGATCAGGAGGCCTTGAGGCGCTCCAGGTCCTGGCGAGCGGGCGCCAGCCAATCGGGATCGGGCATCTCCCGCCCCGCCTCCGCCATCTCGGCGCGTCGCTTCTCGAGGTTGGCGATCGCCTCCTCGAGCGTGGTGATCGCCCGATCCTTCTCGCCGTTGGCCTCGTAGGCCTTGGAGAGGTGCGTCCGGATCACGCCAGCCACCGGCGAATTCTCGGGCGTCCCGCGAACCGCCTCCTCGAGGTAGCCCACCGCCGCTGCGGCCACGCCGCGCTTGTAGAGCACCCAGCCCAGCGTATCCGCCGCGTTGGCGCTGTCGGGCAGCGCCTCCTTCGCCTCCTGGGCCAGGGCAAGGGCGCGGTCCAGATCCTTGCCCGAGTCGGCCAGCAGGTAGGCGAGGTTGTTCTTGGCGAGGTGCATGTTCGGATCTCGATCGAGGGCCGCGCCGTACGAGCGGATGGCGTCGTCCGTTCGCCCGCGCGACTCGTAGACCACGCCCAGCAGATGATGCGCCTCGGCTCGCTGAGGAGCCTCCTTGACCGCCGATTCGTAGAGCCTCACGACCTCGTCGGCGCGTCCGGTTCCTCCCAGGATGGTCGCCAGGTGTTTGTAGTAGTTGAAGTCGCTCGGATCGAGGTCGATGGCCTTCCGGTAGCTGGCCTCTGCGCTCTTCAGATCCTTGCGCTGTAGCGCAATCGCGCCCTCCAGCCCGCGCAGGACGGCGTCGTCGGGATTGGCGGCGACGGCCTCGGCGACCTTCGCGTCCATCGCCTCAGAACTGCCCTCGGCCGCCGCGAGGCTGTAGAGCAGGCCGAGCACCCTGGCGTTGTGCGGTGCGAGCCGATCGGCGCGCTCCAGCAGGGCCTTACCCTCGGCGAGCCGACCCTTGGCGAGCTTGATGCGACCGAGCGCGAAGAGCGCCGCGGCATCGCGCCGATCGTCCGGGATCTTCTCGAGCTCTTCCTCCGCAGCATCCACCTTGCCGAGGGCGACCATGCTCTGGGCGACGAGGATCCTGATCTGATCGTCCGCGGGTCGCTGCTCGAGGTAGCGGCGACCGTGATCGAGTGCGTACTCGTGCTCGCCGAGCCGGGCGTGCACACGCGCCAGCATGTTCCTGGCCTCGGAGAGGTTGCCGTCGAGGTCCACCGCGATCGCCAGCTCGCGCCTGGCCTCGGGCAGATCGCCCTGGAGCAGCAGCGCAGAGCCGTTCACGAAGTGGCCGTGAGCCCACTCCGGCCGGTACTCGATCACCTTCGCCAGCTTCTCGAGCGCAGCACCGAGGTTCTGCTCTGCCAGGTCCAGCTTGGCGAGGACGAAGAGCGCTTCGGGCATGTCCTCGTTCTCGACGAGGATGTCCATCGCTGCCTTGCGGCCCTCGTCGATCAGCCCCGAATCCTCGGTCCTGTAGCCCAGGTCCACCTTCAGCTCGGCGACACGCAGGCGAGACGCGACCCGGTCCGGATCGATGGCCACCGCCTTCTCGGCGGCCTCCAGGGCGCCAGGCAGGTCGCCGTCGGCGCTGCGCCGGGAAGAGATCTCCAGGTAGGGGAAGGGATCCGTGGCGTCGATCTGGGTCGCCCGGGCCATCGTCGCCTCGGCCGCTTCCATGTCGTCCATGCCCCGGTAGTGGCCGACCAGGAGATAGATCAGACCGACCTTCATCTTGTCGTCGTCGGCCTCGGCAATGCCCGATTCGAGCAACGCCACCGCGTCGTCGGGACGATCCTGACCGCGATACCAGGCGGCGAGGCTCGTGTAGGCCGCGACCACCCCGCCCTTGTGACGCTCGTAGATCTGCTTGCGCGCCGCGTCGTCGAGATCCCCGCTCGCTTCATCGTCGACCTGCGGCCCCTTGCGCGCGACCTCGATGGCCCGCTTGAAGAGCGTCTCGATCTCGGGATCGTCCTCGTTCTCGAGGGCCAGCAGCTGAGCGAGCGCCGCGAGCACCGTGAGGTTGGGATCGATCCGTACGCCCTCTCGCAGCTCCTCTTCGGCCTCATCGAAACGGTCCTCGGAGCGCAGGTAGCCGGCGAGGATCACGCGATGGAGCGACTGCTCGGGCTCGAGGTCCACCGCCTTGCGGAAGAGCTGCTCCACGTCGTCCTTCTGGTCGAGCGCCAGCAGGGCCCGGCCCTTCAGGAGGTAGGGCCGGGCGTCGTCGGGCGTCTTCTGGATCAGCACATCGGCGTGCTCGATCACCGACTCGTGGGCGTTCGCCGCCATCGAGAGCGCAGCCAGGGTCAGGCGCAGGTCGTTGTCTTCTGGACTCAGTCGCACCGCCTCGCTGAGCTCCCAGTAGCCCTGCCGCACCTTCCGGTCCTTGAAGTAGGCCGTCGAGAGGAGCTCGTGCGCCTTCGCGTCGTTCGGATTGATCTGGATGACGTTCTTGAACTCGAGCGCCGCCTCGGCGTACTTCTCCTGCTCGAGATAGGCCTCACCGCGCTCCATGAATCCAGCGACCTTGTCCTCATCGCTCTTGCAGCCCGGCGCGAGCGCGCTGAGGGCGAGCAGGCCGACGAGCGCGGCCAGCTGGCGGAAGGGGCGGTGGTGATGATCCGTCATCGAAGTCGATCCTCTCTGGGGCACGTCGGAGCGCGTCTCAGCGGGCCGGAGCACTGCGGAGCGCGGCGTGGGCGCCCGGCCATCCCGGCGGGCGCGCGTGACCTCTTAGCCTGCCCCATCGTGGCCAGAAGATCCACAACAATATCGCGGAGATAAGGCGACCGCCGCAGACCCGATCAGGCGCGATTCCGGCGCCAGCTCGGATGTGTGAGCCCGTGCTTGCGGATCATGTAGTTGAGCTTGCGCCTGGAGACGTGAAGCAGCGACGCCGCATCCTTCTGGACGTAGCCCGCTCGCTCGAGCGCGGCGACCAGGAGCGAGCGCTCGACGTCGAGAAGATCGACGCCTTCGGCCGGGAGGCGCGGCACTGCGAGAGCAGGCGCATTCCGGACCAGGTCGGGGAACGCGAAGTCCCGTGCTCCGAGGGCGTCCTCGCCGCAGGTCAGGACCGCCCGCTCGATCGCGTTGCGGAGCTCCCGGATATTGCCCGGCCAGGCATGGGCGCGGAGGCGCTGTCTCGCATCCTCGCTCAGCGCGGGAGCATCCATCTCGAGGTCGGCGGCGCACTCGCGCACGAAGCGTTCGGCGAGCGCCTCCATGTCCTCTGGACGTTCGCG
>CAZQMY010000584.1:0-3402 GCA_964594405.1 uncultured Spirochaetaceae bacterium | reverse complement strand
GGCCATGGGCGCCAGCACCACGGGGCACTCGAGGGCGATGGGGCCGAGGTGGACGGGGGCGAACTCGCCCGGCGCTGCGGGACGGACATCCTTGTTCAGGTCGCTGACATACGCGGCTTGCATGACGGGCCTCGACACCATTCCGCTCGAGGTGATAACAGATTTCGCGCAGGCCCCGCATTCCCGGACGGGCAGAGGGCCGTCGCGCCGTGCCGAGGCGCGAGCCCACGACGCTGCCTGACGGGGCTGGCGGCGCCCTGTACACTCGCGTCATGGCCCCCCTCATCCGACGCACCGGCGCCGTGCTCGCCGGTCTGGTCCTGCTCTCGATCCCGTTGGCCCGGGCGCAGCTGGACCCCGAGGAGGTCGAGCTAGACGACGTGATCGCCGTCGAGCTGGTCGATCGCGATCTCCTGGCCTTCGACCTGCTCAGCAACGCCTCGCCGAGCGTCCGGCTCGAGCTCGGCGAGACGCTGGTCTTCAGCGAGGCCCAGGGACGGGTGGCCGTGGCCATCACGGATCGCCGGGTGCTGGCCGCCAGCCCCGGGAGCGCGGGCTGGCGGGAGGTGCGCTACCGCGTCCACGAGAACGGGCCCACGAGCGCGTTCATGGGAACGCGCGTGGCCCTGATCGTCAGCGACAAACGGGCCCTCGGCTTCGACGGCGACGGAGGGCTCTGGATCCAGGCCGATTTCGGCCCCAACGAGCGGCCTGGCAGCGCGCGGGTCGGAGCGGGGACCGCCGTGGTTCTCACCAATCGCCGAGCCATCGGCCTCTCCCCCGACAATCGCCGCTTCACCGAGACCAAGCTCGCCATCCACGAGAACGTGAGCGGCATCAAGGTCCGCTCGAACATGGCGACGGTGAGCACGGACCGACGTCTGCTCGTCTTCCGCGCGCCGAGCGGGGTGTGGACCGAGCAGAGGCGGCCGGTGAACTAGGCCCGGCGACCCGTGAGTGCCAGACGCGTCGTCGGCCTCGGTCTCTGCGTGCTCGACGAGGTCCTGCGCGTGGACGACTTCGACCTCTCGAAGACGCGAACGCGCCATCGAGAGCGCTTTCGCGGGCCCGGAGGGATGGCGGCGAATGCCTGCGCGCACGCCGCGCACGCCGGGGTCCGTTCGCAGCTGATCAGCTGGGTGGGCGACGACGCCGACGGCGACTTCGCGTTGCGTGCGCTGCGACGTCATGGGGTGAACACACGCGGCGTCGTCCGCAGTCAGACGCACCCCACGACCCTCGCGGTGGTGCTGGTCCACGCGAAGACCGCCGACCGTCGTTTCATCGTCGCCGATCGCCGCGGGCACGAGCGCGCGTGTCCGGCGCTTCCGGTCTCGGCAGTCGGCCACGACAGCGTGCTGCTCGTGGATGGCCACTTCGAGCGCTCGGCGGCCCGCGCCATCGCCCGCGCGCGCCGGCTGGGGACGCCAGTGGTCGGCGACTTCGCGGATGCGCGGCCCGCCTTTCTTCGGCTCCTTCCGGAGGTCGACTATCCGATCGTGCCCGAGGAGTTCATCCGTGCCTATGGCGTGGGGGACGCGCACGCGACGCTCCGCGCGCTCGCCGATCGCTTCGGTGGGCATCCGGTCATCACCCGGGGCGCCCGGGGCGCGCTGGCGCTCGATGGCCGCCGCGTGCGTCGGATCGCCGCGCACGAGCCAGACCGCGTCATCGACACCACCGGCGCAGGCGATGCCTTCCACGGGGGCTTCGCGGCGGGGCTCGCCCAGGGGCTCGACTTCTTCGAGGCCCTGGAGCTGGCGAGTCGGGTGGCCGGCGCGTGCTGCGCCCATCTGGGCGGCACGGGCGGCCTCCCTTGAACGGCGTATCTTCAGACAGGTGTTGATCCGCGACTGCGCCCTTGGGGGTCCCGCCCGCGCCGCTGGCGGATCTTGACGATTCGTGCGGATCGACCAATCTACGGCCCACCCCCCGCACAGACGGAATGGCGACGTCGCCGCCCCGTCCGCCCCAGGACGCGGGCGCGATGCGACGAGACGGCCTCCGCCCGCGGGCTCGAGCCTGCCCCGATCCAGTTGGCTGCGGGACCGGCGTCGCGGGGGAGGCGTACGACGGAGCAGCAATGGCCGCCAAGCAGAAGGTCGCCTACGACGAGAAGGCGATTCAGACCCTCGATGCGCTGGAGCACATCCGCCTGCGCACGGGCATGTACATCGGGCGCCTCGGCGATGGCAATCATCCCCTCGACGGCATCTACGTCATGCTCAAGGAGGTGATCGACAACTCCATCGACGAATACATCATGGGCGTCGGCAAGAAGATCGAGATCCAGCGCGAAGGTGATCGCGTCTCGATCCGCGACTACGGGCGCGGCATCCCGCTGGGCAAGGTCGTTGACTGCGTGAGCCAGATCAATACCGGCGGCAAGTACAACGACGACGTCTTCCAGTTCAGCGTGGGCCTGAACGGTGACGGCAAGAAGGCCGTGAACGCGCTCTCCTCGCAGTTCGAGGTGGCGAGCTACCGTGATGGCAAGTACGTCCGCGCGACCTTCGCGCAGGGCAGGCTGATCCGGGAGAAGAAGGGCAGGGACGCGTCGGCGCCCGATGGCACCTTCGTCGAGTTCGTGCCCGATCCGGAGATCTTCGGCAAGTACGGCTGGAACGAGGAGTTCGTCTCGCACCGGCTGCGCTACTACGCCTACCTGAACGCCGGCCTGAAGCTCGTCTACAACGGCGAGACCTTCGTCAGCAAGGAAGGGCTCAGCGATCTCCTCGACGACGAGATCGGCGACGAGCAGCCGCTCTACGACGTCGTGCACTGCGAGGACGAGAAGTTCGAGTTCGCCTTCACTCACGGCAACAGCTATGGCGAGACCTACTACTCGTTCGTGAACGGCCAGTACACCAACGATGGGGGCACCCATCAGAGCGCCTTCCGCGAAGGCGTGCTGAAGGGCGTGAACGAGTATGCGAAGAAGAACTTCGCGGGCGAGGACGTGCGCGACGGCATCATCGGCGCGGTGGCGGTGAAGCTGCAGGACCCCGTCTTCGAGAGCCAGACGAAGAACAAGCTCGGCAGCACGGAGGTGCGCGGCTGGCTGGTGCCCGCCGTCAAGGACCACGTGGTGCGCTGGCTGCACGCCAACGAGGACTCGGCGAAGCGCCTGCTCGAGAAGGTCGCCAACAACGAGCGCGTGCGGAAGGAGCTCGCCGCCATCAAGAAGGATGCGCGCGAGCGGGCCAAGAAGGTGGCCATCCGCATCCCGAAGCTCACGGACTGCAAGTTCCACTTCGACGACGCGAAGAGCGCCAAGGGCCGTGGCGACGAGAGCACGATATTCCTCTCCGAGGGCGACTCGGCCGCCGGCGTGATGGTGCCCACCCGCGACTTCTACACCCAGGCCATCTTCTCACTCAAGGGCAAGCCGCTCAACTGCCA
>CAZQMY010000583.1:0-3413 GCA_964594405.1 uncultured Spirochaetaceae bacterium | reverse complement strand
CCGTCGGAGCGCGGAATCGCATCACCGTTGCGGGGGTCATGGTCGACCACCCGTATCCAATATTAGCCTACACGCGTCTGGGCGCGGGCCGGATTTGGGCGATGCCCGCGATCGCCGGTCCTGCGTGGGGGTCGATCCGGGCGCTCGGTCAGGCCTCGAAAATGACCGTTCGCGCTGGGGTGCGGTTCGAGAGCGACACCTCCTTCAGCTCCAGGGGACTCGCATGGGCGATGCCTCCGACGTGCCAAATGGGAGGACACGGAGGAGGGCGGCACAGATTCCACGGGCGGGGGACCGCTCACTCCGCGCAGAGCGGCAGCTCTACCCGGACGACCGATCCCTCGCCGACGACGCTGTCGACATGCATCCGCCCACCGTGATCGGTCACGATCCCATGGGCGACACTCAAGCCGAGCCCACTGCCACCGTGGGCGAGCCGCGTCGTGAAGAACGGATCGAAGATGCGCTGAAGGAGTTCGGGCTCGATGCCGCCGCCATCGTCGCTGATGCGCAGCACCGCGTGCTCGCCTTCCGCCGACGTCTCGACCCGGACGCTCGCGCCTTCCGGTCTCGACTCGATGGCGTTGCGGACGAGGTTGACGACGACCTGCTCGATCTCGATCGGGCTGAGTCTCACCCGCAGCTCATCGCGATCGACCTCGAGGTCGACGCGTGCCCTGCGTTCTTCGGCGTAGCCACGGCTCAGCTCGCACGAGCGGCGGACGACGTCGTTGAGGTTCTCGGGCCATTTCTCCGTGGGCTCGTCCCGGGAGAACTGCAGGATGCTGTGGACGATGCGACCGCAACGTCGCGCCTGTTGGACGACCTCTTCGAGGACCTCGCGCCCGACATCCTCGGCTCCCTCCTCGACCTGGCGCTGCAGCGCGTAGTCGGCCGAGATCAGGATCGTGCCGATCGGGTTGTTGATCTGATGCGCGATGCCAGCAGCCAATGTCCCCACCGAAGCCAGCCGCTCGGAGTTGCGCAGCTGCTGGCGCGACAGATCGAGCTCTCGCGTGCGCGCCGCCACCTGCTCCTCGAGATGATCCCGAAAGCGCAGCTCGGCGGCGATCCGCGCCGCGTGCTCCTCTTCGGCCCGCTGGCGCGCCGCCTCGAGATCGAGCAGGGCGCGGGTCCGAAGGGACTCGTAGACGACCGCCAGGCAGAGCGAGGCCGAGGTCATGAGCATTCCGCCGAGCAGGGTCCAGCGCGCCTGCACGCCGGGATCCATCTGGACCGGGAAGTCCACGCCCGCGCTTCGCCCCCAGAGGACGAGCGACATCACGCTCAGGCAGAGCAGCGACCAGACGACGCCCGCTCGAACCCCGCAGAGCAGGACCGCGAGCGGCGGAACCAGGATCGACCCGAAGAAGCCGATCGGCGCGCGGCCGCCCGCGGAGAGCACGATGTAGCCCGTCACCCCGAAGATCGTGGCCACCAGGAGGTGGCCCACCAGGACGTAGGAGCCGCTGAGCCGCATCAGCAGCATGAGGCTGCCGCTGATGGCGGCCGTCCCGATCCCCAGCGTCATGAACTCCGGAGTTCCACCCCCCGAGTGCTGCAGGAAGAAGGTGAGCGTGGGCACTACGACACCGATGCAGAGGAAGGCGAGCAGGAGCCGTGCACGGCGCACCGGGTCGCCCGCCTGCTGACGCAACGTCTCGGGCATGAAAGCGTCGAGGAAGCGAAGCCAGAGGTGATCCCGGCTCGCCCGATCAGCCGCCGAAGGGCGGGGCGCTTCAGCGCGGGCGTTGGATGCGGTGGAGGCTCCCAACCCTCTCCTCCCCTTCCTCCCCCGGACGCGCGGGTGGTCCTCGGCCCGGGTCCGTGCTCATCCTATCACGCGGAGACGGGCCCTGGAAACGGGGCCGTCGGGTCGGTGGTGAAGGCAGGAGGCTGTCGATGCCGCTGCACGGAAGCCGTATGATCGAGGGCACGGCGGGCGTGGGGGAGGCTGCTGGATCCGCTGCGACTCCGGGGCCATTCGAGGGGCGAAGGCGATGGCGGAGCTGGGCGATGTACTCGATCTGCTTTCCTGGCCGGCGAAGCTCGTCAACCACCTGCGCGACGTGCTCGCAGAGCTCAACGCCCCGCTGTCGGCCGCTGCCGGCCAACTGCTCGCTCTGATCGTCTTCGCCCTGCTCATCGTCCGCTTCTGGAACAGCTCCCGCGCGCGCGAGGCCGCCCTGGGCCGTCTGCTCGCGCGCGTGCTGGTGGCCGCCGCCGGGATCGGAGGTCTGTCGATCGTGGGCGCGTGGGCCGACCAGCTGCTCTTTGCCAGGAGCGAGCAGATCATCGGCCAGCTGGACAACGGAGCGGTCCCCGGACTCCGGGTCGACCTGCTCGACTTTCGTGGCGAGTCGCTCGCACCGAAGATCGAGAACGACTCGCATGGCGGCTTCATCATCGACTATGCGCCGGTCTTTGCGGACCCGCCGGCCGAGCTGGTCCTGCGCGCCACGGACTGCGCGGAGAAGCGGATCGCGCTGCGACGCTCGCATCTGCTGGGCGCGCTCATCTCCGTCTCGCTCGATTGCGAGGGTCGCGATGGCTAGGCGCGCGATGGTGGCGTGCTGCGGCGGCTCGGATTCGAGGCGGATCGGTCTTCCGATCCTGCTCGTCGGATCGATCCTGCTCTTCGGATCGTCCGCCGCGGCCGAGTGCCCCCTGCGCGGCCGGATTCGCGGCGGGGCTGCGCCCCTGCCCGATGCCGCCATCGAGGTGAAGCAGCAGGGCCAGATCGTCGCCTCCGAGCGGTCGATGGCCGATGGGCGGTACACCCTGACCTTCGAGGAGCTGCCCGATCGAGTCCGGGCCGTGACGGTCTCCGTCCAGAAGACGGGCTTCACCACGGATCGGCGCAACCTCGTCCGAGTGGGCGACTCGCGGTGCCCGTCGATCTCCTCACACGACGTCGATCTCGAGCCCGACAGCGACGCCGCTCCGGCGGACTACAGCGGCCTGGGGCTCACCATCTACATCGCCCCCTTCGAGGTCTACGGCGAGGACTCGGAGCAGATCGCGAGGCGGATCAATCGACAGATCCCGGACTTCGTCCACCACGGCATCCTCGCCTATGCCAGTCGGATCGGTGGAATGGGGGCGGGGGTCGACATCAGCGTCGAGTCCTTCGAAGAGCCGCTGCGGCCCCGGCAGGGCGAGAAGATCCGGAGGGCCGGCCACCGTCTGAACGCGCTGGGCGTGGTGGCGGGGGATGGCGAGATCGAAGGCGCCGGAACCGATCGCCGGGTGGAGCTGAGGTCCGGCTTCCGAACCATTCCGCAATACCGTGATCAAGCCCTTATCTTCCAGTCGATCCGCGACAGCATCCCCGCCCGGGAGGCGAGCCCGAGCCGGATCGGCCGGGGCCTGCAGGACATCTGGGGGAAGCAGGCGGTGATCTCGGTGGTGCT
>CAZQMY010000582.1:0-3418 GCA_964594405.1 uncultured Spirochaetaceae bacterium | reverse complement strand
ATCCCCGGTGTCGTCTGTGTTGACTCCGTAGGCGACGGCGTCGAAGCCCTCCTGGCGGGCGAGCCGGCCGAGCCGAGAGAAGAGCTCGCTCTTGCAGTGGTAGCAGCGATCGGGCCCATTGCTGCGGTACGCCGCGCTCTCCATCTCGCGCGTCTCGACGTAGCGGTGCGGGAGGCCGAAGTCGGCCACGATCTTCTCGGCCATCTCACGATGCGCCATGGGATAGGAGGGCGAGAGCGCGGTGACCGCGAGGCTCTCCTGGCCCAGCTCGCGGGCGGCGAGCCACGCGAGGTAGCTCGAGTCCACGCCGCCCGAGAAGGCGACGATCACCCGGCCCCGCTCCCTGAGCAGAGACGCCAACGCCGCCTCCTTCTCGCGAGCGGCGAGCAGAACGGCGGCCTCATCGGCCTGCGGGGGAGGCGCTGCCGGAGAGAAGGGGCCCTGGAGGCCGTCGCTGGGGGAATCGGGCGGCACGCGGCCGAGAGTACGAGGGGGCCGCGATGGGGTCAAGCTGCCCGAGCGCCGCTCCGATCTTGCCGATAACATTGACCTCAGGGGGTAGCATGAAGAAGTTTCGGGTCGGATTGCTCTTCGGAGGACGATCGGTGGAGCACCAGGTATCCATCACGTCGGCCACGTCCATTCTGGGAGCCCTCGATCAGTCGCTCTTCGAGGTGCTCCTGATCGCGGTGGACCACGACGGCCGCTGGCACCTGGGCAGCGGCAGCGACCAGCAGCCCGCAAACGTGCTCGACGCGCCCGAGGTCCTCCTCCCGGCGACGCCGGGCGAGCGCACCCTGCAGCAGAGCGCGGCCGCTCCGGACGCCGTGGTACAGCTGGACGTCATCGTGCCGATCATTCACGGCCGGGGCGGCGAAGACGGTGCGCTCCAGGGGCTGCTCGATCTCGCCGAGGTGCCCTACGTGGGCTCCGGCGTGCTCAGCTCCGCTGTCCAGATGGACAAGGACATCGCCAAGCGCCTGCTCGCGGCCGCCGATCTGCCGGTCGTTCCCTGGTGCGTCTTCCGGGACTACGAGCTGGAGGGCGCGGGCACCCTCCTCGCATGCGATACGGTCTGCAAGGAGATCGGGCTGCCGGCGTTCGTGAAGCCGGCCAACTCGGGCTCCTCCGTCGGGATCTCCAAGGCGCAAGATCGAGACGAGCTGGCCGCTGCCCTGCGCGAAGCCACCCGCTACGACCGGAAGGTCATCGTGGAGCAGAGCCTGGACGCGCGAGAGGTCGAGATCGCCGTGCTCGGCAACGAAGCGCCGGAGGCCTCGGTGCCCGGAGAGATCGTGCCGACGCACGAGTTCTACGACTACGAGGCCAAGTACCACGATCAGACCACTGAGCTGCGGATCCCCGCACCGATCAGCGATGACGAGTCCAAACAGCTGCGCGAGATGGCGATCCAGGCCTTCCGAGCGCTCGAGTGCGAGGGCCTCGCCAGGGTGGACTTCCTGATCGACCGCGAGACCGGCAAGCCCTACATCAACGAGCTCAACAGCCTGCCGGGCTTCACCGCTGGATCGATGTACCCGAAGCTCTGGGAGGCGTCGGGCCTCGCCTATCCGAAGCTGCTCGAGCGCCTCATCGAGCTCGCACTCGACCGCGCGGCGAAGCGCGCTCGGCTCGAGACGCACTTCGTGAGGACCGGCGTCTAGCGCACGAGCCGCTCGGACGCGGCGGAGTCGCCTCTACTGCCCGACCGGCTTGACGTTGGGCGCGTGCTTGTTGGGCATGATGCGGTTCTGGCCCTTGTTGGGATCTCCGGGCAGCATGTACCCGAGCGCGCGAAGCTGGTTCTTCTCCATCTCGTCGATCTCGATGGAGTCGGCCTCCCCCCAGACGGTGGTGTCCATCGAGCGGAGCGTCTCGAGCTCCTTGCCGAGCTCCGCGATCTTCTCCCCCGACTCCTCCCGCCCGTAGAGATTGGTCTCCTCCAGGGGATCGACGCTGTAGTCGTAGAGTCGATTGCGCACGGGCTCTTCGTCGTCCTGGATCAGGCGATACCCGTCCTTCAAGACCGACATGATGTTCTTCGGCCCATCGATCCCATCGCGCCCCCAGGCGCGATTGAGCTGTGAGTACAGGGGCCGCGACTCGAAGCCCTCGGGCACCGTGAGCCCCTCCGCGGCCGCCATGACCAGCGGCATCAACGACTTCCCATCCGTATCGGGGAGCGGCGGAAGCCCGAGCATGTCCAGCACCGTGGGCCAGATATCGACGTTGGCGACGGGATGATCCACGACGATTCCGGGAGAGAGGTCGAGGGGCGGGATGATCATGAAGGGAACCAGCTGCGTCTCCCGATAGATCGCGCGAGCGTGCCCCTCTTCGCCATGCTCGTGAAAAGCCTCACCATGATCGGAGGCGATCACGATCACCGTGTCGTTCAGCAGCTCCTGGTATTCGAGCATCGCGACGAGATTGCCGATGTTGACGTCCGTCCAGTGGATCGCCGCGTCGTAGATGTCGGAGTACGAGGTGCCCCAATTCGGCGAGGTGTCGGTGTAGAGGTACTGGTGGATATCCATGTAGTGCACGTAGAGGAAGAAGGGCCGGTCACGCGACGCGCCGATGATGAACTCCTGGGCGGAGAGCGTCGCGTCCGCGTCGGTTCCCTGCAGTGCGCTGGCCGAAGGATTGGTGCGCTTCACACCGCCCACGCTCTTGACCTTCGTGGGGCGGATGTAGAGGTCGAAGCCCTGGTCGAATCCGAAGTTGTTGGCCACCCATCCGTTGCGCCAGACGCCGGCGGTCTGATAGCCGGCCTCCTTGAAGATCTCTGCGGGCATCACCGCCTCTTGCGGGAGCGCGTGGCTGAAGTGCCTGACGCCGGTGCGCTCGGGGTACATGCCGACCCAGAGAGAGGCCATCGACTCCTTGGTCCAGCTCGACTGGCTGTGCGTGTTCTTGAAGAGGATTCCGCGCGACGCCAGCGCCTGCATGATGGGCGTCGTCTGACGTTCGTAGCCGTATACGCTCATCCGGTCCGCGCGCAGCGTATCGATCAGGATGAAGACGACGTTGAGGTCGCCTCGCTCGCGAAGTCGCGGCAGCTCTTCCAGCCCACCTTCGGGCCCCTTGGGCGGCTTGGGTGAGAGGAAGGCGTAGATGAGCCCGATCAGGATCAGCGCCGCCGCGGTGAAGTAGGGCCAGGGAGAATCGAAGAACTTGCGGATCAAGGGCGCTTCCTCAGTGTGCAAGCGGGGACTCAGGCGCCACGCGAGAGAAGGAATCGTTTAACAAAATCAATAGCTTAGAGCAATGCCCCTCGGCTTGAAGGGCGCCCCATGGGTCGATCGGCAGCGGTGTGAGGCCCATCGAGCGCGGCCTGCGCCGATCGCGTCCGTCGGCAAGGCGCCGCCAGGTCGCTCTGGCCGGTCGGCGCCGTGGGGCGAGGGGGTCAAAACGA
>CAZQMY010000581.1:0-3422 GCA_964594405.1 uncultured Spirochaetaceae bacterium | reverse complement strand
GATCGAGATCAACTGCGCTGCGCTCCCGCGCGAGCTGCTCGAGAGCGAGCTCTTCGGGCACGAGGCGGGGGCCTTCACCGGCGCCCGGAAGAAGCGTCGGGGCCTGATCCAGCAGGCCCACGGCGGCACGCTCTTCCTCGACGAGATCGCCGAGATGGAGCTGGATCTGCAGTCGAAGCTCCTCAAGGTGATCGAGGACCACCGCCTGCGTCCGCTGGGGAGCGAGATGGAGATCGAGGTCGACGTCCAGATCGTGGCGGCCAGCAACCTCGACCTGCAGTCCCGCGCGGCGGAGGGGCTCTTCCGGGCCGACCTCTACCACCGCCTCTCGGTCTTCGAGCTCACGCTCCCGGCCCTGCGCGAGCGGCGAGACGATCTCGAGCTGCTCGTGCCGATCATCATCGCCGAGTTCAACGTCAAGGCGGGCAAGGCGGTGCGCGAGATCTCCCAGACCGCCTTGCAGCCCCTCAAGGCCCACTACTGGCCGGGCAACGTGCGTGAGCTGCGCAACGTGATCGAACGCTGCGTGCTCTTCTCCGATGGGTCCGAGCTTCCGATGCAGTGGCTCCAGCTCCCCTCCTCACCCGCGCCCGGAGCACTCGCGAGAGCCGCCATCGATGCGGGCGCCGAGGACGCGCTCGTCGTGCCCCTCGACGGCAGCATGTCACTCGAGGAGATGGACAAGTACATCGTCAAGAGCGCGCTCGAGCGAAGCGACTACAACCTCACCGCCGCAGCGCGGATGCTGGGAACCACACGCCAGACCCTGCGCTATCGGGCCAACAAGCACGATCTCCGCGCGCCGGCGAGCAAGGACGAGGAGCACGATTGATCGCGGGCCCCGGGGCAGCCTGCTCGCCCAGATACGCCGTTCACGAGTCGAGACCGCCGACATCCACGATCTCGAGGGAGAGCGCGCGACGCCGCTCCTCCTCGGAGAGGAACTCGAAGCTCATCACCTCGATGCTGCTCGCCGCCTCGTTGGCGGGCACGATGGTGATGCTGATCCACGGCTCGTCCGCGAGACCGAAGCTGATCACGCAGAGCACGTCGCACTGGCGATCGGCGGCGGCCCATACGTCGAGCTGCGAGACCAGGAAGCGCGCGTAGCCGCCGTAGACCTCCTGATACCAGTCCGCCGCCTGCTCCATGTCGAGGGGCAGAACGCAGAGCGTGTAGTGGACGCCCGAACGGGAGAGCTCGGCCACCCGACCCTCGCTCCGAGCCTCGCACTCCGCGATCTCCTCCTCGGCCTTGCGCAGCAGCGCATGCTCGAGCCCGGCATCGAAGTTGCGATCGACGAAGTCCCGGTGGGCGAGCCCGAGGCCGCGGATCTTCTCCATGTGCTGGTGCAGGCAGGACTCGAAGGCCTCGACGGGGGTCAACGTCGCCGGCCTCGCGAAGAGCTCCGCCTGGCTCCCGCGCGTATCGGCATCCGCCAGGCCGCCGCTCCCGGCCGCGGGACCGGGCAGCTCGGACGGCTCCTCCGGCGGAACGGACGAGCTCTCGAGGATCGCCGTCATGCCGCGGGGCTCGTGGTCGGGGATGATGAAGCGGAACTCGTAGTCGGAGAAGTCGATGCGATCGCCGCTCTTGAGCTGCACGGGCCGATTCTCGTGCAGCTGGTTGCCGTTGAGGTACGTGCCATTGGTGCTGCGATGGTCTTCGACGTGAAAGTAGCCATCGCGATAGTCGATGGTCGCGTGGAAGCTCGAGATGGTGTCGCGGGCGATCACGACGTCGTTGCTCGAGTCCCGCCCGATGGCCGTATGGCGCTGCTCCACGTCGTGCGGGAGCAGTCCGCCGCCGCTCACCTTCCCGACGTCGACGAGCTTGGCGACGGGCTGCGGACCGGTGGAGCTGATGACGGCGGGCCGCGCCAGCTCCTCCGGTGCGGGCAGCGAGGCCCGAAGGCCCGATGGCGAGGCGGAGGCCGGAGGGCTCACCGCCGTGCGCTGCCTGAAGGCGAAGAAGGGATAGGCGATGGAGGCGAGGCCGACCACGAGGCCGAAGGCGGCGACGAAGCCGACGAAGGGCATCAAGGGCGCCGGCCCCTCACCGACCGGTGGCGTGACCACTACGGGCACGGGCGCCTCGGCGACGGCGCGCGGCACCCGGAGATGCTCGGCGATCCGACCGAAGACGCGGCGGATGTCGGCCGCGCTGGCCACCCGGAAGTAGTCCCCCTCGGTCGCAAGGGCGAGCGCCTGGATCAGCTCCACGTCAGCCGCCTCGGTGAGGGCGATGCCGAAGATGCGCACCTCCTCGCGCCTCGCCTCCCCGGCGAGGCCCTCGGTGAGCCAGCGCTTCTTCTCCACGTCGCGCAGGCGGTCGCCGGTGTCCACCAGGCCGTCTGTGATGAAGACGATGACGCGCTCGGCGTCGGCGCGACCGGAGGCCCGGAGCTCGTAGAGGGCACGCTCGACGCCGGCGGGGCTGTTGGTCAGCTGCCCGCTGTAGGCGATGGACTGCAGCGTCCTCCCCAGGGTCTGGCTGGGGCTCACGGGGTCCAGCGGGAGGAGGAGCTCCGCCCCTTCGTCGAAGGCCACGACGCCGACACGCGCCCTCGCGTCGAGCTCGCCAGCGAAGCGCTGCACCACGCTTCGGATCGCGAAGTCCGCATCGCTCTTCTTCATGCTGCCCGAGTTGTCGAGCACGAAGATCACGTCGAGGACGCCGCCCGCCGACGCCCCCGGTGCACAGAGCGCGCTCGCCAGAGCGATCACGAGAGTCGACGAAGCCAACGCGCGGTAGGACATGGCCTTGATTCTGTGTCCGCGCACTGGCGCGGAGTGGAGCGAGATCGTCACCAGCGCCCCGAACGGGGTTCCGGCCCGGCTCCACCATGCCATAAACCATCGCCGAAGCAAAGAATTCCGCGAATCCCGGAGACGCGATTCGTTGGCTCGAGGCGTCCGCCCTCCTACACTGGGCCCGCATGACGATCCTCGAGACGCAGCTCGATCCTCGCTCGTCCGAATACGCGAGCAACCGCGAGGCCATGAGAGCGCTCCTGGACGATCTGGATGCCCGGCATGCCCACATCCGGAAGGGAGGCGGCGAGCGCGCCATCGAGCGTCACCTCGGCCGCGGCAAATTGCTCCCGCGCACGCGTGTGCACAGGCTGCTCGATCCAGGGGCCCCCTTCCTCGAGCTCTCCCCCCTGGCGGCCGCCGACGTCTACGACGAGGACGTGCCGGGCGCCGGACTGATCACGGGAATCGGGCGCGTGAGCGGGCGCGAATGCGTGATCGTATGCAACGACGCCACGGTGAAGGGCGGCACCTACTACCCGCTCACCGTCAAGAAGCACCTGCGTGCCCAGGAGATCGCCGAAGAGAATCACCTTCCTTGCATCTATCTGGTGGATTCGGGCGGCGCGAACCTGCCGAATCAGGACCAGGTCTTTCCGGATCGCGACC
>CAZQMY010000580.1:0-3427 GCA_964594405.1 uncultured Spirochaetaceae bacterium | reverse complement strand
GTCCTACCAGGAGAGCCAAGCACCCGTGGAGCTGCGCGACACGATGGTCGATGCCTCGCTCACGCTCTTCCAGCAGCTCGGCTGTCGCGACTACGCGAGGTTCGACTTCCGCGCCGACTCGAAGGGGCGTCCCAAGCTGCTCGAGGTGAACCCGAATCCGGGCTGGTGCTGGGACGGCAAGCTCAATCTGATGGCCGAGATCGGCGGCTGGTCCTACGCCGAGCTGCTTCGGCGCATCATCGGCGCCGCTCAGGAACGCGAGGTCGCCGCCCGCGAGCGCAGCCGGCGCGTCGCGGCGGGCTGATGCACCGATGAGTACGTCGCCAGTCGGGGGAGGCCGTCGGCGCGGGCGGAGCGAGCCGCGCCCCAAGCTCCGCTACTCCCGCATCCCACTCTTCGTCGGCGCGGATCTGACCGCCCGACAGCTCGCGATGATGGAGGCGCGTAGCGGCCGGAGCGGTCCGTCCGTGTGGCTGACTGCGGGGATTCACGGCGACGAAGTCGGCGGAGTCGTGGTGGTGCAGGAGCTCTTCGCGAGACTCCGTCGCAGACCGCTCGAGCGTGGGCGCCTGTCAGCATTCCCGCTACTCAATCCCTTTGCGTTCGAGACGGCCAGCCGGCAGATCCCCGCCACTCAGGAGGACCTCAACCGGGCCTTTCCCGGCGATCCCCAGGGCACGCTCGCGGAGCGGATCGCACATCTCGTCGCCGACAGGTTGCGCCGGGACGCTCCCGATCTCGTCCTCGATCTGCACAATGACTGGATCCGCTCGATCCCCTACGCGCTCATCGACCCTCGCCCCGCGAGCGCCCCGGGTCGCAAGGCGCATGAGGGCGCCCAGCAGGCCGCTCGGGCCACCGGGCTACCGATGGTGGACGAGCAGGAGGAGGGCGTGACCCGCGCGATGCTTCGCTCGACGCTCTCCGGTCACCTCCTCGAGGAGGGCGTGCCTGCCCTGACCCTCGAGCTCGGCGCCGCGCACAGCGTCGAAGAGGCGAGCGTTCGATGTGGTGTCGAGGGCGTGTGGCGGATCCTCGCAGCCCTCGGCATGGTCGAGCCCGATGCCGATGCGCCGATGCCCTCCGAGCTGCCCCCGCCGTATCGCGGGCGCGTCCTGCGCTACGCCCACCGACCCTGTCCCTCGACGGCGGGCATCGTCCGCTTCCGCGTGGCACCGGGCCAGTGCGTGACCGCCTCGAAGCCGATCGCGACCGTCCACGACGTCTTCGGTCGCAGGATCGAGCTCTTGCGCGCACGGGGCGAAGCCCTCGTGCTCGGATGCGCCGACTCGGCTCTCGCGGTTCCGGGAACGCCCGTCGTTGCCCTGGCGACGCCGCCCATCCGGCGGACGTCTCTCGGACGAACGCCATGAACGAACAGGACAAGCCGGGCAGGGAAGAGGCGGACTACCGCGCCACCCTTCGAGCCTTCTCCGATCGCGTCGTCGCGGCCCAGAAGCCGATCCGCATCCTCGATGCCGTGAAGTGGGACGATTCCGTACGAGCGGCCTTCTTCGCATCGCGGTGTCGAGCCGAGCCTCCCGTGGATCGCGCGTACTACCTCGAGCGCCCGCTGCCCGAAGGTCTCGAGGAGTCACGGCGTGCCTTCGAGGCGCTCGACAGAGCGCTCGAGGAGACGCTCGCCGCCGACGACCCGGCGAGCCGCAAGAAGCGAAGAATCTGTCGGGAGATCGAGGTCGTCCTGCGCATGCTCGACGCCCGGGGGACGCCCGAGTTCCATGGCCTGTCCAGCCAGCTCTTCGGTCGCGCCGACGAGCCCTTCCACGCGGGTGGCCCGTCGTTGGTGGAGCTCGCCGAGCTGCTCGACGACGCGCTGCGTCGGCTCGACGAGTCTGCCTTCATCGAGCATCAGCCGTCGGAGTTGGCGGCGGCGCCGGCGGTCGAGGTCCTGCAACGTCGCCTGGACGACTTCTTCGGCGATTCCGCCGGTGCCATCCGCGTCTGTCTGGACGACGGCATCATTGCCGACGCAGCGGCGGGGTCGGACTACATCAAGCTACGCGCCGATGCGCGTTTTCGGGACCGCGACCTGCGGGTGCTCGAGGTCCACGAGGGCTGGGTGCACTGCGGCACTACCCTCAACGGCCTCGCGCAGCCGGTCTGTACCTTCCTGGGCAAGGGCACGCCGTCGACGACGATCACCCAGGAGGGGCTCGCCCTGTTCATAGAGGTGATCTCTTTCAGCTCCTACCCGAGGCGGCTGCGACGGGTCACCGACCGGATCCGGGCCATCCACTGGGCCGAGCAGGGGGCCACGTTCTCGGAGGTCTTCCACCGGCTCTGCGACGAGGGGCGAGGCCGGGAGGAGGCCTGGACCACCTGCGTCCGGGTCTTCCGTGGGAGCACGCCCGAGCTGGGCCCCTTCACCAAGGACCTCGCCTACAGCCGGGGATTCATAGAGGTCTATCATTTCGTCCGTCTCGCGGTCCGCCGTGGTCGCCTGAACCGCCTCGATCTGTCCCGATTGGAGGGTGACCTCGGGCGGCTGATCGATTGAGTGGCCCACTTGACGAAGTCGGCCCGGTGCCGAACCGACGTCCTCGGGCCGGATCGCCGGGCCCGGTCCGCGGCCCCCGCCTGCGCGCGACGGAGCGCGAAGGGGAAGCGGACCGACAAGGGGTGTGACTGCGGAGGTTCCGCCTCGCCCCGGGGCCAGGCGATCTCGGGACCCATGGATCACACGAGGAATACCCAATGAAGGTTCGGCCTCTGCACGACCGCCTCCTCATCGAGCGTATCGAGGAGGATGAGAAGACACTCGGTGGGATCATCATTCCGGATACCGCCAAGGAGAAGCCCATGCAGGGCAAGGTGATCGCCGCCGGCAAGGGCAAGGTGGGCGACGACGGCAAGCTGATTCCCCTCGACGTAGGGAAGGGGGACAGGGTCCTCTTCGGCAAGTACGCCGGTACCGAGGTCCACGTCGAAGGCAAAGAGCACGTGATCATCCGTGAGGACGATGTCCTCGCGGTCCTGGAGTAGGAGAAAGAAAGCAATGGCTGCAAAGCAGATCCTCTTCGAAGAGAGCGCGAGAGAGAAGATGCTCGCCGGCGTCGACAAGCTCGCGAACGCCGTGCGGGTGACGCTCGGCCCGCGCGGTCGCAACGTCATGATCGAGAAGAGCTGGGGCTCGCCGACGGTCACCAAGGACGGCGTCACCGTCGCCAAGGAGATCGAGCTCGACGACCACATCGAGAACATCGGCGCGAAGATGGTCAAGGAAGCCGCCTCGAAGACCTCGGACGTCGCCGGAGATGGGACGACCACCGCGACGGTGCTGGCTCAGGCGATCTTCCGCGAGGGCATCAAGCTGGTCGTCGCCGGGCACGACCCGACGAGCCTCAAGCGGGGCATCGAGAAGGGCGTGGGGGCGATGGTCGAGTCGCTCGGCAAGCTCTCCACGCCC
>CAZQMY010000579.1:0-3449 GCA_964594405.1 uncultured Spirochaetaceae bacterium | reverse complement strand
GTCAGGGCGGGGAACACCTGGGTGGTGGATCTCGACTTCTCCCAGTACTTCGACACGATTCCCCACGGAGCTCTTGTGGAACGGGTCAAGGAAAGGGTCAGCGACGGGCGCGTCTTGTCGCTGATCGAGGGCTTCCT
The DNA here is from genome assembly GCA_964594405.1 of uncultured Spirochaetaceae bacterium. GTDB lineage: Bacteria > Myxococcota_A > UBA9160 > UBA9160 > UBA4427 > CAZQMY01. The sequence goes on along the minus strand of CAZQMY010000579.1, from coordinate 3,312 downwards.
TGGGCAGGACATTCTCGATGGAATGGAACGCTGGACACCCGAAAGCGGCACCCCGCAAGGTGCGGTTCTCAGCCCCGTGCTTGCGAACCTGTACCTGCACTCGCTCGATGTGCGGATGACGAAGGCGGGATACACAATCGTCCGCTACGCGGACGATGCCGTCATCCTGTGCCGGAGTCACGCCGAGGCGCAAGACGCATTGGCCGAGGTTCATTCGTTCGGGCCTTGCGCCAGGCGGGAAGGTGGGAGCTGTAGAGCCCCTCAGGGCGTAGCAAACGGCCGAGCTCTCCCGGCTTCGTGCAGCGGTCGGCCTCCTCCAGGATCCGCAACCGGTACTCGGCCGAGAACTGGCGCCGCTTCGGCTTGGCCACCACTTCGCTGTCCGGCGCGGCGGACGCCCCGGCGTTGGTGGCCTCGTCGCTTCGCTCCTCACCCCCCAACGCTGGGGCGAAGCGTCCCTCTCGATCCATCGACTTCCTCTTTACTGACATCGAATCTCATCTTCCACCGCCCTACTGTAATTCTGATGGGTGATGGTGTCTCATCGATGTTGGCAAAGAGGGCAGCGCTGGCCGAATGCCTTCTTCGCTGAGCATGGGCTTTTCACCCTGAGCGAAGCCCATGCTCTGGCGAGTCAATCCCGATGAGGAAACCATCGACTGGAGAGCCGTGTGCGGGAGAACCGCACGCACGGTTCGGAGGGCGGGGTGGGCGAAAGCCCTTCCCGACCCCTATCAGTGAGTGATTATCGGACCTGGAGCTGAGAAGGGGCGGCTGGAAACTCCTATCGCACCTCTACGCCCGAGCGCACGAGGTTGGCGTAGTCCATGACGACCCCGTCGGCCCACGATTCCAACGCGAGCTGCGCCGCGGCCGCCCCCATCCCGGTCGCGCCGTCCACGAGGAGCATGTGCTTGCCGTCGTATCTGAAGGCCTCGAAGAGCGACATCGGAAGCTCTCGCTTGGAGCGAGGGACGAATGGCACCCGATGCTACCCCGACGGCGCATGCCGCTGAGGGAAATCGCCAACGCATCTTCGTGGCCAGCCCGGTCGATCCGATCAGCGAGGCATCCCCCGATCCACGCGACACATCAGGCATCCGAACTTGGAGCGCACGTGCACGTAGGCGATGTCGCCTCGCTCGAGGATCTCGCTCGCCACGTCCGCGACCCGCGCGCCCTCGACCGCCTCTCCCGTCTCGTAGCGGATCCAGTCGTCATGGCCGTACCCGCGCACGACGGCAGGGTCGAGGTGCGCGAACCAGGGCGGCGGATCCGGCGCGTCGTAGCGTACGCACTCGTTCGGGTGCAGGAAGATCGGACCGACCTCGGCGTAGGGATGTGCCTTCTCGAATGGGCGATAGGCGAGGATCAGCTTCTCCGCCTCGTCGGTCATCAGCTCCAGGCAATGGCGACATGGACCGAGGCCAGCCCCCCTCTGCCTCAGCGGCGCGTGGCCGTGGGCGTCCGGCGCCCCCTCTCGAAGTGATCGGACGATCTCGCTCTCGATTCCGCGGAATCTGAGCTGCATGGCGTGGTCCTCCTCGGGCCTCTTCGACGCCGCGCAAGTGCGGCGCGTAGAGGAGGGAACCACGCCGGGCCCATCGGGTCTGGCCGAATTCGGCCCTGGCTCGATCCACCGTGATCTGCCGGTCGAAGGTGTCCCAGTACACCAGGTAGGACCCGTCCGCCGCGAGGCCCTGGGGCCCGACGGTCAGCGCCGAGCCCGCTGGGCACGACGACAGATCGATGGTGCCCGAGAAGGTGCCGCCGCTCGCGTACGGAATCGCGGAGCCGATGACGTCGCTGGTCCATTGGCCCGTCGAGTCGTCGCGCACCTACAAGTCGATCGCCGCAATGTCGGGATGGCATTCACCGACAACGGGTCTCGCCGTCGCGCCGGCGGTGACCGACGTGAACGAGGAATCGATGTCGACGGCGCGGAGCGTCTCGAGCTCGACGCGCGCGGAGAGGAGCGCGCCGCTGGTTCGGGTCTGGTAGACGTCGAGGCGCTCGTCCGTGGCAGGAGACAGCTGCAGAGTCGAGCTTCAGCGCCCGTCCCTGGCACCGCGGATCCGCCGCCCCCGCCGCGAGCCTCCCCGGGACGAGCGGCCTGCCGTTGCGGCGTCGAGTAGGTCGGCATCAACTGAGATCCGCGTTCAGCCGATACTCCCCTTCGGTCCGCATACTCTCTTGGGCCCACGAGAGCGGGTCCGGCCCGCATTGAGTGTTCCAAGATGGCAATTCCCGACCTCTCACTCGAATGCGTCGCTGAGCGAGACATCGATCTGCTCCTGGTCGAGGAGCTCTCGGTCTGCGACGACTTCGCCCGCTGGCTCGCAGCCCAGGCGGGTTTCGAGCCGCCCGTCGAGGCAGCCCCCGCGCGCGCCTTTCATTCCGTTTCGGACGCGTCGCTGGGCGAATCCGACATCGTGGTCGTCTGGCCGCTCGGGACCGAGGGCGCCCACGCGCTGCTGATCGAGAACAAGATCGATGCGCCCGCGCAGCCGGATCAAGGCGCGCGATACAGGCAGCGGGGCGAGCTCGGGATTATCGAGGGAGACTGGAGCGCCTTCCGAACCAGCCTCGTCGCGCCGCGGCGATACCTGGCAGCGTCGAGAGACGCGGCCCACTACGACGGCGAGGTGAGCTACGAGGCGATCCGCGATTGGCTTCTCGAGAGGCCGTTCGAGACCGCTCGCTACCGGTATCGGGCCGCCGTCGTCGACGCCGCGATCGAGCAGCAGCGACGAGGCTACTCACCGAAGATCGACGACCACGTGACGGACTTCTGGCGTTCGTTTTGGCTGGAGTCCCTCGAGTACGGCCCGCGCCTCGGCATGTCCGAGCCCGGCCCCAAGCCGGCAGGATCCGGTTGGATCTGGGTGCGCCCGCCGGAGCTGGGCGGGCGGCGGTACCTCGGCTTCAAGCTCCTGCAGGGCTTCGTCGATCTGCAGATCGACGGCGCGGCGAGTCATTCGGAGCGGATCGACGAGCTCTGCCAGGCACGGCTTCCCGGCGGAGTGCGCGCGATCCAGACGACGAAGTCGACCTCGCTCCGGCTCGAGGCGGACGTCGTCGACATCCTGAGCGAGTTCGCGCCGCAGCGCGACGCCATCCACTCCGTCTTCGAGGCCGCCAACACCCTGCTCGATGCGTGGAAGGTCGTCGCGGCAGACATCGAGGCGATCGTGGCCGAGGAGTAGGCGGACTGCTCTTCTTCAACAGCGCCCGTCACGAACGGCGCGAGCCGACCACCCCCCCCCCACACCCCCCCCCCCCCCCCCCCCCCCCCCCCCCCCCCCCCCCCCC
>CAZQMY010000578.1:0-3452 GCA_964594405.1 uncultured Spirochaetaceae bacterium | reverse complement strand
GCCGTCGTCCCGCACTTCGGAGCACCGATGATGAAGTAGTTGGGGCCAAGGGGCGTCGTTGCCATGGCAGAGTCTTCTCGAATCGCGGGCCAGGGCCGACGGACCCGGAAGGCCCTGTCCGAGTCGGAGCGGCATGGCCCGCCGCACTCCTCGTGATCGTCGGGGATGAACATCGGGCGAGCCGTGCTCGGGCTGTAGTTGCCGGGATGCCCAGGGCCGCCACGCGCCCGGGCACCGGGCACCTCACACCTCCCGCCTCTCCTCTCCCAGCAGGATCCTCGAACCTCTCGAGGGCGGGCGGGCCGCAGGTTAGCAGGGTGGAGCGCCCCCATCATGGGGCCCTCCCTGCGCCGGGCTCGGCCCCGCGGCAGCCGGCGCGCCGACCGGGACCATGAGGCCCGCAGATCCCGGCTACGGGCCTTCGCGCTCGATCGCGCCGGCGTAGCGCATGAGCGCGCTCAGCATCAGCTCGCCGTCGTCGACCTGGAAGACCAGGTCAGGAGCGCCGGCCGCCCCGCCCTGCACCAGCGTGGCGTGCCCCTCGTAGCGCCCGGCGTCGCCGCAATCCGAGACGACGAGCTTCATCGCGTAGACCCGGCGTCGCGCATCGACGACGCTGAAGGCGCCGCGGTAGGTGCATGCGCCGAGCTCGCCGCCCTCGATCCTTCCTTCGACGACGTCGAGGCCCGCAGGTGCCGTCGTCGATTCCCAGATGCCGTCGAGCAGGGCGAGGCTCGATCGGTGGTCGTCCTGGGGCAAGGTCACCGGCACGTCGCTCGCCCCGGGCGGCGCCTGATTCGCGACGGGTGCAACCGTGAAGAGATCAGCGAGATGCGGGCCACCAGCGATCAGCTCCTTCGCGCCACAGGCGTCGGGGCCCCGGCAGGCTCGGGCGTGGCGAAGGAAGTTCGACCCGTCCATCGGCGCGTGGGATGCCTGCGTGACCTCGCGCGCGGCGGTGATCGTCGCTGGGCCGACGGGCGCGTAGACCTCGACTGCCCCGGTCCTGATCGCCGCCCGGAGCCGGCCCGGCCGGTTCGTCGCCCCTGCCGCCTCGTCCGCGAGCTGCGCCACCAGCCACTCGCGCTGCCTGCCCGTCCCGAAGAGCGCGGGCACGACCACTTGAAGACCCAGCCGGTCGAAGTCGACGGGCCAGCGCACGGGGTGCGCCGGCCGCACGTCGTTCCCGGCCTCCCGGGCGAAGGCCCCGGCACCCCTCGCCATCCCCGGCGATTCGGTCCCGACCGAAACGAAGGTCATCAGCCACAAGACGCAGCAAGCCGCACGCGATCGCATCATCGGAACCCCGCCAGAGCAAGCGCGAAGGCGATATCGCGTCCAGTCGAAATACTTCAGTCCAGCAAGAATCGACTCCGACGCGGCGCCCTCGGGCATTCTCTCTACGGCATGCCCGATGCAAGTCTTGAGGCAGATCGCCTGGGTGGCCGCGATGCGCCTCAGCCTTCGCGCGGCGCCGGCGCACGCCGAGCTCGGGGACTCCTCGAAGAGCCCGCCCGATCGGCCGTTGGCAACTCCCCCCGGTCTGCTCCGGCGCCCGCCTTCCCTGCCGGCGCCCTCGCCCCGTCGAGACCGATATCGATCCGCCTGCCCATCCGTCCAACTCGACGAGCGGGGCGCCCGACGGGCGCCTCGGAGGCGAGCGAACTGGTCGAACGGATGGACGAATCGGGAGGACGGACGGCAATGGCCCTGCACACGGATCGGCGCGACACGGAACGACCCTGGACGAGCATGCTCTGGGCGATTCTCTGGCTCATCACGGCTTTCAGCCTGGGCTCCTCGGTCGCACGGGCCGGCAGCTGTGACGGCTTCGCGGACTATCGGAACGAGCTCCATCCCTCGAACTTCCAGCTCGCCAGTCAGACGGACCTCGGCGACGGCTTCTCGATCGTCGAGGTGGGCTTCGACCTGCAGAACCTGGACGTCGGAGACTTCGTCTCGGGCAGCGTCTCCGTTCCGCCCTGGTCGCTGGGCAACGACCTGGTGGTCGAAGAGGTGATCTCCCCTGGCACCCTCGGCACGATCACCCCCAACGGAATGGCGACGCCCTCCTCGAACCTCGAGCTGCGGGTGCCGACCGTGGGCGTCGCCTCGCTGATCGCCGACCTCGAGTCGGGCGCGATTCCGCTGACGGTCCACGCCGCAGAGCGCGAAGTCCTCGCGCCGGGCGTCGAGATCATCGAGTGGACGGAAGCCGAGGACGGCTACTACGCGTTGGCCCGGGACAGCATCGTGCCCGCGGTCAACGACGACCCCGGACCTCCGCCCTACGCGCCGGGCGAGGTCTTCGGCATCAAGCTGCTCGCCTACTACGATGGGGCGGGCTCCATCTTCGACGCCTTCGACGGCAGCGGGTCACTCTACGTGGTGCCGGGCGAGTTCGTTCCGGTCGAAGTGCCTGAGGCCATGCACTACGCGCGCGTCCTGGATGTCCTGAAGTCGGATGAGGAGTCCGGCAGCGACTCCGACGACAATGCCACCGTCTGGACGGTGACGCTCGCACGGACGGATACCGAGCGGCTGCCCGAGATCTACTCCAGCGCCAGCTTCTGCACCGGAACGAGCACCCACATCGATCTGCCGGTCCAGGCCACGCGGATCGCCACCCTCGACGGGGATGCGCAGGACGAGGAGGAGCGCGACGGGAACCCGCAGCCGATCCACTGGAACGGCCTCGAGGTCGAGACGGGCATCACGCTCTCGGGCCAGCTGACGGGGCACGTCCTGAAGCCGAGCCTCGAGGTGCGTCTGCGCGAGGGCCGGGTCTACGCCGCAGCCAGCATCGATACCGACCTGAGCCTGACCGCCGAGCTGCGAGCGGATGCCAGCGTGGCCTTCGCCGATCAGCTCTCGCTCTACGACCTCTGCTTCCCGCTGCCCGACCTGGTCGCTGGTCCGATTCCCATCGGCCTCAATCTCCAGCTCGAGCACTGGGTCGGCGCGGAGGGAGAGGCGCGTGCCGGGGCGGTGGTCGGCTTCCAGAAGAGCTTCCGGGCGGGACACACCGTGGGCTTCGATGGCAGCCGGCCAGAGGGCGAGCGCTACTTCTCGGAGCCCCGCCACGAGCAGCCGCAGCCCGTCGAGTTCACGCCGCCGCACCTCGTCGACGAGACCGGCGTGACCTTCGCCGTATCGACCGAGCTGCGGACGACCCTGCGCGTCGGCGCCCAGTATCCCTTCTGCGAGACCGGGGCCGGCGCCTATCTGGGCGCCCGCGCCCGCGGCGAGCTGGAGATCGTGCCGCTGCAGGACCCGTGGTGGGTGCTGGGTCACGATGCGGAGGTCTTCGCGGGGATCAACCTCGAGATCCTCGGTCTCGAGATCGCCAACCACGACACGGGGGCAAGGCTCTTCCCCGGCAACGACACCCTCGACTCCGGCGGGCCGCTGATGCTCGGGGCCGCCCCGGCGGCCATGGCCTCCTTCATGGC
>CAZQMY010000577.1:0-3456 GCA_964594405.1 uncultured Spirochaetaceae bacterium | reverse complement strand
GGCTACAGCGGCCTGCCAGACATGTAGATGCCCTATCGGGGCTGGAAGCTCTGCCTCTTCGATGGGGGCACTCACGTTCCTTTCATGGCGCGGTGGCCCGCACGCATCCCGGCCGGGACGGTCTTCGATGAGCCAGTCCACCACATCGACGTCTTCCACACCATCGCGGCGGCCGCAGGCGCGCCAGTCCCCCAGGACCGCAAGCTCGATGGCGTCGATCTGATCCCCTACGTCGCGGGCGAGCGCGAGGGGCGCCCGCACGACACGCTCTTCTGGCGCGAGGGGCACCATCAGTCCGTGCGGCACCAGGGCTGGAAGCTGATCCGCGCCGATCGGCCCGAGAACGCCCGCTGGCTCTTCGACCTCGACGCCGACCCGACGGAGCAGCGCAACCTCGCGCAGGCCGAGCCGCAGAGGCTCGCCCAGCTCGAGGCGCTGCTCGACGCACACAATGCGGAGCAGGCCGAGCCGCTCTGGCCAAGCGTCATCGACACGCCGCAGCTGATCGACAAGCACCACACGCTGCCCTACGAGCCCGGCGACGAGTACATCTACTGGCCGAATTGAGGGGGAGGCGGGGATCCTGATCCGCGTCCCGCTCCGGCGCCCGCCCCGGCCGACCAGACGGCACGAGTGCGGGGCAGGCCCGCCTGGATGTCGGCCCCCTCGCCGCTCCCGTGGGCGGATTGCTCCGCCTCCGAGCTGCGCGAAATCAATCGATCCAAAGGAGGGACCCACGGCGTTGGGAGAGGGTGAGCACCGACTCTCGGTGTCCTCACCACACTCGATCATGGGCCGGCTCACAGCAGTCGGCTCGGGAGAACTCCAATGCTGTCACTCCACTTCGCACATCTCGGGCCGGGCTCGAGATGGAACTCGAGGGCCCTTTGCATCGCGGCCCTCCTCACTCTCATGGCGGCCCCGGACGTTGCAGGGGCCGAGTTCCAGGGCATCTACGCGCGCGGCTGGGATCGGCCGGGGGGTTCCTACGCCACCCTCAGGAACGAGACGCTCGACGGATGCATGGATGCGTGCCGCCAGGGCGGCAACAGCTGCCTCGCCTTCAGCCACGATCTGCGCACCAATACCTGCCGGCTGAAGCACACGCTCTACCCGAAGCAGAGGAAGAACGGCGTGGCGTCCGCGGCCAAGACGTCGGCCTTCCGCTACGTGAACGCCGAGCAGAACGGGAATCGGCCGGGCGGCGACTACAAGAACTTCCCCCTCGCCGACGCGAATCCAGCGCTCTGTGCCGAGGTCTGCCAGGACGAGAACCAGTGTCTCGCGTACACCTATGTCCCGCCGCGCAACGGCAGGAAGGCGCACTGCTGGCTGAAGCGCTCGAAGCCGGCGAAGAAGACCGCGTCGGGCATGGTCTCGGGCGTGAAGACGAGCTACTCGAACCGCCGGAACGCCATGACCACGAAGAAGGACTCGCGCCGCTTCGGCCCCTTCTTCGCCAGCTACCAGATGGTCACCGACGACCCGAACGCCTGCCGCGCGCTCTGCGGCACGCTGGCGTCCTGCGAGGCCTGGAGCTTCGACCCCTATGCGCGTGGCGCGCGGAACCCGGGCGGTCAGTGCTTCCTGCACCCCGAGGAGGGCAACGAGACCTCGTTCTCGGGCTGGTATTCCGGTGAGCGCAAGAAGACCTATACGCTTCCTCGCCATCCGGCTGCCCGGGTGGTCGCCAGGCTGAAGGACCCGGACTTCAACGAGCCGAAGTTCGTGACGATCCTGCGCCAGAAGCTGAACCGCTTCCAGGGCTACGGGCTGATCGCCATCGATCCGCAGGGCAACGAGGTCGCCGTGATCGAGGATGGCTATCGGATCCATCCGATGACGGGCCAGACCCCGCGCCGATTCACCGTCGACACGCCGACGCGCATCGGCAGCATCAGCAAGGCGATCGCCGCAGTAGCGGTCCTCCATCGCGAGCGATTCCAGCGTGGCTTCCTGAAGACCTGGCTCGGCACGCAGCTCCCCTACCGTTGGCGCCGCGAGATCAACCCGACCTTCTCGACCGCCACCTTCGAGTCGCTGCTCGAGCACGAGTCCGGGATCCCGAACTGCTGTGGCTCCCTGCGCAGCGTTCTGGAGGGCGAGGCCACCTCGGGCGGCGCCGGCACCTTCACCTACTCGAACTACGGCGTCGAGACCTTCAATCTCACCATGGGCTATGCGCTCTACGGCAGCTTCATGCAGCTCTTCGAGAGCGCCTACGCGAGCCAGAGCGACTCGAGCTACGACACGAACATCCGCGACGTGACCTCGAGTCTCTATCGATCGACGCTGGATCAGATCTTCTCCAAGGCAGACGTCGACGTCGCATGCCGCACCCGGGATACGGTGAATCCCTCGTACTTCTATACGGCCAACTTCAAGAACTACAGCCGCATCGACGACCAGTCGCCGGGGATCTCCAACCTCGACCACCACTGCGCACAGGGCGCCCTGGTGATGTCGACGCGCGACCTCGCGCGCCTCTTCCACAAGGTCGTGAACACCGACGAGATCATCACCGATCGCGAGCGCGAGTACCTGCTCACGCCGGACGGGGACAAGCGGATCGGGCTCTTCGCAGGTCCCACCAGCACGACCGGGAACAGCGTCCTCACCCACAATGGCGCGCATCCCGGCAATCCGGTCTACAGCGTGTGGGACGGACCGCTCAACAGCCACTCGGAGCTGTTGATCTTCCAGGACGGCTACATCGTCGCGTTCAACGCGAACTCGCCTCAGCGAGAGGGCGAGTCGGCGAAGGACGACATCGTCGCGGCCTGGAACGAGGCGTACATCGGAACGCCGCCGGCGCTCTTCCCGTGAGCCACCGGGCCCCGGGGCGGACACCCGGGGCCCGCCCGGTCGGCGTTCGGCGCGGGACGACTTGCTAGGCCGTCGCGGGCGTGAGCAGCGATCGGGTGACGAGCACCAGCGTGTCGGCGAGGCCGGCGTTGCGATGTACGGTGGCCGCCTGGAAGTCGGGATCGGCCGCCATGTCGAGGAAGGCGGCCGTGGTCGGATACTCCATCGTCGCGACCTGGTGCCAATGGCTGTCGCGACCGATGATCGCCTGCTCCACCGTCGCGAGCACGGTCAGCCGGCCGCCGCGCTGGGTCACGTGGCGAAACGCGACCGGGCCGTAGTAGCCGTTGTAGGCCTCCTCGCCCGTCATCTTGCGCTCGGCGAACTCATGGTCCTCCGGATATCGCGCCTCCGGGTAGAAGGAGAGGAGATTCACGAACTCGAGCGGCCCGTCCGGGTTGCTCTCGATCAGCAGCTTCAGCTGGTCCACATCGGGGTGGATGCCGCCGACGCCGTGCTTGAGGGCCTCTCTCAGGATCTCGTCGATGTCGGGCAGCTTCGAGCTCATCATGTCTCCCCAGGACGCGGGCCGGCTCCCAGCCTCTGATATCGTCTTTGAGAGTTCCAATATGATTGCGGCCATGATACACC
>CAZQMY010000576.1:0-3460 GCA_964594405.1 uncultured Spirochaetaceae bacterium | reverse complement strand
GGGGCGGCGCTGGTGGGGTGCATGGTGGCGGCGACGCCGCGATAGTCGTCGATGATCCCCAGGCGCCGGGCCAGCTCGAGCAGGATGGGACGACGCGCGCTCATGGGTGATCCGGGATCAGCACGACGGCCGCCAGCGGCGGCAGGTCGATCTCTGCGGATTGACCGAAGCCGTGCCAGCGAACGGCCTCTGCGACGACGTCTCCCTGTGCGGACCAGCCACTGCCTCCGAATCGCTCCGCATCCGTATCCAGGCTCCGCTGGTAGACGCACCTCTCCGGCAGCCCGATGCGGTAGGCAAGATGCGGCGAGACCGTGAGATTCAAGATCACGACGGCATGCCGATCGCCGTCGCGCCGCACGAAGGAGAGGATCGACCGCTCCCGATCCTGGCAGTCGATCCACTGGAAGCTCTCCGGGTCGGGATCCCGGCGCCAGAAGGCCGGCTCTTCGTGATAGAGGCTGCCGAGCTCGCCGATGAAGCGGGACAGACCCGCGCGGATCGGATCCTCGGCCAGATGCCAGTCCAGGCTCTTGTCGTGCGCCCACTCGTCCCAGGGTGCGAGCTCGCTGCCCATGAAGAGGAGCTTCTTGCCCGGCCTCGTCCATTGATAGGCGAGCAGGGCACGGAGGTTCGCGAACTTCTGCCAGACGTCTCCAGGCATGCGTGAGAGCAGCGAGCCCTTGCCGTGCACGACCTCATCGTGGGAAAGCGGCATCAGGAAGCGCTCGGAGTGCTCGTAGAGCTTGGCGAAGGTGAGATCGGCCTGATGTCACTGCCGATACTCTGTATCCTTCGTCATGTAGCGGAGCGTGTCGTGCATCCAGCCCATGTTCCACTTGAAGGTGAAGCCGAGCCCGCCCTCCTCGACGGATCTCGTGACCCCGGGCCAGGCAGTCGACTCCTCGGCCGCCGTGAAGCAGCCCGGCTGCTCGTCGTGGATCGTTGCGTTGAGCTCTCGCAGGAAGTCGATGGCCTCGAGGTTCTCGTTGCCGCCGTAGCGATTCGGCTCCCAGCCGCCGGCCTCGCGCGAGTAGTCGAGATAGAGCATCGAGGCGACGGCATCGACGCGCAGACCGTCGATGTGGAAGACATCGAGCCAGTAGAGCGCGTTGGCGATCAGGAAGTTGCGCACCTCGGACCGGCCATAGTTGAAGATCAAGGTGCCCCAGTCCGGGTGCTCGCCCCTGCGAGGATCCTCGTGCTCGTAGACCGCCGTGCCGTCGAAGCGTCGCAGAGCGAAGTCGTCGCGCGGGAAGTGTGCCGGCACCCAGTCCAGGAGCACACCGATGCCGTGCTGATGGAGCACGTCGACGAAGTAGCGGAAGTCGTCCGGATCGCCGTAACGCCAGGTCGGCGCGAAGTAGCTCGTCACTTGATAGCCCCACGAGGCGTCGAAGGGATACTCGGAGATGGGAAGCAGCTCGATGTGCGTGAAGCCGAGCGCTTTGACGTGGGCGGCCAGACGCGGGGCGATCTCACGATACGTCAGCCAGCGATTGTCTTCCTCCGGCACGCGCCCCCAGGAACCGAGGTGCACCTCGTAGATCGAGATCGGCGATCGCGACGCATCAAAGTGTCGTCGCCGCGCCATCCACTCTCCATCCGACCAGTCGTAGCGCGACACCACCACACGCGAGGCGTTGCGCGGCGGAGGCTCCGAGGCCAGCGCCATCGGATCCGATTTGATGCGAAGATCGCCGGTGCGCGTCCGAACCTCGAATTTGTAGAGTGCACCAACCTCGACGTCCGGGACGAAGATCTCCCAGATCCCGGACGAGCCCATGCTGCGCATGGGCAGGAGCCGGCCATCCCAGCCGCAGAAGTCACCGACGACGCTCACGCCCCGGGCATCCGGCGCCCATACTGCGAAGCGCACGCCCGACACGCCGTCCTGCTCGACGACGTGGGCTCCGAGGCTCTCCCAGAGGCGCCGGTGCTTGCCTTCTGCGAAGAGGTGCACGTCCAGCTCGCCCAGGGTCGGGAGGAAGCGGTAGGGATCGGAGCGCTCCCACGTCTCGCCATTCTCGAAGTGGAAGCGAAGGCGGTAGGAGAGCGGCGGCTTGTGATCGTGGAGGAAGACCTCGAACAGGCCGTCCGCATGCAGCCGCTCGAGCGGAATGCAGGCGCCGTCGGTGAGCAGGCACTCGACCCCGACCGCGTCCGGATGGAAGGCGCGCACGCGGCAGCCCGCCGCGAGGTCACTCGCTGCGGTGTGGACGCCGAGGATCGAGTGGGGATCGGAGTGCATGCCTCGCGACAGCCGCTCGATGTCGCTCGGATGCAGGCTGCCAGGGAGACGGGTATCGGTTGGCGTAGTACTCATGCTTGATCGTTCAGCTCCAGGAGGACCAGGGAGTGCGGGGCCAGTCGCGCATGCCGGTCTCGTATGCGACGCGCGTCGTGGGGACATGCGGTGTTGATCACCTCGTCCCAACCTCCTCGACCGCTGCCATTGGGCAGGAGGAAGCTGCGAGTTCGGGGGTCACCGTTCAACAGGATCAACGCGGTCTGGCTCTTCTGTGGCTCGCCGACCTCGTCCTCTGGCTCGGCGGATCGGGCGTCGAGCAACAGCGCGAAGCTCTTGTCGTCCGGGTTGGACCAGTCACCGGGCATCATCTCGGAGCCGTCGGGACGCATCCATCGCGCCAGGGCCGATTCGCTTCCGCTCAGGTGACGGCGGCGACGGAACACGGCGTTGCGTCGCCTGATCGCGAAGCAGTGTCGGACGAAGTCCAGGAACTCCTTGTCCTCCGGATCGAGCGTCCAATCGTACCAGCTGATGGGGTTGTCCTGGCAGTATGCGTTGTTGTTCCCGCCCTGGGTCCGACCGAGCTCGTCACCGCCCAGGAACATGGGCACTCCACAGGAGAGCGCAAGCGTCGCAACCAGGTTGCGGCGGTTGCGGTCCCGCATGCGCGCCACCCGACGGTTCGAGCTCGGCCCCTCGATACCCCAATTGCAGCTTTCGTCGTGCGGACCGTCGCGGCCGCCTTCGCCATTGGCCTCGTTGTGCTTGTGCGAGTACGACACCAGATCGCGCAGCGTGAATCCGTCGTGAGAGCAGTAGTAGTTGATGCTGGCCGTCGTGCCACGGTCGCCCCAGAAGATGTCGCTCGAGCCGGTCAGCCGACTGGCCAGCTCGCCCCGGATGCCGCCGTCGCCCCGCCAGAAGCGCCTGGCAGCATCCCGATAGCGATCGTTCCACTCGCACCAGCCCAGGGGAAAGCCGCCCAGTCGATAGCCGTTCGGACCGAGATCCCAGGGCTCCGCGATCATCTTCACACGGGAGAGGATCGGATCCTGCCGGACGATCTCGAAGAAGGGGTGCCCGGGCTCGAAGTCGGAGTGGTCGCGCGCCAGCGCCGACGCCAGATCGAATCGGAATCCGTCCACGTGCATCTCTTCGACCCAGTAGCGGAGGCTGTCGAGGACGAGCTGACGGACCTGGGGATGCCCC
>CAZQMY010000575.1:0-3471 GCA_964594405.1 uncultured Spirochaetaceae bacterium | reverse complement strand
GTCGGGAGGGTAGTGGACGATCTCGCAGTCGTGCCCGTCGTCGTGGGGATGCGGCAGGTTGACGTTCCAGAAGTGGCCCGCTGCGGGCGGTCGCTCGAGCAGCTCGCTCAGGACCGGGGCCGCCCGGCGGGCGGTGCGTTCCCAGTCGAGGCGGCGATGTCGACCGACGTACTGCGAGATGGCCAGCGAGGGGAAGCCGAGGATTGCCGCCTCCCGTGCGGCGGCCGCGGTGCCCGAGACGTAGGTGTCGACGCCGAGATTCGCGCCGTGGTTGATGCCAGAGACCAGCCAGATCCGGCGGCCGTGGCGGGCCTCGCGCCAGGTATCGGGCAGCACGTCCGGCGCCGCCAGCCCGATGCGGGCGCACTCCGCGGGCGAGCCGGAGACCGCGACGCTGCGTTCGCCTCGGCGCTCGACGAGGATCGGTGTCCCGTCGCCCAACGCGTGTCCCACGCGGCTCTGAGGCCCGGCGGGTGCCACCATCATGCAATCGGCCAGCTCCGAGAGGATCCGGAAGAGCGTGGCGATTCCCGGAGCGTCGATTCCGTCGTCGTTGCTGATGAGGACCAGGGGACGGGACATGGACGGAGGCTAAGCGGCGGGCGGGTCTCCTGCCACCGGGCAGCTCTGTGCGTGGGCCCGGGGCAGCCCGATCGGAGGGTGGCTCGGGCGGGATCGTTCAGGAAGCGCGCCGCCGCTCCGCCCTTGCGGAGCTTCAGTCGAGGCGACTATCCCTCCCTCGAGCTCGCCTCCAGGGCGAGGCGAGCATGGCGACGGCCGCCGACCGGCAGGGGCTCGGTGCGGGGGTGCCCGTCCCTGGAGAAGGAGCATCTTTCACGTGGAATCGACGCTGACGTGGATCGGGATCGCGCTCTGCGTGCTGCAATCGGGGAGCTTCTCGGGGCTCAACCTCTCGCTCTTCGGGATCGCTGCGCTTCAGCTCGAGGCGCAGGCGTGCGCGGGCAATCGTGACGCCGCACAGCTCCTCGAGCTTCGTCGCGACTCGAACTTCCTGCTCTCCACGGTACTCTGGGGCAACGTCGGCACGAACGTGCTCCTGACGCTCCTCTCGGACTCGGTGCTCGCGGGCGTGGCCGGCTTCGGCTTCTCGACCTTCGTCATCACGTTCGGCGGCGAGATCGTCCCCCAGGCCTACTTCTCGCGCCATGCGCTCAGGATGGCCACGCTGATGCGCCCCTTCCTGCGCTTCTGGCAGATCTGCCTCTACCCCATCGCGAAGCCCACGGCGCTCGTCCTGGATGCCTGGCTCGGCGGGGAGACCATCGACTACGTGACCGAGGTCGAGATGCGGGAGATCCTCAAGCGTTTCGTCGCCGAGCCGAGCACCGAGATCTCGCGGGTCGAGGGGATCGGCGCGCTGAACTTCATGGCGCTCGACGACCTGCGGGTCGACGAAGAAGGCGAGCTGCTGGATCCGGAGAGCGTCCTCACGCTTCCCGAGGACGAGGCGCGCCCGGGCCAACCGCAGTTTCCCGACATCCTTCCCGACGCCACGGATCCCTTCATCCGGAGTGTGCATGCCTCGGGCCGCAAGTGGGTGGTGATCGTCTCACCCGGCGGGCGGCCGCTCGCGGTGCTCGATGCGGACGGATTCCTCCGAGAGGCCATGCTCGGCGAGGGTGAGCCGAGCGTCGAGGCCTATTGCCATACGCCGATCGTCGTGGACGATGCGCGAACGCATCTGGGCGAAGTGCTCCCCAACCTGCGTGTCCAGCGCCAGCGGGCGGGCGACGACGTGGTCGACCGCGACGTGATCCTCGTCTGGTCGGACGAGCGGCGGATCATCACCGGATCCGATCTCCTCGGCCGCCTGCTGCGCGGCATCGCCCGGCCGGAGGGACTGCTCGTCTGAGTCCAGCTTGATTGGTCGTGTGCCGGCGGGCGAGTGCGCGGCCGAGGTGCACTTCGGGTGCCCACCCGGCTGCGGATCGTCTACCGGTGGATTGCCTGCCGCGACTTCGAGAAAACGAAGAGCGGACAGGGGGTTAGGGGTGATTTCCCTTCGGTTCTTCGCCTGTGGAGCCGATACGGCCCCTGACGCGAGCGACCCCCCGCCGGCCCCAGTCGGGCCGCCGCTCGGACGCTTCGAGACGGGAGAAGACCCGTGATCATCTCGTTGGAACAGGCGATGGCAGTCCAGCTCTGGATCGCCGAAGGCGTGACCTGCGGCGCGGACGAGCTGTCCGAACGCCACGCCGTCGACACCGAGCTGGAGATCCTCGAAACCCACTGCGGCACGCTCTCGGAGTTCGGTCGCGAGGGCCTCCGGCCGGCCGATGAAGACATCACCGCCAGCGTGCTGCTCTCCTTCCACGGCCGACTCTCGGGGGCGACGCTCTTCACGATGGAGCCCGAGGATGCGCTCGCCTGGGCGCGCGCCGATGGCTCGGAAGGCGATCCGGTCGCGACCTATCTCGATCTCGCGCGCGAAGTCCTGAGCAGCGTGATCATCTCAGCGAGCGCCGCGCTGGGGGTGGAGACGGAGATCGGCCGTCCGAAGCTCGTCGAGCGGACGCTCGGCGGCTGCCTGCTCAGCACCCATGCCCCTTCGGATACGGTGCTCACGAGCAGCCGCCTGCGCCTCCAGGCCGGGCGCATGTACTACGACGCCTCGCTCCACCTGCTGATGGAGCCCAAGGTGATGGGCGCCATGCTCGGTGCGTTGAACATCGCCTCCAACTAGGCGTCCCGCCCCCGATCAGCTGCCCTCGAGCGCCTTCGCTAGCATCCGGTCGATGCAGCGGACCCATCCGTGCTCGAGGGAATCGTGGCGATCTATCTGATCCGGCATGGTGAGACATCCGGCAACCGCAACCGCGTGGTGCAGGTTCCCGAGACGCCGCTCAGTGAGGTCGGGCTCGCCCAGGCCGAGCGGCTCGCCGGCCGCCTCTCCGGCGAAGGCCTGACCCGCATCCTCGCCAGCGACCTCGCCCGCGCCTCGATGACCGCCGAGGCGCTGGCCCGGCGAACGGGCCTCGAGATCGAGTACGACCCGGTGTTCCAGGAGCGGAACTACGGCGAGATCCGTGGAACCGCCTACGCGGATCTCGGACTGAACCCGCACGCGCCGGCCTACGTCCCGCCCGGCGGCGAGAGCTGGGGCGACTTCCACGCCCGCGTCGATCGCGCCTTCGAGCGCATCCTCGGGGCGGCGTCCACGACGGCGGGACACATCGCAGTGGTCACCCACGGTCTGGTCTGCCACTCCATCGCGAACCGCTTCCTCTCGCTGCCCGCCCACGTGTCGAGGACGGGCGACGACGGTCCGCCGCTCGCCTTCGGGAACACCGCGCTGACGATCTTCCAGGCGGTTCCGCCGCACGAGGTCTCGCTCTTCGGCTGCACCGTGCACCTGGACGGCGCCAGCGAGAGCGAGGGGATCAGCGGACTCTAGACCAACCCAGGAGACCCCCCGGCTCTGCCGGGGAGGCAGTAGCAGTTTGACAATTC
>CAZQMY010000574.1:0-3480 GCA_964594405.1 uncultured Spirochaetaceae bacterium | reverse complement strand
GCCGCGCATGGTCTGGCGCAGCTAAACGGCCATGAAGGTATGGCTGCCGAGGTCGAGCCCCAGGACGTTCTTCATGATGGGCATGGTGGGTCTCTCGGGTCTCCCGTCCTCTGACTCGACCTTTGACTCGACCTTTGATTCAACCTTCGACTCGACCTTCGCTCCGGCTGCACGCGGGCGTTCGATGGTCCTGGCCCGATCACTCGATCCGCCAGGATAGCAGGAACGGCTCCGCCCGGTCGGAGACGTCGATGTTCACCTCCACCACCCGGCGCACCTCGTCCATGGAGGCTTCCGAACGCACGGTGAATACCCGACTGTGCATCGGCATCGGCTCTTCGGGGAAGATGCTGCCTTCGCTCAGGCCCACCTCACCGAGCGAGACGCAGATCGAGCGATCCGGCACCTCATCCCGGGTGCAGACGACCTGGCCGTTCTCGCGGGCCCGCATGATGTCCCCGACCTGAGTCTCGTCCGCCAGTCGCCGGCGCTCGTTGGGGCCGTAGTAGATCAGGCCGAGCACGTGGGGCGGCGCGGTGTTCATGTTGATTCCGGTGGCGCCGAGCAGGGGATAGACCGTCAGGTAGGGGCGCAGGGCGTCGACGAGATTCTGGTCGAAGCCCTGCACCATGCCGAGCTCCTCCACGCTCGTCATGGGGCCGTTGGCCGGGCGGATCGGCGGATTCTGCGAGAGGTACCAGTCGTTCTCGTCACCGCCGGCGCCGAGGCGGGTATCGTCGCTGTCGATGTAGTCGAGCAGATTCTGGGCGAGCTCGCGGTAGTCGTATGTCTTCTCGCTGTTCTCGAGCTCCTGCTCGGTGATCACGCGCTCGAGGAACTCGGCCACGAAGTTCTCAGCGGACTCGTCGGGCTTCGCCTCGGCGCCCTCGCGGCCGATGGGGACGAGGCTGTTGAGGTTCAGGCGGGCGCCCGCGTCGATGATGTCCAGACGCAGCGTGGCCCCCCAGTCGGTTTCGAGCTGGCTGCCGCCCACCCGCGCCCAGAGGTCGTCGAGGGTGGTGCCGGGGCTGCCCTTGGCTGATCCCTGGGCGAGGTCCTTGGCCAGCCGATCCTGCAGCACGATCGCCATGCCGATCTGGGCTCCGCCGCGTGCGAGGGACTCCAGCGCCGCGGAGGTCTCGCGATTCTGGATGATCATCGCGTCCATGGTGCTGCGGCGCACGAAGGTGAAGACGGCCGCCGAGAGCAGGAGCCCGATGATCAGCACCAGCGGCAGCACGACGCCGCGTTCATTGCGCCAGCCATCCTTCATGGCATCGGCAACCTCTGCAGTGCCTCGTCGACCACCGAGTCACCGAGCTGGCCGCGCAGCTGGGCCTCGCAAGCCGGATTCATGCCCCCCGCACAGCTCGGCGGGAGGTCGTCGAGGCTGAAGTCGTCCGGATTGAAGTCGCTGTCTCCGGCCTCGCCCGCGAGCAGGCCGCTGGTGTCGTTGTTGCGACTCGCCTCGGCCTCGTTGCGCTTGGCGATCATCTCGGCAATGTCGATCGGCTGGACGGGCAGGATCACGCGGCGCATGGTCTTCTCGCTCTCCAGATCTCCGCCACCCGAGAAGAGCGCCTGACCGAAGGTGTCGCTCTCGTCCTCGTCTTCGGAGCGGAGCGCCACCTCGATCTCCACCGAGGCCGGGAGCTCGCTGCTCTCCACCAGCTGCGTCGAGTCCCAGCTCTCCGCCCACTCGCCTTCGGCGCTGAGGAAGCGCATCTGGAAGAGCGCGACGCCCTCGCCGAGCAGCAGGCTTCGCTCGTCCTCCGCGGTGGGGAACTCTCGATCCCCGCCCGCGGGCAGCCCGGGCGAGGACCATCGGTAGAGATCGAACGCGCCCTCCGCGTCCTCGTCGGGCCGAAGGAAGTAGGCGATGGTGACGAGCCCGCCGTTGCCGCCCTCGCTGCCCTGCGCGATCTGGCTTCGGCTGATGAACTTCACGCGGTCCGAGCCGGCGGGCGCGTAGTCGGAGTCCGCGACGAAGATCCAGGGGTGGTAGAGCGGATCGACGGAATCCGGCTTCTTCTGGAGGGTGGCGCCCTGCATGTCGCGGGCGATGCGATCGAGGACCGCGCTGCGGTGCAGCGACTGGCGCACGCGCTCCTCGGCGCGGCCGGCCTGGTCGGAGAAGTCGATGTAGATCGAGACGGCCACGGCCATCACGATGGCGGTGAGC
The DNA here is from genome assembly GCA_964594405.1 of uncultured Spirochaetaceae bacterium. GTDB lineage: Bacteria > Myxococcota_A > UBA9160 > UBA9160 > UBA4427 > CAZQMY01. The sequence goes on along the minus strand of CAZQMY010000574.1, from coordinate 1,298 downwards.
ACCACGGAGGCGAGCACCTCGATCAGCGTGAAGCCTCCTCGAGCGCGATGTCGGGACGCCTGGCTCACGGGTCCAGATCCTCGTCGTCGGCAACGTCGCGGGCATCCTGCTCCGCCCGCGGATCGCGCTCATCGGCACTCTGGTCATCGTCGCGGGAATCGTCTGCGGTGGAGCCGCCGCCGCCGGCCCCCGCCATGCGCTCCATCGCCTCCTGCGCCCCTTCCTGGTCGAATCCGAAGGTCGTGCGATGGACGCTCCGCATCTCCTCGACGCCCTCGTACCAGCTCACCATCACGTCCACGCGCCGGAGATGACGCACGAAGCCCGGCATCTCGCTGGCGAGCATGTCGGGCATGGGCGGGAGGTTGCCGTTCGGTCCCGGATCCACGCGCTGAGGGCCGACCTGGCCCGAGAACTCAGCGAAGGGCGTCACGCTGTACTCGATGACGTAGTAGTCGAGCTCTTCGACGTTCTCCTCGAAGTCGGGCACGGTGCCGCTCGCGAAGATCTCCTCGTACTCCGCGATCTTCTGATCCGCAATCTGACCCGCCTCGATGATGCGCTGCGACAGGCCCTCCCGGGCGGCGCTGTGGATGCCCGTCGCGAGCAGCGGCACGAACCAGATGGCGAGGATCAACACCGCCGCGAGCACCTCGAGGAGGGAGAAGCCGCGCTGGGCGCGCCCGTTCGCGGTGCTCGGCTCAGGAGTCATGATTGAACGAGACCCGGACGCGATCGAGGAGAGGCTGCACGTCGATGGAGATGCTGTTGTCCCAGGCGTCGTTGATCACCACCTCCGCGAAGTCGCTCGTGCCGTCGACCTGGAAGACCACCTTCACGGTCCCGCGCTCCAGCCAGCCCTCGGGCGTCTGGACGCCCTCGAAGTAGAAGTCCGGATCCAGGTACTCGAGCTTTCCGAAGCGGTTCGGTACCGGGTAGTAGTCGCGCTCGTCGCCCTTGGGAGGCAGCAGCGAGACCTCCTCGGCGCCGTACGCGTAGACATCGCTCCCGGGCGCAGGCCCGGTCTCCTCCGGCTCTTCACCGAAGGCCCGGGCCTCGGTGACGTACCACTCCAGCTGGAAGCTGCTCTCGGGCAGGTCGAGCAGCACGCGATGGGGCGTCCGGGTCATCACGGCCCGCTCTCGAGCCAGCTCGAGCAGACCCGCCAGCGTCATGGCCTGCTGCTCGAGCTTCGCGGAGCGGTTGGCGCCGACGTTGGGCAGCACGATCGCCATCATCAGGCCGAGCACCACCACCACGGCCATGATCACGCTCAGCGAGAAGCCCCTCTGCCGGCG